>CALIXC010000063.1 GCA_938046755.1 uncultured Lautropia sp. | reverse complement strand
GCGCCCGTTACGGGGATGCGACGGCCGCGTGGACTTGTTCAGAGGATCCCTAGGGATATTGCCAACGCCCAGGCAAGGGGAAATCGTGTTTTTTGCAACACACGGTCTGTCAAGGATTGCCCACCCATGACCACTACAATCGGACCATGGCCCCATCCCTTCAGCCAATGACCGCCGTGGCCCTGGTCGACGCCATCGACCGGCTGCTGCCCCAGACCCAGTGCCGGCGCTGCGGCTACGATGACTGCCATGCCTATGCCGGCGCCATCGCCCGGGGCGAGGCCGCCATCGATCGCTGCCCGCCGGGCACCGACGCCACCATCCAGGCCCTGGCCAAACTGCTCGACCAGCCGGTCGTGCCGCTGGCCGCAGACCTGGAGCCCATGCCCGTGCGGCATGTGGTCCGTATCGACCCCCTGCACTGCATCGGCTGTACCAAGTGCATCCTGGCCTGTCCGGTCGACGCCATCGTGGGCGCCCCGCGCTTTCAGCATCAGGTGCTGACCGACCGCTGTACCGGCTGCGAACTGTGCCTGCCGCCCTGCCCCACCGACTGCATCGCACGGGTGCCTCTGGCCGGCCCCTGGCAGGCGTCCGATGCCCAGCACAGCCGCCGACACCACCAGCGCCGTAACCAGCGGCTGAAGGCCACACACGCCACCAACCCGCATTCCGCAGAAGATGTCTCCGCCGGGAACGGCACTGCCGACATCACCACCGACCATGCCGGCGCCCAGGCAGAATCCCCCACGACCGGACAGCCTGCACCAGGCACCGCAGACACCATGCTCCGCGATCCCAACGTCGCCCTGGTCGACACCGACGAAAAGGCTCGCCGCCTGGCGGCCATCCGTGCCCGCATCCGGATGCCCCGCCCAAAACCCACCGCATGAGCCCCGCGAACCGCCAGGAGATGTTCCGGCGTCTGGCCGCCGCCAACCCCGATCCCCAGTCCGAACTGGAATACGGCAGCCCCTATCAGCTGCTGGCCGCCGTGCTGCTCTCGGCCCAGGCCACCGACAAGAGCGTCAACATCGTCACCCGACGGCTCTTTCCCCTGGCCCCTACCCCGCAGGCCATGGTCGCCCTGGGGCTGGAGAACATCACCGAAGCCATCCGCACCATCGGGCTCTTCCGCAACAAGGCGAAGAACCTGCTGGCCATGAGCCAGATCCTCATCGACCAGCATGGCGGTGAAGTGCCCGATGACCGCGCCGCCCTCGAAGCCCTGCCTGGCGTCGGCCGCAAGACCGCCAACGTCGTCCTGAACGTTGCCTTCGGCCACCCCACCATCGCCGTGGACACCCACATCTTCCGGGTCTCCAACCGTACCGGCCTGGCCCCGGGCAAGAATGTCGAGGAAGTCGAGCAGAAGCTGCTGAAAGTCGTGCCCAAGGATTACCGCCAGAACGCCCACCACTGGCTCATCCTGCACGGCCGCTACATCTGCAAGGCGCGCACGCCCGAGTGCTGGCGCTGCCCCATCACGGACCTCTGCCCCTACAAGCCCAAGACGCTGCCCCCGCCCCGCAAGTCGGCGCTGGACCGAGCCCCACGCACCAAAGCATGAAGCACCGGCGGGCCCTGCCCACGCTGGCCCCTGTCCGCGCCATGCCCCACCATCCCTCTCTGCGCCTGCCATAACCTCCGTAACACCTGACCGGCCCTTTCCTTACGCCCATGCTCTTCAATCCCTCCGTCGCCGACGTGCGCCGCTACTTCTGCACCGTCTGGAAGAAACACCAGCAGGGCACCCCGCTGGAGCCCCTGGAGATGGTCGCCCTGCAATGGATCGGCCAGCACCCTGAATATCACGACGAGCTGGCTGACCTGGATCGGGCGCTGGAAGCCGACTACAGCCCCGAAGCCGGCCGCAGCAACCCCTTCCTGCACCTGTCGCTGCACCTGGCCATCAGCGAGCAGCGCGGCATCGACCAGCCCCGCGGCATCCGCCAGGCCATGGACGTGCTGGAGGCGAAGCTGGGCAGTGCCCACGACGCCGCTCACGTCGTCCAGGAGTGCCTGGTCGAGGCCCTGTGGCAATCGCAGCGGCACGGCCGCCCGCTGGATGGCAACGCCTACGTGAATGCCGTGCGCCAGAAAGCCGGCCTGCCCCCCATGCCGCCGGACTACTCCGCCGGGCCGGGCGGGTACGGTGGCAGCTCGGGCGCTGGCGGCAACATCATCACCCGCTGAGCGCCACGGCAACCGCCGATCGACGGCCCAGGCGCCAGGAAGCTGCGCCTGCCCGTCAGAATGCGCTTCAAGTCAGAGTTCCTTCCTTTATCCCCCAACAAGATCCTTCGGGCCGGATTGATCCGCCCCATCATGCCGGCAGTCAGCCCGGCCCCTCACACCATGACCAAGAAACACATCACCTTCCAGAACGCCAGCGGCCAGGAACTGGCGGGTGTCCTGGATCTGCCCGACAACCCCTGCGCCTTCGCCCTCTTCGCCCACTGCTTCACCTGCGGCAAGGACGTCAAGGCCGCTGCCCGCATCAGCCGCGCCCTGCAGGCACGCGGCGTGGCCGTGATGCGCTTCGACTTCACCGGCCTGGGCGCCAGTGAGGGCGACTTTGCCGACAGCAACTTCACCTCCAACGTCACCGACCTGCTGGCCGCCGCCGACTTCCTGCGGCGCGAATACCAGGCGCCGGCCCTGCTGATCGGCCACAGCCTGGGCGGTGCTGCCGTGCTGGCCGCAGCCCAGGGCATTCCCGAAGCCCGCGCCGTCACCACCATCGCCGCACCGGCCGAGCCCAGCCACGTCCTGCGGCAGTTCCGCAAGGATCTGGATGCCATCCGCGCACACGGCGAATCCGCCGTCTCGCTGGCCGGTCGCCAGTTCACCATCAAGCGCCAGTTCCTGGAAGACGTGGCCGGCCACGACCAAGCCAGCCGCATCGCCCGTCTGGGCAAGGCCCTGCTGGTCTTTCACTCGCCGCAAGACGCCACGGTCGCCATCGAGCAGGCCCAGAAAATCTACGAAGCCGCCCGTCACCCCAAGAGCTTCATCTCGCTGGACGGCGCCGACCACCTGCTCTCGCGTGCCGAAGACGCCGAATACGTCGCCAGCTGCATCGTCGCCTGGGCATCGCGCTACCTGGACCCTGCCGCCCAGTCCAGCAGCCCCGAACCCAAGGTCCCGGTCGTTCCTGTCAAACCCGACCTGGCCCCCGGCCATGTCCTTGTCACCGAACTGAGCCACCAGTTCCTGCGTGGCCTGCAGGCCGGTCGCCATACCCTGGTGGCCGACGAGCCCGAAGCCATGGGCGGCACCAACCTGGGTCCCGACCCCTACACGCTGCTGCTCTCGGCCCTGGGCACCTGCACCTCCATGACCATCCGCATGTACGCCAACCGCAAGAGCCTGCAGCTGGATGACGTGAAGGTGGAGCTGCACCATCGACGCATCACCCGGCCCGCAGCCCCACAGGCATCGGACGCACCGAACGGCGCAGCCGCCGATGAGGTCGTCGATATCCTTGAGCGGGAGATCACCCTGGCGGGTAACCTCACTGACGCAGAGCGCCAGCGCGTGCTGGAAATCGCCGATCGCTGCCCCGTGCACAGGACGCTCACCGGCCACATCGAGATCAACACCCGATCGAAAGCCTGAAGGCGCACCCCCGGGACACTGCCGAGCCCCTCGCCCGGCAGCCCGCCGCCTGCCTCACCCTTCCGTCGCCACGCTCACCGGCTGGGCCTCCAGCGCCTGCAGCCCGGCCGGCGAAATGGCCACCAGAAAGCCACGCTTGCCGCCGTTGATGTAGATCACCGGCAGCTCAAGGATCGTGCGCTCCACATACACCGGCAGCTGCGTCTTCGTGCCGAACGGGCTGGTGCCTCCCACCAGATAGCCCGTCCACTTGTTGGCCTGCTTCGGGTCTGCCGGCTCGATGTGCTTCATGCCCAGCTCGCGCGCCAGGTTGCGCGTGGAAATCTGGCGATCACCGTGCATCAGCACGATCAGCCCTTTCTTCTGCTCGTTCTCCAGCACGATGGTCTTGATGACCTGATGCTCGGGCACCCCCAGACTCTCGGCCGAATGCGCCGTGCCGCCGTGCTCCACATACGGATACAGGTGCGGCTCGAAATCGATATGGTGCTCGCGCAGGAAACGCACCGCCGTCGTCACCGGATAGTCTGGCTTGCTCATGCTCTCTGGTTGCAGATCGCGCCGGCCCCTGCCGGCCCACGCCTGCCGTGAACCTCCCGGACACAGTGTAGCCGGCATCCGGCCCACCCACCGGGCTTCATGACCCCTGGCCCGCCAGGGATCCTATGAACGGCCCTTGCGGCCGTCGCATCTCCGGAAATCGATAAAGAAACACTTACGACCAAAACGTAAGAATTTCTAGCTAATGTTAGATTTGTCGACGGTCATCGTGTCGATATTCATAATGCTCTGCACAACACGATCCCCACGGAGACATTTCATGAGGAAGAACCCATGAGCATCAACACACGCCACGCCCTGCATCCCCTGGCCCTGGCCGTGACCCTGGCGCTGGCCGCCTGCGGCGGCAACCAGGACACACCCCAGACCACCGCCCCCGGTCCGCAGACCAAGGCCGATACCGGCCTGCCGGCCACCACGCTGGACACCTCCGACACGCCGGCAACTGACCGGACATCCGCTTCGGGTCGAGCCACCAAGGCCGTGGCCACCGCCGACACCCCGCCCCTCTCGGAAAACCGGAAGATGCTGCGAGGCGACGTGCTTATCCAGGCACTGCTGTCGCGCACGGCACGCCTTGACGCCCAGAACAACCCGCAGACCGCCTGGCTCTCACCCGAGACCTACACCTGGGGCTCCCTGGGCGGTGCCGGTCAACAAGGCAGCGAGCCGTCTGTTGCCCCCGTGGTGCTGGCCAGCCAGGACATCCGTCCCACCGACGCAGGCACTGCTGCTCTGGGTCGCCACTACTATCAGTTCGAGATCAGTCAGGGGCCTATCCGGCTCATCAATGATCCATTGAAGCTGAACATCACCAGCCAGACGCTGCGCTTCGGCCTGTCTGCCGCAGGCCTGCCCAATGGCGGCACCGGTGCAGCCCAGGCCGCCGCTGGTGCTCTGGAGATCGGCACCCAGGCTCAGATCGAGCTCACCCCCTCAAGCGCTGCTCAGGATCAGTACGAACCCCCAAGCACCACCCGGGAGGCTCTGGTCGCCAAGACGGTCACGACGATTCAACCCAACGAAGTCTACGACCTGGAAAGATGGAAGCATGAATGGGAAAGCCCCAAGCCGGACATCTCCTCCCAGGCATCGGTCTTCGGCCAACCCGGCGACAGCGCCAACCAGTTTTCCACCTGCGCCCAGGTCAAGCCGGAATACACCCAATTCGAGACCCTGTGTGATGTCTGGGAAGTGCCGGCTGGCTGGAAGGCTGGTCAGCCCCTCAAGCACCTGACCCAGACATTCAGCACGAAACTGCACTCCGAGATGGCCGGCAGCTACGGTGAACGGAGCTGGAGCAACCGCAAAGCCCCGCAGTACATCAGCACCGAGAGCCTGAAGACCACGACCGAGGCCGTGAATGACCGGGGCGTGAGTGGTGCGGTGCTGGCCGCCATGCTGGATGCCTTCTCCCCCCGTGGCAAGGGCATGCAGCGCCTGCCGGCCTATGCCACGGCCAGCCTTGCTCCTTACAAACGGCCTGCCTCCAGCCTGGATCCGCAGCGGATCTCGTTCCACCACGACAGCCGGGCCACCACCTATGCTGACGGCAGCACCGACACGGCCACTTATTCACCGGCCACCGGTAACTACCTGTACGTGTTCAGCACCGGCGCATGGCTGAGCGAACAGGTACCCAACACACGCTCCCAGAACTACCCGCAGAACACGCTGGCCATGCACGTGAACGCCAACGCCCAGAGCCTGACGCTGCCCCGCTGGTCCGGCCTGAACGTCCGCGGCCGCAACTGGGAACTGAAGGCCACGCAGGTCTACGAGGGTGAACAGCTCAGCGGCGACCGTGAATCCCTGACCATCGCGGCCAACAAGCAGATCATGTTCGGCATTCCCGTGCAGTCCTGGTACGACTCGACAAGCAATCCCAAGGCCCAGTTACAGCTGATCATCCAGCAGAGCCAGCCCAACCCGCGCACCGTGGACATGTGCTGGTACGTATCCGTGTTCCTGAGCGAATTCGGCCGGTATTGCACCACATGGACGGTGCCCGAAGGCTGGACGCCGGGCCAGCCCCTGCTGCCGCAGGGCTACCACGCCGAAACCGACAGGCCCAGTGAAAATGGTGTCCCCACCTGGAGCACCCAGGCCAAGGGCCAGTAAGCCATGACGGCGTTTCATCAGCCCCGTTGAAACCGGGTCTGCCCACGTGAAGCCACAGCCGGGCGAAAGCCTGGCTGAACGGCCCATTCCGTTCCGAGGGGTTCCCTGAAATTCAGGGAACCCCTCTTTCCATCCAGATGCTGCTGGCCCGTTAAATTCCCGAATGGGACAATGATTCGCAACCTATATAAATTCAACGCAAATGTAAGAACTTTCACACGGTATTAAATCGGTCGACACTCCGCAGACCGCTCTCCATACTGGCCACAGAACAAGAAGAACACTTCACGGAGACCATCACGCGGAGAGACTCATGCACGTCGAAAAACGCACAGCCCTGCATCCTCTGACCCTGGCCATCACGCTGGCGCTGGCCGCCTGCGGCGGCGGCCAGGATACCCCCCAGACCGATGCTGGCGGCCCGCAGACCAAGGCCGCCACCGATCTGACCGTCACGACACAGGATTCCTCGGCGACGCCCCATGCCACTGCATCCGGACGCACCACCAAGGAAGCCGTCACGCCCGATACCCCGCCCATCGCAAACAGCAAGATCCGTGGGGACGTGCTGATTCAGGCGTTGCTGTCGCAGACCAGCCATCAGGACGCCCAGGGGCGTGATCTGACCGCGTGGCTGCCGCCCAATCACTACTACACCTCGGGCAGCGGCACGGAGCCCCCGAAATACGAGAGATTCTCGGGCCCTGTCATGCTGAGCCGAGAAGACATCGTGCCAGCCGATGGCACCGAAGCAGGCCTTGGCTCTCCCTACACTTACCGGATCGATGATTCCGTGGGCCCCACGCGCAACCCGGCAGGCGCGCCCACAACCTCCGTGGATGCCCACACCATCCGGCTGGGGCTATCTGCCCCGGGGCTGCCCAATCGTGGGGCATCTGCCACCCAGGCCGTCCCCCTCAAGCTCGACATCGCGGCACAGGTGATCGTGACCCTGGCGGGAAAAGAGTACACATTGCGGAGCGCCAACGGCCAGACCATCCAGTCCGATCAGACCTACGACATCGGGGCCGAACACTACTGGAGCAACGGCACCTCGTATCCCTCGGCAAAACTCTACTCCGCTTCCGCGGGCAAGTCAGGGTTCCGCATCTGCATTGACGTGGATAGCGTCGCAACGGACTACGGCATTCTTCATACCCGATGCAACGAGTGGGAAGTTCCGGAAGGGTGGAAACCCGGCCAGCCTCTGGTCTACAAGGCGCTGACCTACGAAAACCGCTACACCAGCTATCAGTGGGATACCGCCACCACATGGAACTGGAACAACCTCAATGAGCCCCGGTACGTTCCCACCGAAAGCCTGAAGACCGCCACCCAGGCCGTGAATCAGTACGGCATCAGCGGTGCCCAGCTGGCCGCCATGTTCGATTCCACCAATGATCGGAACCGCGACATGATGAAGCACAGGCTGGCCGACTACGCCGATGCAATCCGCAGCAGCGATGCTCCGCAGCGCATTTCCCTCATGCACCAGAGCACGGGCGCAGCCTATGCCGATGGCGGAAAGGACAACTATACCCCGTTCGTCGATGGCTATTCGCCTGCCATCGGCAACTACCAGTACACCTTTGCCACAGGCAGCTATCAGGACGAGCAGAACCCTCGCGTCCCTCACGAGGACTATCCGCAGGTGGGGTTGGCCATGCAGGTGAACCATGACCTGAGCAAAGGCTTCACGCTGCCCAACCAGCTGAGCCTGGACTTCCATGGCATTGACCGGAACAGCAAGCAGGCCTACGAGCTGTACAAGGAAGCACAACTGCAGGGCACCAGCGCACGAACCTTCACCGACAATCAGTTGATCCCGTTTGGCAGCACCCTGCAGTCCTGGGCAACCCCGAACGATGAGGCCAGCAAGAAGAAAGCCTCGGTCTGGCTGACGCTGGAGCAGTCCCAATGGCACGCCAACGATGTGGACCTGTGCTGGCACGTCAACGCGAAAGACGAGAAGGACAGCACCGTGGCAGACCACAAGTACTGCACCACCTGGCTTGCAAAAAATGATTGGGACCCGAACAAGTTCGGATCCGGCCGCGTCAGCGGCTATGGTGCCGAAGGCAGAGCCATGAGGTGGCGAACGAAATGACGCTCAGGGCATCGCATGCTCCGGATGGGAGGGCCCGTACAGCAGCCCTCCCCGGTCGCCATGGCTGAACAGCAGCGCGTCAGTATAGCCGGCCATCTTGTAACCACTGTCGTTGATGGCATCAAGAATCTGGTCGACCGCCGCTGAAACTATTGCCGTCATGGTATCGTCGTTGGCATGGCCGGACTCCGAATGGCTGCTGGCGCGCCCTTCCCAGAGCGTCCTGCCATTCTTCAGGTCCACCAGCTTGCCTTTCACCGTCACCGTGGTCACGCTGCTGACCACCTGGTAGCTGGCGCCGTATTCTTCCACGTGCAGATACATCACTGCATCAGCACCGAAGATCTCGCGCAGCTTGCGGATGGGGGCCTTCTGGATATCGTGCCCGTTGGTAAGGCCGTTCTGGCGGAACATCTCGTCCACCAGGGCCACCGGAAAGACATAATAGCCACGCTCGGCCAGCGGCACTGTCGCCTGCGCCAGCACACTGCTCTCGGCGCGAATGTCCGTTGAATCACTGGTGGGCATCACCACCAGGATTGAACGCGGATCACTCTGCTTCAGTGCCGAATAATCGTAGCCTTTCGGACGATAGTTCGCACAGCCCGCCAACACCAGGGCCGACAATGCCACGGCCAGCACCGATGACTTCATCATCTTGCGTGCCCTCCTGCAGCGTTGTCCTTCCCGGATGTCATGTCACGACCATCCTGCGGCTTGCTGACGGCATCCCGTTTCCTGCCGCTGTCGTGCGTGCCCGATGTCGCGCCTTTCGATTTCTGGCCTTCATTGTTTTGCCGTGCCTCAGCTCCTTCCGGTCCTGCACCCGGGTCAGAACGGGTTGCCGACACGCTCCCCGTCCGCCGACCCTGCAGCCGCGTCATGAACGTGGTGGACTCCGGATACAGCGCCTGCTCCTCGGCGAACTCGGCCTGCGCCTCACCATCCCGCCCCTGGCGGGACAGCACCAGGCCCAGCTGGCCATGCACCCCCGGCCCCACCTTCTTCCCTCGGCTCGCCGCCTCGCTGATGATCTTGCGCAGTGCCTGCTCCTGTCCGACCCAGTCATCGGTGCCGTCATACCAGGCGTGAATCGTGTCCGGATAGTTGCCCCAGTGATACAGCGTCTGCGGCCAGCTGGCACACGCTGCCAGCCATAACGGCAGCGCCACCAGCGTCAGCCGGCCAATGCCCTGATGCATGCCCTTCCCCTCAATTGGCCGGCGTCCAGTGCCCGGACTCGATGGCCGACACCAGGTTGTTCACCGCCTCACGAATGGCCAGATCCAGCACCTTGCCGTTGAGCGTGGCGTCATAGCCCGCCGTGCCGCCAAAGCCCAGCACCTCGCGATTGGACAGCTCGTATTCACCCGCCCCCTGCGTGGAATACACCACCTCGGACGAATTCACATCCACCACATTCAGCGTCACCTTGGCATAAGCCACCTGCTTCTTGCCACGACCCAGAATGCCGAAGAGCTGATGATCACCCACATTCTTGCGGCCGAACTCGGTCACATCTCCCGAAATCAGATATGTGGCGCCTTTCAGGTTCTGCGCCCGGCCGGAGATCTTCGCTTCCTGCGCCGCCTCGCTCATGTTGGTGCGATCCAGCACATTGAAGCGCCCCGTTTGCTGCAGGTGCGCCACCAGAATGGTGCGCGACTGATTCCCCAGCCGATCCTCGCCGTCCTGAAAGACCCCGTTCTGGAAGCTGGACTTGTTGTCGAACTTGCCTACCGAGATGGGTGCCTTCTGACCCTGGTATGCCGTACCGTGGCTGGTCACCTTCGGGCTTTCCACCACGTGGGAACTTTCGGTGGCACAGCCGGCCATGGCCAGCAACGTGGCGCAGAGAACGGCAGGAAGGAATGCTTTCTTCATGGATGCAGTAAAGGAAAGAAGTGATGACGTCATGCCAGCCGGAGCTGGCCTTTCCTGCATTTTCGCGCCAATGGGGAGCGAAGTGGGCAAAATCCCGGCCCCCTGGGTGGGGTGGATGCAACGGTTGATCGGCACGCTTAGCCAGACTAGACTAAGACCATTAACGATACCCGGAATCCCTCCCATGACCATGGTCAACATGTTGGAAGCCAAGTCCTCTCTGTCTCGCCTGGTACAGGCCGTCGAGAGCGGGCACGAGCCCGAAATCGTCATATCCCGCAACGGCCGCCCTGCAGCCAAGCTTGTTCCCATCACCCATGGCAGCAGCGAGAAGCGCATTGGCGTTGCCAAAGGGCTCTTCAGGATCCCTGACAACATCGATGCCCAGAACGCCGAGATCGAAGCCCTCTTCCAGGGGGACAGAGAATCTTGAATATTCTGCTGGACACTCACATCACGCTTTGGGCCATTGACGACAGCCCGAGGCTCCCTGCACAGGCCCGAGAGCTGATCGCGAACCCAAGGCATGCGATATGGACAAGTGTCGCCAGCCTGTGGGAAATCGCCATCAAGCACAGTAGAAATAGTGACGACATGCCCATCGGTTCAGCCGACGCGCTGAAGTATTTCCAGCTATCGGGCTACAGGATTCTTCCCATCCAGGCGGAGCATACCCTGATGGTGGAGACGCTGCCCCATCACCACAAGGATCCGTTCGATCGCATTCTGATCGCACAGGCATTGGCTGAACCCATGCGTCTCCTCACGCATGATGCGCTGGTAGCAAAATACAGCGACAGTTTCATACTGGTATGACGATCGAAGTCAGGACACAGCTTATGGCAGACTGACCTGAACAGAATGTCCCGACGGGCCTATATGACAAAGCACTGATGGGTCCCAGCCGGTGCGCCGGCTGGAAGTCTCTCCATCACCGCCCCAGGCAATCACGCCACCGCCGCCAGGCTCTTCTCGGCCAGCGCCACGGTCTGATCAATGTCCTCGTCGGTATGGGCCGACGACAGGAAGAAGGCCTCCACCGGCGAAGGCGGCAGGTAGACACCGCCGTCCAGCATCAGGTGATAGAAGCGCTTGTACTGCTCCAGGTTCTGGTCGGTGGCTTCCTCGAAGTACACGGGCGGCGTGGCACGGAAGTACATGCCGCCCAGTCCACCCAGGGCGCGGGCGCAGAACGCCACGCCGGTCTTCTTCGCAGCAGCATTCAGCCCGCCCACCAGGCGCGTCATCCGGCGGTTCAGCGCGTCATGGAAGCCTGGGCGGGAGATCAGGTCGATGGTTGCGATACCGGCCGCCATGGCAATGGGGTTGCCCGACAACGTACCCGCCTGGTAGACATTGCCCAGCGGTGCGAAGCGCTCCATGATGCGGGCCGGGCCGGCCACGGCGCCCACGGGCATGCCGCCGCCGATGACCTTGCCGAAGGTGGACAGGTCTGGCGTGATGCCGCACCAGCCCTGCGCGCCCGTCAGCGTCACCCGAAAGCCCGACATCACCTCGTCGAAGATCAGCACGGCGCCGTACTGGGTGCACAGCTCGCGCAGCCCTTCCAGGAAGCCAGACTGCGGCACCATCAGGTTCATGTTGCCGGGGATGGGCTCGACGATCAGGCAGGCCACGTCATCGGGGTACTGCTCGAACAGACGGCGAACACTGTCCAGATCGTTGTAGCGGGCGATGAGCGTGTGCTTGACCACGTCCTCGGGCACGCCGGCCGAACTGGGGTTGCCAAAGGCCAGCGCACCGCTGCCCGCCTTCACCAGCAGGCTGTCGGCCGTGCCGTGGTAGCAGCCCTCGAACTTGATGATGCGGTTGCGGCCCGTGTAACCCCGCGCCAGCCGCAGGGCCGACATGGTGGATTCCGTGCCAGAACTGGTGAAGCGCACCCGCTCGACGTGCGGGAACATGTCGCAGATTCTCTGCGCCAGCTCGGTCTCGCGCACATTGGGCGCACCGAACGACAGGCCTTCAGCCACGGCAGCCTGCACGGCCTTGAGCACCTCGGGGTGCGAATGGCCAACAATGGCCGGCCCCCACGAGCCCACGTAATCGATGTAGGCCTTGCCCTCCACGTCCCACATGCGGGCGCCTTCGGCCCGCTGAATGAAGCGCGGCGTGCCGCCCACGGCCCGGAAGGCCCGCACGGCCGAGTTGACGCCGCCCACCAGCACCTGGCTGGCACGGTCGAATTCCTGTTGGTTGGTTGCTTGGCTCATGGCAATTCCTGAAGGCCGGCTCACGTCCGGCGATGGCAATTTCAGCAATGGCCCCAGGCATGGCCGCCTGGAGTCAAGAATGTCCTGATTGTGCGACCAACGGGCGTGCTGCGCAAAGCGCGTGCCGTATTCAGTTGCCGCCCTCGCCTTCGGGCAAGAAGTCAGGATCCAGGATCTGCTCGAAAGTCCACGGGCTTTCAGCCGGGAACACACTGGCATCCAATCCCGTCTCGCGCTCGGCGCTCAGCAGGGCGTCGCCATAGGCATCGACCAGGATCTCGGGCAGCCTGTGCTTCAGGCTGGGGCTCTTCTTCAGTCGTCGCTCGATCTTGCGACGCTGTTCGACGATAGACAGCAACCAGCTACGCCCTCGCCTCGCCGGTTGGAAACGCCACTTCAGCAGATGGATGAGCAGCACTTCAAGGCGGGACAGCAGCTCATTCTCGGCATTGCGGCCCATTTCCTCGATCTCCTCCAGCAGGTTCTGCACATCCAGTTCGGCCAGCCGTCCGGCACGCAGCAACGCTGCCTGTTCCTGGCTCCATCCATAGAAATCCTGTTCGTACCTGATCATCGGACTCCCCTGCATCGGCGGCCCTCACCGAGGACCGAATGTCTGAACTTTTAATTGTGCGGCCAACGGGCGTGCTGCGCAAAACCGGGCACAAAAAAGGGCGACCCCTCAAGGACCACCCCTACGATAATGCACCTGTAGTACTTACTGGAAGAACTCCTTCAACCGGTCCTTCCAGCTGCGGGTCTGCGGGCTGTGCTTGGCATCCGACAGGCTCTGGTCCAGCTCACGCAGCATCTGCTTCTGCTTGTCGGTCAGGCGCACGGGCACTTCCACCGTGATGTGGGCATAGAGGTCGCCCGGCATCTGGGCACGGATGCCCTTGATGCCCTTGCCGCGCAGGCGGAAGACCTTGCCGGGCTGCACGCCCTCGGGCAGTTCGATCTCGGCGCTGCCGCCCAGGGTGGGTACCTGGATGGTGCCGCCCAGTGCGGCGGTGACCATGCTGATGGGCACTTCACAGTGCAGGTCGTCGCCGTCACGCTTGAAGACCGAATGCTCCTTGATGCGGATCTCGACATACAGATCGCCGGCCGGGCCGCCGTTGGTGCCCGGCTCGCCGTTGCCGGCCGAGCGGATGCGCATGCCGTCATCGATGCCAGCGGGCACCTTGACCTGCAGCGTCTTGGTCTTCTTGATGCGACCCGCGCCGTCGCAGGTCTCGCACGGATCCTTCACCACCTTGCCACTGCCGTGGCAGGTGGGACAGGTCTGCTGCACCGAGAAGAAGCCCTGCTGCATGCGCACCTGCCCCTGGCCGTGGCAGGTGCCGCAGGTCTGGGGCTTGGTGCCGGCTTTGGCGCCAGTACCCTTGCAGGTGGCGCAGTTTTCCCACGAGGGGATGCGGATCTCGGTCTCGTAGCCGTTGGCGGCCTGCTCCAGCGTGACTTCCATGGCGTAGCGCAGGTCGGCGCCACGGAAGACCTGGTTGGCCCCGCTGCGACTGCCTCCCCCGCCAAAGATATCGCCGAAGATATCGCCGAAGGCCTCGGCAAAGCCACCGAAGCCACCCGCGCCGGCACCCGGGCCGCCACCGGCCATGCCGTCGACGCCGGCGTGGCCGTAGCGGTCGTAGGCATCGCGTTTGCTGCGGTCGCCCAGCACGTCGTAGGCCTCACCCACTTCCTTGAACTTCTCTTCGGCCTGCTTGTCACCCGGATTGCGGTCCGGGTGATATTTCATGGCCATCTTGCGATAGGCCTTCTTGATTTCTTCGTCGGTGGCGTTCTTGCCCACCCCCAGCACAGAGTAATAGTCGCGTTTGGCCATGACAGACAGGCGTTGGCGAAAGGCCCCTGAGGCGCCTTCCGGAAATGTCGGGATTCAAAGCAAGATACCCGGCGGACCGGGTATCGGGATAGGGGGCCATGCGGGCAGGCGCTTCGTGAAGCCTCCTTGCCCGCCATGGCCTGCCGGGGCTGCCGGCGTGTCCGGCGGCAGGTCACCGGACTGTACCGCGATCAGTCGCGCTTGACTTCCTTGAAGTCGGCGTCGACCACATCGTCGCCAGCGGTTTCCGTCGAGTGGGCGCCCTCGGCCGACGAGGCGCCGGCTGCCGCGCCCGCTGCACCAGCTGCACCTGCGGCAGCAGCCTGGGCCTCGGCGTAGACCTTCTCGCCCAGTTTCTGGGCAGCTTCGGTCAGCGCGTTGCTGGTTTCCTCGATGCGGGCCTTGTCGTCGCCCTTCACCGCTTCACGGGCCGCTTCCAGGGCGGACTCAATCTTCGACTTCTCGTCAGCGTCGATCTTGTCGCTATGTTCCTTCAGCGACTTCTCGACCGAGTGCACCAACGCGTCGGCATTGTTGCGCGCCTGAGTCAGCTCGACACGCTGCTTGTCCTCGTCAGCGTGTTCCTCGGCGTCACGCACCATCTTGTCGATCTCGGCGTCGGACAGACCCGAGTTCGCCTTGATGGTGATCTTGTTCTCCTTGCCGGTGGCCTTGTCCTTGGCCGACACGTGCAGGATGCCGTTGGCGTCGATGTCGAAGGTGACCTCGATCTGGGGCATGCCACGCGGGGCCGGCGGGATGCCTTCCAGATTGAACTCGCCCAGCGCCTTGTTGGCCGAGGCGATCTCCCGTTCACCCTGGAACACCTTGATGGTCACAGCCGGCTGGTTGTCGTCAGCGGTGGAGAACACCTGACTGAACTTGGTCGGAATCGTGGTGTTCTTCTTGATCATCTTGGTCATCACGCCGCCCAGGGTCTCGATGCCCAGCGACAGCGGCGTCACGTCCAGCAGCAACACGTCCTTGCGGTCACCCGACAGCACGGAGCCCTGCACGGCAGCGCCCACAGCCACGGCCTCGTCCGGGTTCACGTCACGGCGCGGCTCCTTGCCAAAGAACTCCTTGACCTTCTCCTGCACCTTGGGCATGCGGGTCATGCCGCCGACCAGGATCACGTCGTCGATGTCAGAGACCTTGATGCCGGCATCCTTGATGGCGGTGCGGCACGGTGCAATGGTGCGCTCGATCAGGTCTTCCACCAGCGCTTCCAGCTTGGCGCGGGTGATCTTCATGTTCAGGTGCTCGGGACCCGCCGCGCCCATGGTGATGTAGGGCAGGTTGACCTCGGTCTGGTTGCTGGACGACAGCTCGATCTTGGCCTTCTCAGCCGCTTCCTTCAGGCGCTGCAGGGCCAGCACGTCCTTGGACAGGTCAACGCCGCGTTCCTTCTTGAACTCGGTGATGATGTAGTCGATGATGCGCTGGTCGAAGTCCTCGCCGCCCAGGAAGGTGTCGCCGTTGGTGGAGAGCACCTCGAACTGCTTCTCGCCGTCCACGTCGGCCAGATCGATGATGGACACGTCGAACGTGCCACCGCCCAGGTCATAGACGACGACCTTGCGGTCCTTGTTGCCGCCCTTGTCCATGCCGAAGGCCAGCGCAGCCGCAGTCGGCTCGTTGATGATGCGCTTGACTTCCAGACCGGCGATCTTGCCGGCGTCCTTGGTGGCCTGGCGCTGGCTGTCGTTGAAGTAGGCCGGCACCGTGATGACGGCTTCGGTCACTTCCTCGCCCAAGTAGTCCTCGGCGGTCTTCTTCATCTTGCGCAGCACTTCGGCCGAGATCTGCGGCGGGGCCAGCTTCTTGTCGCGCACCTCCACCCAGGCGTCGCCGTTGTCGGCCTTGACGATCTTGTAGGGCATCAGGCCGATGTCCTTCTGGACGGCTTCTTCAGCGAACTTGCGGCCGATGAGGCGCTTGATGGCGAACAGCGTGTTGGTGGGGTTGGTGACGGCCTGGCGCTTGGCAGGCGCGCCAACCAGGATCTCGCCGTCCTCCATGTAGGCGACGATGGAGGGCGTGGTGCGGGTACCCTCGGCGTTCTCGATGACCTTGGGGGTGTTGCCTTCCATGACCGAGACGCACGAGTTGGTGGTGCCCAGGTCAATACCGATGATTTTTCCCATGTTCGTTGTTCCTTAGGTATTCAGGGGAGCCGATGGCAAGGTGCGGCCGGGCCGCACGGCGTCTGCGGATCGGCTCCCGCAGTGGATTGTTTCAGCGATGATCCGCAATTGGGGGTGGTACGGAGGCTTTCAAGGGGGCAAGTGAAAAATTTCATGAAGTGCCATGCCCCGGCAGCATCCGGCCGGACAGACAGCACCCCGCCCTGCCCCTTGCGTCCCGTCAGCAGGCTCAGCCCTGGCTGACCACCACCATGGCCGGGCGCAGCACCCGCTCGTTGATCAGATAACCTTTCTGCAGCACGACCGCCACGTGGTTGGCCGCCACGTCCGGGTTGGGCTGCATGGAGATAGCCTGCTGGGTATTGGGGTCGAAGCGCTGGCCCAGCGGGTCGACGACCTGGACCTTGTTGCGTTCCAGCGCCTGCTGCAGCTGGCGCAGCGTGGCCTGGACGCCCTCGCGGATGCTGTCCACTGAAGGGGTCTCGACGGTGAGCGCCATTTCCAGGCTGTCGCAGACCGGCAGCAGCGACTCGGCAAAGCCCTCAATGGCGAACTTGCGTGCCTTGTCCAGCTCTTCCTTGCTGCGGCGGCGGACGTTTTCCGTCTCGGCGCTGGCGCGCACAAAGTGCTCGTGGTTCTCGCCAGCCTTCTGCTCGGCCTCGGCCAGCTGGGCCTTCAGGGCCTCGACCTCGGCCTTCAGCGCAGCCACGACGGCATCGTCCTGACCGGCTTCGGCTGCATGCAGGGGCGCTTCCTGGCCAGTGGTCTGCCAGCCTTCCTGGCCCTGCGGGGTCGCCTGGCCGGGTTGGACATCCTGCGGCTGGCCGGGCTGTGCCCAAGCGGCCTGATGACCGTGACCGCCCTGCTGGGGATACGCCTGCCGGGCCTGGCCGTCCTGTGGATGGCCGTGGCCCGGCCGTGCAGGGTGCTGACCCTGTTGCTGCCAGCCTTGGTCCGCGTCGTGGTAGGGCTCGTCGGCATGCCCATGCCGCTGGCCCGCCCGCGGATAGTCACGCGGATCGTTGGCGAACATCGGCCGCTCCCCCCCGTAGCCCTGCTGCGACTGCGGATGCTGACCGGGGTGATGCGGATAGCCGTGCTTTCTGAAATCCTTCATGGCTTGGAATACCCCATATTTTGAAAAGTCTGTCGAATCCGGCGACAGCGCGGCTGCCGCCCGCCCCGGTAGCGGACATAGTCACATCCACCCGCGGGCATGAACATCACCCCTACATAGGGGTGAAACAAGGATTCACAACCCGGATTTGACCACATCCCTGCCCGGGCGGCACGAACGGTCTGCCGGCTGCGGCGGAAGACCCGCAGCAGCAGCACGACACGGGCCGATCTTGCGGTACCGGATCGCCCTGAAGCCCCCTGTGGCGCACGGCCCCATAACGTGGCCATGGGCCCGCCATGAGCCGCCATGGGCCACCAACATGGTCCACAATAAGTATCTGGCAACCGGCACCTGTCCAGACGCCGGACGCCGGACGCCGGGCAGCGCGCGACCCATGGTGCTGCCCTCCCCTCAACCATTCCACAGGAGAAACCGCATGAGTCTGATGTCCTTCATCAAGGAAGCCGGCGAGAAGCTGTTTGGCGGCGGTACCGCCCAGGCCGCCACCCCGGCCAGCAACCCCGATGCGGCCAACCAGGCGGCGGCCGATGCGATCGTCACCTACATCCGCGCCCAGAACCTGGACGCCGAGAACCTGAGCGTGAAGTTCGACGGGGCCAGCAGCGCCGTCACGGTCTCGGGCCAGGCATCCGACCAGGAAACCAAGGAAAAGATCCTGCTGTGCTGCGGCAACGTGGCCGGCGTGGAGCAGGTCAACGACGAGCTGACGGTGGCCACGTCTGCCCCCGAGGCACGCTACTACACCGTGGTCAAGGGCGACACGCTCTCGAAGATTGCCAAGGAGCACTACGGCAACGCCAACCTGTACAACAAGATCTTCGAGGCCAACCGGCCCATGCTGTCGCATCCCGACAAGATCTACCCGGGACAGAAGCTGCGCATTCCGCCGCAGTGATCCCGATAGCAGCGGCCACGCTCCGCTGGCGATGGTCCCGGTCTCGGGTCTCGGGACCTGTCACGGACGGCGCCCTGATCCGCCGCCCCGGGCTTCCTACCGATACGGCCACGCTTTCTGCGTGGCCTTTTTCATGTCAGCATCCGGGCAAATCATTTTCCATCGCTATCGAAAACAAATGCTCTTATATCCCGGGCGATATGACAATAATCTGACGCCATTTCCATGAGCACACACGGCCAAAGAAGCCGTGACACAACGCCCGTCCACGTCTCTTATCCGGAACGCACTAGGGATTACCCCTAATCCATTCACACTCACTCCTCCACATATACCTACAGATTTAATTCCGAATCAAATCTTCTGCCTGCCATACGGCTCCAACCGCCAATTCAGGCATATTCACGTACAAAGAAGTTCCATTTTCTGCGGCGCACCATGAAACACTGGGGATAACCCAGCCCAAAACCCGCGCCTGCATTTTCTTCCCGTTTTCCTGTGCTACGTTTTTGACATGCGCCCGTCCTGGCTCGTGTGTTCGACAGACCTGCTCGCGCCAGAATCATCGCTTCATTTCACGCGGTAATCGGTCAGTTCAATATTCATTCGATATAAGAATCACGATATGAAAGAGACCACAAACGCCCCCCATCACGGCTGCTCAAGCAAGCAGAAAAACACGGAGCAGCTCCAGGCCACCCTGAAGACCCGTCACCTCACGATGATGTCGATTGCCGGCGTGATCGGTGCGGCACTGTTCGTGGGCTCGGGCAAGATCATCTACACCACGGGACCTGCCGTGGTGCTGGCCTACCTGGCCGGCGGCATCGTGGTCATGCTCATCATGCGCATGCTGGGCGAGATGGCCACCTCCTCGCCCGATACCGGCTCGTTCTCCACCTACGCCGACAAGGCCATCGGCCGCTGGGCCGGTTTCACCATCGGCTGGCTGTACTGGTGGTTCTGGGCCCTGCTGATGGCCTGGGAAGCCTATGTGGCAGGGATGATTCTGAATACATGGTTCCCCGACATCTCGGTCAATGTATTCACCCTAATGGCCACGTTCCTGCTGATCAGCATCAACTTCATGAACGTGCGCAACTACGGCGAATTCGAGTTCTGGTTCGCGCTGATCAAGGTCACGGCCATCGTCTGCTTCATCATCATCTGCCTGCTGGCGGTCCTCAACCTCTGGCAGGGTGGCACGGTGCATGGCATCGCCAACCTCACGGCCCATGGCGGCTTCATGCCCAACGGCTGGTCGTCGGTCATCGTGGCCATGCTGGGGGTGATGTTCGCCTTCCTGGGCGCCGAGATCGTCACCATTGCGGCCTCGGAATCGGCCAACCCGGCCGACCAGATCGTCAAGGCCACCAACTCGGTGGTCTGGCGGATCTGCCTCTTCTACATCGGCTCGATCTTCCTGATCGTCTGCCTGGTGCCCTGGAACGACCCGCATCTGGGCGAGTCCGGCTACGGCTCCTATCGCCGCACCCTGGAACTGCTGGGCGTGCCCGGTGCCCAGTACCTGATGAACTTCGTGGTGCTCACCTCGGTCAGCAGCTGCCTGATCTCGGCCCACTACACCGCCTCGCGCATGCTGTTCTCGCTGGCCAAGCGCGGCGATGCCCACCCCATCTTCAAGCAGACCTCCACCCGCGGCATCCCCGTGTACTCGGTCATCGCCTCGTGCTCCATCGCCGTGTTCATCGCGGTGCTGAACTTCTTCGAGTCGCTGCGCCCGAAGGACATCCTGGACGTGCTGATGAACACCACGGGCATGATCGCCATGCTGGTCTACCTGGTCATCGCCTTCTCGCAGCTGAAGATGCGTCGCAAGCTGGAGGCCGAAGGCCGTGAGATCCGCCTGAAGATGTGGCTATTCCCCTGGCTCACCTATGCCGTCATCGCTTTCATCATCGGCTCGCTGGTCATCATGATGTTCATCGACGAGTACCGTCACATGGTGCTGGCCACGGCCGTGGCCGCCATCCTGGTGATGCTGGGCGGCTTCGTGGTGCATGCCCGCGAGAACGCCAAGGCACGCACCGAGCAGAAGGCCCGGCGGGCCGCCACGGCCCCTCACAGCAACCTGCGCGACCGTGAAGCCACGCGTAGCAACCGTCAGCGCTACGGCCGCCTGGGTGGCGTCACCAGCGGCGTGCGCAACCGGCTGGAGGCCGAGTCCTGAAACAAGCCACCGGCGAAGGCATCGATGGCATCGATATATCCCGTCTTCGCCGGCCGCTCTCCCTGCAGGAAGGGCCAAGCCCCCGCATCCGTCACGGACCGGGGGCTTTTTTCAGGACAGGAACAGCTTCAGAGCAAAGGCCAGCAACAGCACGCCCATGATGCGCTCGAACCAGTGGCCATAGGCCAGGAAACGCTGCCGAACCGCCTGCCGCGAAAACAGCAGCGACACCACCACGAACCAGGCTGCCGTGGCTGCGCACATCCAGAGCCCATAGAGTCCCTGCACCCACAGCGGCGTGGCCGGGCTGACCACGGTGGTGAACACGGCCAGAAAGAACAGTGTGGCCTTGGGATTGGTGGCGTTGGTCATGAAGCCCACCCAGAAGGCGCGGCGGGCAGCTGGTTCAGGCATCGGGACCGACGCGGCTTCCGGCATCATCACCGCGGAAGCATCCCCTACCACACTTCCCTGCGCCGGCCCCTGCACGGCCACATCCTGCGGCGTCGGAGGCGTGCTGCGCACGAAGCGGATACCCAGCCACAGCAGGTAGGCCGCACCGGCCCAGCGGGCGGCCGACATCGCCCACGGTGTAGTGCGCAGCAACGCACTGATGCCCACCAGCGTATAGAGCACGTGGACCGAGATGCCGGCCCCGATGCCCAGCGCCGTCCAGATGCCGACCTGACGCCCATGACGCACGCTCTGGCGGATGGCCACCGCAAAATCCGGCCCCGGCGAGATGACCGCCAGGAAGTGGATGAGGACGATGCCGAGGAATTCCGATCCGTATTGCGCCAGCATGGTTGCTCTCTGCTTCCGATGATTGAACCCATGTCAGGGTGTCCCGGGACGCGCCCATGGACGAGGGTCGTTATCCTCGCCGAGACGTTCCCGCGTGCGCCAGCCCCCAGTACCTGAAGGATCACGGCACGCCCCAGGAGCCGCACGACCTGAAACAGCACGACTGCATCTTCCTGGGTGAGGACGCAACGGATTCCCGCTGGCAGTTCCGCCAGGGCCGGCAACGGGTGACGGTGCAGGTGCATGGTCGCTATGCCGCCAACCACACCGACGTGCGACTGGATACGGCCTTGCAGCACCTGGGCATTGCCAGCCTGCCGGATTTCACCGCACGCCAGGCACTGGCCGACGGACGACTGGCGCAGGTACTGCCTGACTGGGTCTTCACCACCCACTACACGGGAGATGCCTGGATCCTCTACCTGCCCACCCGGCACCTGGCCCCCAAGCTGCGGGTGTTCATGACGTTCCTGGCAGAGCGACTGAATCCAGAAACATCACATTGAGGCCAGCGACACGCCCGAAAGCCACATCGCCTGTAAGCATCAAATGCTCTGGCCCCAGCTGCAGACAGCACGCCGCCTGCAACGCATCCGGTGTGCGCAGATTGCACTGCGCACGGATACAGGTAGCGAGTTCCACAACCTCACGTGTCAGCTCCACGCACCTGAGATCAGGTCGTGCAAAGAACTGGCCGAAGGCTTCCAGCGCCTTTTGGTTCCCTGTACGCATGGGATGGACATGGCACTCAAGCCATGACAGACGACTGACGGCCAATGCGAGATCCGGGTGATACCTCCGCAGCCCAGCGATACGCTCCGCTGCCTGACGAGAGAACGGCTCTTTGCCTTCCAGCAGGTAGATGAGTACGTTGGCGTCCAGAAAAAGGATCACCAGTCACGCTCCTCACGCAAGGCCTCATCAATCTCGACGCGCGACCGGTTCCCAAGGCTTTTCTGCGCAAGCAACCAGTCCACAGCCGTCATGCCGGGCTGTACCGGACGCCCCTGCTCCAGCAGCCGCTGGTACTCCTCAGGCGACAGCACGACTGCTGCCGGTCGGTTGTGCTTCAGGAGCTGGATAGCCCCCTTTTGCAGCCCTTCTTCAATGGCAGCAATGCCGCGGCGCTTGAGTTCTGCAGAGGACAGCACGTTTTCCATGGAGAGCTCCTTCTGGACATAATAAAAGTACTAAAAACAGTACTTTTCGTCAATCTTCCCTCTCCCTCACCCCTTGCGCCGCCCCTGCTCCGCCTCCAGTGTCTTCCACCCCGCCAGCTCGTTGCCCACGATGTCGGCCAGGGCGTGGATCCACAACGGGGCGTCGTTGAGGCAATGGATGTAGCGGAAGCGCTTGCCGCCGGCGCCCACAAAGGCGTTGTGCACCTCCATGTCGATCTCTTCCAGCGTCTCGATGCAGTCAGACACGAACCCCGGGCACACCACGTCCACGGTCTTGACGCCCTTCCTGGCCAGCGCCTCCACGGTGGGCTGGGTATAGGGCTTGACCCATTCCGCACGCCCGAAACGTGACTGGAAGCTAAGCAGCCAGTCCTCCTTGGCCAGCCCCAGGGCAGCGGCAATGAGGGCGGCGCTTTCCTGGCACTGCTTCACATAGGGGTCGCCCTGATCCACGCAGCTCTGCGGCAGGCCGTGGAAGCTGAAGATGAGCTTCTCGGGCTTGCCGGCCTCGGACTGGCGCCAGAAGTGGCGGATGCTCTCGGCCACGGCGGCAATGTAGCCAGGGTCATCGTGAAAGCTCTGCAGGAAGCGCAGCGCCGGAATGCTGCGCCACTTGAGGAACTCGCGGGCGATCACGTCGAACACGGTGCCGCTGGTGGCAGCCGAGTACTGCGGGTACATCGGCAGCACGACAATGCGCGAGAAACCCCGATCGCGCAGGTCGCGCAGGGCCTCGACCATCGACGGGTTGCCATAGCGCATGGCCCAGACCACCTCCACCTGCCGGCCTCGCTTGTTCAGCTCGTCCTGCAGCGCCTCGGCCACCAGCTTCGTGTTGACCAGCAGCGGCGAGCCGGCCTTGGTCCAGATGGAGCGGTACTTCTCGGCCGACTCCTTGGGTCGGCGGGTCAGCACCACGGAGTACAGGATGGGCCACCAGATGAGGGGCGACTGCTCGACCACCCGCCGGTCGGTGAGAAACTCACGCAGGTAGCGGCGCACCTCCGGCACCTCCGGCTTGTCAGGCGTGCCCAGCTGGACCAGCAGGATGGCGGCGCGGGAGGGTGGGACGGTATCGTTCATGGAATGGTTCATTCAACTGACGGCAAAACCCGATTTCTCGCCAATGCGTCTGCCAAGCTGCAGAAAATCGCCATAGCACGCTTTCACGGCGGCCGCGTGTGCACCGATGGCACCGTCAGAAGATTTCAGGGAAAACATCGGTTTGTGTGCATCCATGGCCAAGGGCATGAGGGAACGATAATTCTTGAGCAGCGCCAGACGATAGGGATCGTCTTCGACCTGGGGCACACTGCCCGCTGGTTCTTCAGCCAGCACGGAAGACCGATAGATCCTGGGGATCCTCTCCAGCCAACGCTGGTATGCCTTGACGGGTCTATTGTCACGAACTCCATGCTGCATGACGACATATCCCAACGGTGACATGCCCCCAGTTGGGACATCCACTCCGGCGTCGGTCGGCAATTCTTCTAGTCTTTTCTTCCATCCTTTCCTCCAGTCACGAAGTGTGGGGCCAAGGTTCCTGAGTCCTTGCAATGAAAACAGATCGGGCGCCAATGACAAAACCACCTGCCTCGCCGCGATCAACGCCGCACGATTGATGGCCCCCAGGTTTGGTCCGACATCGATCAGCACCAGATCGGCACTCATTGCGTCTGCGGCACGCGCGAGGATCCGATGGAATGCGGTGATGACTCGGAATGGTGCCACCTCGCCAGACAAGCACTTCGGCCAGTTCTCGGACAGAAGATCTTCAAAACGTGACAACGCAAGGTTTCCCGGAATCAATCCAATATCACCCTTGCCGATCTGTTCAACATGAGGCTCGTCTATATCTCCCGTTCTTTCCATGAGCGGTTTCAGACTATCTACGATAGTCCCGCGCTCACCGCCCTCCCATAATTCAATGAGACGCTCATCATCGAGGAACATGGCGCTGAGATTGGCCTGAGGGTCGAGATCCGCAACCAGGACCTTGAGCCCCCGATCAGCATACATCCATGCTAGGTGGTAGACCACCGAAGTCTTCCCGACTCCTCCCTTGTTGTTGAAGAAGGCGATGGTTCTCATGACATTCTCCGCCGGATGGTGACTAGAAAGAACTTGTCATTGATCTCAAACTCTGCGTCTGCACTGCCATTCTTCCGAAGGGCATCTTGCGCACGAAGAATGCCGTAGCCAAACCGGTTCACATATCCCAGCGCCTTCATGCATTCGGCAATCACGGGGTTCCGATAGCTGTTGCTGCGCATCAGTGTTTCCTGTGTCACCTCGCCATACAGCCCACCTGGACTCTGAATCTCGATCCGGTCGGAGAACCAGTACAAGCGGACCGGGGTATTGGACTGGTAATCCCGATGCATGATTGCATTCAGCAGCAATTCGCGGACGGCAAGCTGTGGATAATCCCAGGAACTCTGCTCACGCAACGCACTGACTGATGACATTTCCTGCGTGATGTTACCCTTCAACCGGACATCCAGCTCCCGCAGGACGCTCAACAGATCACCTGATATTTCCGCCTGATCATCCGGAATATCGGTCAGGCTGTCTCCCGGCATACGCAGGTATTGAATATATGCACCAGGCAGGAAATACCGCGGATTCTTTCCGAACATCAGGATGCCGGCAACCGTGGGCGTCTTGCTTCTATTGTCCAGAAAGCGCAATGAGGTCAGCTGGTCCTCCAGCGGGCGATGATTCGCCTCGATCACGGCAGGATCGATCACTTCCTGCCGGTAGGCCTCGAACAGTGGCAAGGACAGATCGCTGATGGAAGCATCCGTGACCGGCGTTGCGTCATAGCTGCGTGCATTGGCAATCCGCCGCTCCATCAGCACGCGCTCCTCCTGCTCGTTGGCGATGGCTTTTCTGGGTCCCACCCGAAGCCATACCTGTCCCTTGTATCGGACTGGAGGCAAGTCCGACGGATGCACCTCCACGACGGCGATCTGCCCGCCTTCCAGCTCATGGCGTGTGACCGTCAATGCCGGCAAAGGCAGAATGTTGCCATCGGATCTCAGTGCCCCCAGATTCTGGAGCAACTGGTCAGTCACCGTCAGTCCCACGGGCCGCCCCCTGTCATCCACGCCGATGATCAGGTAACCCGGCGATCTGCGCCCCGGGTAGTCGTTGGCAAAGGCACAGACCGCTTGGGAGAACTTGTCGGTCTTGTCTACGGAAACTGTACGTTCGACACAGTCCGACTCCAAATCGTCCAACAGGGCCTTCAATTGATCAATGGTCAGCATGGGCCATCCAGAATGGTTGTTTCGATTGTAGGGGCCGACCGATCTGCCGGGGCATTCCGTTGTGCCAGAGACTCAGGCGTCGACTCGTCCATCATCTGCGTCTCACTCCCGCCCCACATCCAGCGCCGACGACACCAGCCGCGCCGTGATGTCCACCATGGGGATCATCCGCTGGTAGGCCATACGGGTGGGGCCGATGACGCCCAGGGTGCCCACCACCTTGCCGTCGGCCTTGTAGGGGGCAATGACGATGGACAGTTCCTCCATCGGCACCAGCTCGGATTCGCCGCCAATGTAGATCTGCACGCCGCTGGCGCGGGCCGAGGCATCCATCAGCTGCAGCAGGTCGGTGCGCTGCTCGAAGAGGCTGAAGAGCTGCTTCAGGCGTGCCATGTCATCGGCGAAGTCGGGGATGCCGACGAAGTTGCTGCTGCCGGCAATGAGCATCTTGTCGCTGTCGTCTTCCACAGCCTCGCGACCGGCATCGACGGCGCGCTGCATCAGGGCGCTGATGTCGCGGCGCAGCTCGGCCAGCTCGGTGCCCAGGCGGCGCTTGATCTCGTCGAAGCCGATGCCGGCGTAATGGGCATTGATGTAGTTGGCCGCCTCGTTGAGGGTGGATGGCGTGTAGTCGCGGTCAAGCTGCAGCATGCGGTTGTGCACGTCCCCCTCGGGCGACACAAGAATGAGCAGCACACGTCGGGCCGAGAGCCGCAGGAACTCGATGTGCCGGAAGGTGCCACTGCGGCGCTGGGTGGAGACCACGCCGGCAAAGGACGAAAGCTCCGAGAGCAGCCCTGCAGCCTTGGCCAGGACCTGGCGCGGCTCCTGGGCCACCAGGGCGCCCTGCATCTGGCTGGCCTCGCCGGCTTCCAGGGGCTGGACGGTGAGCAGCGAGTCGACGAACAGCCGGTAGCCACGCGGAGTGGGCACACGACCACTGGACGTGTGGCGGTGGGCAATCAGGCCGTGCTCTTCCAGATCGGCCATGACGTTGCGGATGGTGGCCGGCGACAGGTCCAGGCGCGAGTACTGCGACAGCGTGCGCGAGCCCACGGGCTGGCCGTCGACGATGTAGTGTTCGATGAGGGACTTGAGCAGGATTCGGGCGCGTTCATCCATTCGGCTTACCCGGGATGACCCGGCAGGAGTCAATGACCATGACGCAATTATCCGGAATTATGGTTCAATCCGCCGCATGACTGCCCCTTTCAAGACCATCGCGCTGTTTGGTCGCCCGCAATCCGACGGGCTGCGCGAGCGCATCCTCGAGGAAATTGCCGACTGGCTGACCCAGCGCGGTATCACGGTGCTGACCGAGATCAGCCGCAACATGCGACTGGTGCAGTCACTGGGGCGCCGGGCAGATTTAGCCGTGGTGGTGGGGGGCGACGGCACCATGCTGGGGGTGGCCCGCGCGCTGGCCCCGCTGAAGGTGCCCATCGTCGGCATCAACCGCGGGCGGCTGGGCTTCATCACCGACATTCCGATGTCGGACTGGCAGAAGGGGCTGGACGAGATCCTGAACGGCCACTACGAGATCGAGGAACGGTCACTGCTCGAAGCGCACATCTGGCGGGACGGCAAGGCGCTCTTTCACGCCCGGGCGCTCAATGATGTGGTGATCAGCCGCAGCTCGCACACCGGGCTGATCGAGATCGAGGTGAGCGTCAACGGGCTTTACATGTACAGCCCGCGCGCCGACGGCCTGATCGTGGCCACGCCCACGGGCTCCACCGCCTACGCGCTGTCGGTGGGCGGGCCGCTGATGCACCCGTCGCTGCACGGCTTCGTGCTGGCGCCGGTGGCGCCACAGTCACTGTCGGCACGCCCCATCATCCTGCCCGACCAGTGCGAGGTGGAACTGACCATCCGCCACGGACGGAACGCCCGGCTCAACTGCGACATGCAGTCCTTTGCATCCCTGCAGCTGGGCGACCGGGTGGTGCTGCACCGTTCGGCCGACTCCAGCCGCTTCCTGCATCCGCCCGGCTACAGCTACTACGCCACGCTGCGCACCAAGCTCAACTGGCACGAGATCCCGGGGCTGGAGCCGCGGCGGGGCTGACGGTTTCATACGAAGTTCATACGAAGCGCTTTCCAGGACGAGAGGCTTTCCATCATGCTGCAATGGTTGCGACTCAGGGATTTCGTGATCGTCGAATCGGCCGAGATCGAATTCGGGCCGGGATTCACGGTGCTGACCGGCGAGACCGGGGCCGGCAAGTCCATCCTGCTGGATGCGATGGGCCTGGTGCTGGGCGGGCGCGGTGATGCAACGCTGGTGCGCGAGGGGGCCGAGCGGGCCGACATCTCGGCGCTCTTCGGCATTGACGACACGCTGGCTGCCTGGCTGGCCGAACACGACCTGGCCGGCGATCCAGGCCAGCTGCTGCTGCGCCGCATCGTCGAAAAGGACGGCCGCTCGCGTGCCCAGATCAATGGCCACCCCAGCACCATCGCCCGACTGCGTGAGCTGGGCGAGCAGCTGGTGGACATCCATGGCCAGCATGAATCGCAGCACCTGTTGCGCCCCGGTGCCCAGCGCGAGCTGCTGGACCGGCTGGCCGGGCAGGAACGACTGCTGGCCGATCTGGCCCAGGGCTGGCAGCGCTGGCAGCAGGCGTCCAGGGCGCTGGAGGCGGCACGCAGCGGTTCACGCGAGGAAGCCATCCGCATCGAGCGGTTGCAATGGGAGATCGACGAGCTGACGCAGCTTCGGCTGGCACCGGGCGAATGGGAAGCCTTGTCGGCCGAGCAGCAGCGGCTGGCGCATGCCCACGACCTGCTGGCCGGGGCTGATGCGCTGGCCAATGCACTGGAGCGCGACGAGGACGCCATTGCCAGCCGCCTGAGCAGCCTGCAGGGGCGCCTGCGGGCCCTGGCCGAGATCGACCCTTCCCTGAAGAATGCCGCCGAGCTGGTGGACTCCGCCGTCATCCAGATCGACGAAGCCGCCAGCGAGCTGGCCGCCTATGCCGACCGGGTAGACCTGGATCCGGAACGCTTTGCCGAGGTGGAGCAGCGGGTGGCGGCGCTCTTCAACACGGCCCGCAAGCTGCGCCTGCAGCCGCAGGACCTGGCCTCGCACCTGCAGGGCTTGCAGGCCGAGCTGGAACAGTTGGGCGCAGCGGTCGACATCGAGAAACTGGAGGCCGCGAGGGCAGAGGCCGAGGCCGCCTACCGCAAGCTGGCCGAGAAGGTGTCGGCGGCCCGCAAGAAGACGGCCGCTCGCCTGGCCGGCGAAGTCACCAAGCAGGTCGAGCGTCTGGGCATGCCGGGCACCCGGCTGCTGATCGCCTGCACGCCGGCTACGCCCGGACCATCGGGCATCGACGCGGTGGAGTTCCAGATTGCCGCACACGAGGGCGCCACGCCCCGCCCCATCGCCCGGGTGGCCTCGGGCGGGGAGCTCTCCCGCATCGGACTGGCCATTGCGGTGCTGGCAGCGCGCTCGGCCCCGGTCTCGATCCTGATCTTCGACGAGGCGGACACGGGCGTGGGCGGTGCGGTGGCCGCCGTTATCGGCGAGCTGATGCAGCGGCTGGCGGCCGAGTCACAGGTCCTGTGCGTGACGCACCTGCCACAGGTGGCGGCACGCGCCGACCATCACCTGAAAGTGCTGAAGACGCGCTCGGCGCATTCGGTCTCCAGCCGGGTGGAACGGCTGGATGAAGCCGCCCGGCAGGAAGAGATCGCCCGGATGCTGGGCGGCAAGAAGATCACCGGGACGACCCGTGCCCATGCGGCCGAGCTGCTGGAGGCCAGCCGGCGCTGATCACTGCAGCTGCCAGGATCCCCCCACCGCCGCCAGCAGGGTGATGTAGTTGTTCAGCCGGTCGGCCTGCAGCGACAACAGCTGCCCCTGAGCGCTGATGCTGGTGCTCTCGGCGGATGAAAGCTCGGCATAGTTCACCACCCCGCCCTGGTAGCGGTTGCGCACCACACGTTCGGCTTCCTGGGCCAGCTCCACCAAGCGCTGCTGGTCGGCCTCCTGGCTGGCAAGCGTGCGGCGCGACAACAGACCGTCTTCGATCTCCTGCAGGGCAGTGAGAACCTGCAGACGATAGGCAGCCACCTTCTCGTCATAGGCGGCTTCCTGGCTCTTCAGCGTGGCGCTGCGGGTACCGCCGTCAAACAGGGTCTGGGCCAGCTGGGCGCCCACGGACCAGGAACGCAGCGGCGAGGAGATCAGTTTGGCGACGGTGGCCGAGCTGAGGGTACCGGTGGTGGTGAGGGTGAGGTCGGGCAGCCAGGCGCCGCGGGCTACACCCACGTCGGCATTGGCGGCGGCCACCTGGCGTTCGGCCACACGCACGTCAGGACGGCGGCGCAGCAGATCGATGGACAGCGTCTCGGGAATGGCGGGCACCATCGGCAACGTGACGGGCGGTGCCGAGGCGTCCTTACCACCCGGAACGGCATTAGCCACGGCGGTGGGTGCGAAGTCAGCGGTGGTGAGAGACGACGGCGGCAGACCCATCAGCACGGCGATGGCGTGGCGTTCGGTGTCACGGCTACGTTCCAGGTCGTGGCGCTGGGTGACGACCGACTGCAAGCTGGTCTCGGCCTGCACCACGTCGGCCCGCGTCACCAGACCAGCCTGGTACTGATTGCGAGTGAGCTGCAGTGAACGTTCCGAGGTCGCTTCGGAGCGGGCCTGCAGAATGAGCCGCGCCTCGGCCAGGCGCATCCGCCAGTAGGCCTGGATGAGACTGACCTGGGCCTGCAGCTCGGCGGCGCGGCGGTTGGCCTCGGCGGCTTCCAGAGCCGCACGGCCCGATTCCACCTGGGCCGACACCTTGCCCCACAGGTCGGGGGTCCAGCTGATAGAGGTACCGGCCTGGACACTGTTGTTGACGCCGGTGCTGTTGCCGCTCAGCTGGGACAGGGTTTGCTCGTCCAGCCCCAGGGCGTTGAGGGCGCTGGAACTGCCCGTGCTGCCAGAGCTGTTACCCGTTGTACTGCCCTTGCTGCCCTGGCGTGCGCCCTGGGCATTGACGCTGACCTGGGGCAGGCGCGAGGCGCCAGCGCTGGCCAGCGTGGCCTGGGCCTGACGCAGGCGTGCCTCGGCCTGCACCATCGAGAGGTTCCCAGTCTGCATGCGCTGCAGCAGCCCCTGCAGCACTGGATCCTGGAAGGCGGCGCCATCGACCAGGCTGACGACGGCGATACGGTCATCCGGCTTGC
>CALIXC010000062.1 GCA_938046755.1 uncultured Lautropia sp. | reverse complement strand
GTGAAGTGAACTACCCCTACCTCTTCCGCCTGCTGGACGACCTGGGCTACGAAGGCTGGATCGGCTGCGAATATCGCCCCGCCCGAGGCCAGGTGCCCCATGCCACCCGCGACGGCCTGGGGTGGATGAAGGCCTGGCTATAACGGCAAGGAATCAGGCAGCAGCAGCGCCCCACTCCACCACCACTGGCGTGTGGTCGCTGGGCTTCTCCAGCTTGCGCGGCCCCTTGTCGATCCAGCAGCGTCCCACCATCGGCTTCAGCTCGTCCGACACCAGGATCAGGTCGATGCGCAGTCCCGCATTGCGCCGAAAGCCCAGCGCCCGATAGTCCCACCAGCTGAACAGCTTCGGCGGCTGCTCGAAGAGCCGGAACGCATCGTGCAGTCCCAGCGCCAGCAGCCCCTGCAGCGCTTGCCGCTCCGGCCCCGACACCAGAATGCCATCGGCCCACACCGCCGGATCATGCACATCCACATCGGCCGGTGCAATGTTGAAATCCCCGGCCAAAATCACTCCCGTATCCGGCTCATCCCGTCGCAGCTGCGCAATCCATTCCTGCAGCGACGCAATCCAGCCCAGCTTGTAGACATACTTCTCGCTGCCCACCGCCTGCCCGTTCGGGAAATATGCCCCGATCACCCGCACCGGCCCCGCCGCCGTCTGGAACCGTGCCGACACCAGCCGCCGCTGCCCATCCTCATAGAGCGGATTGTTCAGCTGAACCCCATCCGGCACATACCCCGCCTCCTTCCGATACAGCAGCGCCACCCCGTTGTACGTCGGCTGCCCGGTAAAGATCACCCCATACCCCGCCGCCTCGATCGCGTCCTTCGGAAACTTGTCATCCGTCAGCTTCGTTTCCTGCAGACACAGGAAATCCACCGGATTGGCCGCCAGCCAGTCCAGCACATGCTGCAGACGCATCTTCAACGAATTGACATTCCATGTCGCCAACTGCATTCAGGCGCTCCTTAAATCCACTCAAGAAAATAGAAAAGAATGACCACTGTGACCCAGGAACAAACCCACACCAGAGCAGCCCAACCTCAAAGCCCTACATAGCCCGCAAGCCACAAGGAGCCGGGGCGCGGAGGCATCTGCCGACGAATCCATTACCGCCTGCGGTTGTGAGGAGGTAGATGCCGCAGTGTCCCGGCTCCGTCCCCGCAAGTCCGAAACCCATCTCGAAGCCCAACCTTCCGACCCACAAGGAGCCAGGCCGCAGAAGTATCTACCGACGAACCCACGACCGCCTGCGGTTGTGAGAAGGTAGATGCCGCAGTGTCCCGGCTCCGTCCATGCAAAAACGGAACCCACTTCGCAGCCCCGGCCCCTCCAACACAACAGAAGCCCGATCCAGCCATCACTCCCTCGGATACACCAACCCCCACTGCCGCCGCACCTCCGTCAGCACCGCCATCACATCCCGGCTCAGCGTCAGCTGCCGCACCTCGTCATCCGGCACCGGCGTCTCCACACCGGCTTCCCGCAACGATGGCGGCCCCCCGTCGCCCCCACCCTGGCGCATGTCCAGATAATGCTGCATGTCAGCCACCTCGTAGCGCAGCGCATCCTCGCGCCGGCCCACGCGGATCGTTTCCGAACGCGCCTCGTCCGTCCAGTGCACCGTCGCCTCATCGGCGCGCGGATACTCATTGATCTCGATATAGCCCTTCTCGCACACCACCACGCCCCGCTTGGGCTGCTTGGCCCGCAGGCTCAGTGCCATCACCACCAGCTGGTTCCGGTCGTTCTTCAGGATGATGCCCGACTGATCGTCCACGCCCGTCGGCGCCATCTCCACCGTGGTCAGCACCTGATGCGGGGCCGAATCCAGGAACCAGCGCGCAAAAGCCGTGGCATAGACGCCAATGTCCAGCAGCGCCCCGCCAGCCAGATCGCGGCTGAAGAAGCGGCTCTGCGGATCCAGCACCCGCCAGCTGCCGAAGTTCACCTGCACCAGCCGCACCCTACCCAGCGCCCCTGAATCCACGAGCGCCCGCAGCCGACGGTACAGCGGCATGTGATAGATGGTCATCGCCTCGGCCACCACCACGCCCTGCGCGCGCGCCAACAGCACCACCTCGGCCAGCTGCCGGGCGTTCAGCGTGATGGCCTTCTCGCACAGCACGTGCTTGCCAGCCTGAACGGCCGCCTTCATCCAGGCGTGGTGGGAATCATGCGGCGAGGCGATGTAGATCACATCCAGGTCCGGATCCTGGAGCATGGCCTCGGGGCTGGCATGCACACGGTCGATGCCGTAGCGCTCGGCCAGGGTGCGCGCCGTTTCCTCGCGGCGGCTGGCAATGGCCTGGATGCCGCCGTTGACGGCCTGTAGCGCCGCCGCCATGCCATTGGCCGCCGCCCCTGCGCCCAGGATGCCCCAGCGCCACGATCCCTGTGCCATGTCCGATGTCCTCCTGCAGGAAGGCCACGACCGGCCGGCCCGACCGTCGTGGCGAATGATGGATCCTCGTGATTCTGCCTGAAGCACCCCCACCGGCAAGATAGAATCACCCCCGACCGTGATGGGGCCCGCCCCGGCGCCCGATCACCAACCCTGGATCAAACACCCCATGCTGACCTTCCAACAGATCATCCTGCGCCTGCAGGAATACTGGGACAAACAGGGCTGCGCCCTGCTGCAGCCCTACGATATGGAAGTGGGCGCCGGTACCTTCCATACCGCCACCTTCCTGCGGGCCATCGGCCCCGAGCCCTGGCGCGCGGCCTACGTGCAGCCCTCGCGCCGTCCCAAGGATGGCCGTTACGGCGAGAACCCCAACCGCCTGCAGCATTACTACCAGTACCAGGTGGTGCTCAAGCCCGCGCCCCCCAACATCCTGGACCTGTACCTCGGATCGCTGAAGGCCCTGGGGCTCGACCCGCAGGCCAACGACATCCGCTTCGTCGAGGACGACTGGGAATCGCCCACGCTGGGCGCCTGGGGCCTGGGCTGGGAAGTCTGGCTCAATGGCATGGAAGTCACGCAGTTCACCTACTTCCAGGAAGTGGGTTCGCTCAAGTGCCTGCCCACCACCGGCGAGATCACCTACGGTCTGGAACGGCTGGCCATGTACCTGCAGAAGGTCGAGAACCTCTTCGACCTGCAGTGGGCACCCGGCATCACCTACCGTGACGTGTTCCACCAGAACGAGGTCGAGCAGTCCACCTACAACTTCACCCTAGCCGACACGAAGATGCTGTTCGCGCACTTCGACGACTACGAGCGCGAGGCGCGCAACCTCATCGAGGCCAAACTGGCGCTGCCCGCCTACGAGATGGTCATGAAGTGCTCGCACACCTTCAACCTGCTGGATGCGCGCGGCGCCATCTCCGTCACGGAACGGGCCGCCTACATCGGCCGGGTGCGTGCGCTGGCCCGTGGCGTGGCGCAGGCCTACTACGAATCGCGTGAGCGACTGGGTTTCCCGATGATCACCGCCGAAGACCACGCCAAGCTGGGAGCACGTCCATGAACCAGGCCACGAACCACCCCGCCCTGCTGGTCGAGCTGCTGACCGAAGAGCTGCCGCCGCACGCCCTCACCCGGCTGGCCGACAGCTTTGCCCAAGGCATCCGCACACGGCTGGCCGCCCGCCAGCTGCTGGCCAACGAAGACACCCACCCCGACATCTATGCCACGCCACGCCGGCTGGCCGTGCGCCTGCCCGGCGTTCGCGCCCAGGCTGATGCCCGCGAGATCCAGATCAAGGGTCCATCGGTGGCCGTGGGCCTGGATGCCGAAGGCCAGCCCACCAAGGCCCTGGTCAAGTGGGCCGAGAAACAGGGCGCCGAGGTCTCGGCACTCACCCGTGGCCATGACGGCAAGCAGGACGTCTTCTACTGGACCAGCACCCAGCCCGGCGCCGTGCTGGCCGATGTCATCGGCGAGATCATCGTCGAGACCCTGGCGCAGCTGCCCATTCCCAAGTTCATGACCTACCAGCTGGCCGACGGGCTAACCACCGTCAGCTTCGTGCGTCCGGCCCACCGGCTGGTGGTGCTGCACGGCGATGCCGTGCTGCCTTGCACGGTATTGGGGCTGGCGGCCGACCGCATCACCGACAGCCACCGCTTCCTGTCCGGCGGCCCCATCACGCTGGAAAACGCCGACAGCTACGCCCGTCAGTTGCGCGAGCAGGGCCATGTGGAGCCCGAATATCAGGCGCGCCGCGTGATGATCGCCAACGAGCTGGCCCAGGGCAGCCAGCGGAACGGCGGCATCCTAGCTGTCAACGACGAGGAGCAGCAGCAGGTCACGGCCCTGCTGGATGAAGTGGCGGCGCTGGTGGAATGGCCGGCCGTCTACACCGGCCAGTTCGACCCGGCCTTCCTGGCCGTGCCGCAGGAATGCCTGATTCTCAGCATGCGCACCAACCAGCGCTATTTCCCGCTGTTCGAGACCAGCGGCAAGCTGAAGAACCAGTTCCTGATCGTCTCCAACATGCGCATCGACGATCCGTCCGGCATCATCGACGGCAACGAGCGCGTGGTGCGCCCGCGTCTGGCGGATGCCCAGTTTTTCTTCGATCAGGACCGGCGCGAGACGCTGGCCTCACGGCTGCCGCAGCTGGCCCAGGTGGTCTACCACGCCCGGCTGGGCACCCAGGCCGAACGCAGCGAGCGCATCCGCCGGCTGGCGGCTACCCTGGCGCCAGCCACGGGTGCCTCGGTGGCCGATGCCGAACGGGCCGCGCAGCTGGCCAAGACGGACCTGCTCACCGGCATGGTGGGCGAGTTCCCCGAGCTGCAAGGCACCATGGGCCGCTACTATGCCCGGCACGACGGTGAAAGCGAGACCGTGGCCGATGCCATCGCAGAACACTACCAGCCGCGCTTTGCCGGCGATGCCCTGCCCGCCTCGCCCACCGGCCTGGCCCTGGCCCTGGCCGACAAGCTGGAAACGCTGGCCGGCATCTGGGGCATCGGTCAGCGCCCCACCGGCGACAAGGATCCGTTCGCACTGCGCCGGCATGCGCTAGGCGTCGTGCGCATCCTGATCGAAGGCAAGCTCACCCTGTCGCTGCCGGCCCTGCTGGAACAGGCGTTCTCGGTGTTCGACAAGCTGCCAGCACCCGCTGCTGCCGACACCGCCGCTTCCGACAAGGCCGCCGCAAGTGGCAAGAAGGGTCGCAAGGAAGCTGCACCACAACCCTTCACGGCCGACGTGCCGGGCCTGTCCTCCTTCGTCGCCGACCGGCTGCGCAGCTACCTGCGTGACCGGGGCTTTGCCGGCACCGACATCGAGGCCGTGCTGGCCACCGGTCTGGATCGGCTGGACCTGCTGGAAGCCCGGCTGGCTGCCCTGGCCGCCTTCCGCCGCCTGCCTGCCTTCGAGTCGCTCACGGCCGCCAACAAGCGCATCGGCAACATCCTGCGCAAGTCGGCCGGCGAAAGTACGGCAAACGACAAGACCGCCATGGACGGCACCCCACGGGCCGCTGCAGATGTCGCACCGCCGACTGTAGATCCGACACTGCTGAACGAGGCGGCCGAGCGCGAGCTGAACGACGCCCTGGTCAAGCTGCAGCCACAGGTGCGGGCCTACCTGCAGCAGCAGGACTTCACCGCTGCGCTGCAGGCGCTGGCCGCGCTGCAGGCGCCCGTGGACGCCTTCTTCGAGCAGGTGATGGTAAACGCCGAGGATCCGGCGCTGCGCCGCAACCGCCTGGCGCTGCTGGGTGGGTTGCATGCACTGATGAACCAGGTCGCCGACCTGTCGCAACTGTAGGGAGGGCCCGATCATGCTTGCCGTCATCCGCTCGGTGCTGTTCATCCTCATCATGGCCATCACCGTCACGCTCTGGGCCACTGCCACCGTGCTGTGCTTCTTCCTGCCGGTAAAGGTCCGCTATGCCATCGCTTCCAGCTGGCCACGCCTGATGCTGCAGGTGGGCCGCTGGCTGTGCGGCATGCGCTGGCAGGTGGTCGGCGCCGAGAACCTGCCCGATGGCCCAGCCATCGTGCTGGGCAAGCACCAGTCCACCTGGGAGACCTTCTTCCTGCTGTGCCACATGCCGCGTCCAGCCGCCTTCGTCTTCAAGCGTGAGCTGCTGTTCATCCCGTTCTTCGGCTGGGCCATCGGCATGCTGGACATGATGCACATCGACCGCCGCCATGGCCGGCGCGCCTTCGAGTACATCGTGAAGAGCGCCGGCAAGCAACTGCACGAATATGATCGCTGGATCGTCATGTTCCCGGAAGGCACACGCTCGAAGCCCGGCCAACAGCAGCCCTACAAGTCGGGCGGCGCACGGCTGGCACTGAAGAACGACACGCCCATCGTGCCGGTGGCCGTCAGCTCCGGACGCTGCTGGCCCAAAAAGCCCTTCATCAAGCAGCCAGGCCTGATCACCGTGTCGTGGGGGCCGCTCATTTCGGTGGCAGGCAAGACGTCCGAGCAGATCAACCAGGAAGTCGAGCTGTGGATCGAGACCGAGATGCGCCGCATCGACCCGGATAGCTATCCGCCGGGTGACGTGCCGCCCATTGCCCGGGAACTCGCCGAGGCCGCCCGGAAGAAGGCGTCCACTGCGCATGACGTCCAGGGTGAAGCCTCCTCCGTCACCGGACCGGCAGCCGACAACGCAGCCATTGCCGGACAGACCCGCGCTGAGGGCAGCCCATCGGCTTGAGAAGACCTCGCCACACCCCCACCTGTACAGGGCGCTCCATTAATGGACGCCCTTTTTTCCATCTGAGGAACGATTCATCCGTGGGCCTTTTCTCCTTGGGAAAATCCCCTTTTTCCAACCCCTTCCAGCGCAAGCCATCTGCCCGCCCCCGGCATGAGGACACCCCTGTCGCGCCTCGTTCGCTGGTGCTTTCGGTCAATGGCCAGACGCAGCAGGTCACGTATCGCGTGCGGCGCTCGACGCGTGCGCGACGCGTGGGCCTGCGGATCGACGCCGAAGGGCTGGAAGTGGTGCTGCCGCAGCGCGCACGGCTTGACCAGACCGCCATCGAGCACACCATCCGTGAACACGAGGCATGGATCGTGCAAAAGCTGGCGCTCTGGCAGCAGCGTGCCGTGGCCCGCGAAGCAAGACGCCCTCGCTACACCGACAGCGGCATCATCCCGCTACTGGGTGAGCCCATCACGCTGCGCACCCTGCCGCACAGCGGACACCGGCGTAGCCAGGTGCGACAGATGGGGGGCGAGCTGTGGATCAGCGGCCCTGCAGCCCACGACGACGCGCTGCTGAAGGCGGCCGTGCACGCCTGGCTGAAGAAATTTGCAGCAGAGCTTTTCCGCGAACGGATGCAGCCCTTCGTACAGAAGCTGGGGCGCGCGCCCAGCCGCGTGAGCCTGAATGCCGCCCGCACCCGCTGGGGCAGCTGCAGTCGCAACGGCAGCATCCGCCTCAACTGGCGGCTAGTGCAGTACGCCCCCGAGCTGATCGATTACGTGATCGCCCACGAGCTGGCCCACCTGACGGAACTGAACCACAGTCCCCGCTTCTGGGCACAGCTGGAAGCATTGATGCCCGACTACCGCCAGTGGCAGCGCCAACTGGCCGACACGCCGGATGCGCTGGTGGAGTGACACGCCGAGAATCGGCGCAAGGGGCGGCGCCCGCTGTCCCGGCACGGTGCCCCAACGTCATCAAGTGCATCAACCACTTTCCATGCCCATCAGCTCCGCCTGCATCACCATGAGCACCCAATGGCGTCGAGTGAAGGCGCGATCGAACACCGTGGCGCCGATGGCCTGATCCACCAGACGACCCGAGCCCACCGAGAATTCCATGGTATCGATGACGCGGGTGCCCTGCTGACAGGGCTCGAAACGATGCGAATGACAGAAGTGCCGAAAGGTCCCTGCCAGCATGCGATCAACGAACAGCCTGTCCGGCTCGTACTCGACGATCTGGGGGTGTCGCAGCCAGATTCCCCCAACCCGATTAGCAGAAGTCCAGCACATTACCCGCTTTTGCCATTGCTCTGGCCCCGACAGCCTCCGAACCTCGAAGGGGAACTACCGGCAGAATCCGCGCCTGGAAGTGCAATAGCGAAACACCTGTGCGGGAGGCACAGAAAGCAATGCCTGCCGCGTGTAGATCATCATAGTCAGCGCGCCATCATCGGCTTCATGGGGCCCCCATTCCGCTGCGGACGAGGAAGGATCAGGGCCACTCTCATGCCTCAGAAGGACCTGAAGATCATGCAGCTCATCCCGCTGCGGGAGATGGCATCCCGCCTGCACCAAGCATCAAGCCGGCCGATAGGATGGCAATCACCACGACAGCCAGGATAGTGCCGAGGACGATACCACCGACGCCGTAGCCAAGGCTGGCTTTCGGAATAGCGCCAGACATGGCATTGGCACTGACCCATAAGGAATAGATCCAGACCGGGGTGACCAACATCTCGGGCACACCCAGAAACGTGAGCAGGAAGCCGAGCGCATCGACGACCAGCCACGAAGCGACGATCAGATTGAGCAGGTCACCCTGCCCATCCCAGCGCCCGCCGCGCTTCAGCCACCAGCGGCAGAAACCATGGATGATCAGGAGTGCCAACCACATCGACAGCACGCCGAAGGCCAACCTTCCCCACAGGGGCAGCACCGGAAGCTCGGGAACTTCAGGGGAAGGCATCCCCTGGGGCCCCAACCCGGCCAGGATGCCCAGCAGCGTGATTGCCAAGGCCGATTGCCAGCGTGCGAACCGAAAACGCTCGAACGGCTGTTCACGCAGCAGGAATGCAGAGATGCTCGTCTGAATCACGTCCATTGAAACCTCCTCTCGTCAAGAGAATGGAACATGAAGGGATTTTCCAATAAAGTGCCGGCGCTTGCGCTCCGTAATCACCCTATTCAAAGGGTCTTGCAGCCAGCGCATCGGCCAGCGCATACCAGGCCGTCACCGGAATCTGCTCGGGCCGCTGGCTTAGATCCGTCAGCGGCACCAGCCGTGCATCGTCGGCCGCCGCCTTTTCCAGATCGAAGGACGGATGCTGCTGGGCCAACCAACTGCCCAGTGTCCGGCGCAGCATCTTGCGGCGCTGCGCATAGGCAGCGGCCAGCGCGGCCTCCAGCTGGGCAATGGCTGTCGTGTGCGGCCTGGGTAGCGGCACCATGCGCACCACGCTGGAATCCACCTTCGGCGGCGGGTCGAAGGCTTCTGGTGGCACATCGAAGAGCTGCACCACCTGGTAATGGTTCTGCAGGAGGACGGTGAGTCGCCCCATGTCGCTGCCAGGACCGGCCACGATGCGGTCGACCACCTCCTTCTGCAGCATGAAGTGCTGGTCCTGCACGCGGTCTGCCACAGCAATGAGATGCAGCAGCAGCGGGCTGGAGATGTTGTAGGGCAGATTGCCGACGATGCGCAGATTCTGGCCAAAACCGCTGAAGTCGACCTGCAGCACGTCCTGCTGCACCAGGGTCAGGGCGTCGCCATATTGCGCAGCCAGCCGAGGCCCGAGATCGCGGTCGATCTCGATGACGGTAAGGCGGCCCGTCTGGGCCACGAGCGATGCCGTCAACACGCCGGTGCCGGGACCGATTTCGACAAGGTTGTCATCGGGCCGGGGCGCAATGGCCTGCACGATGGCATCGATGCAGGCGCGGTCTGCCAGGAAGTGCTGGCCGAAGCGCTTGCGGGGGATGACGCCGGCCGGGCGCTTCTCGCGTCCGGCGTCATGTCGGTGGTTCGCCATCGGGTCAGGATTCGTCAGTGCGTGGTGGCTGCGTCAGATTTTTGACGGTATTCCACGTAGGTGCGGTCGCGCAGCTCACGCAGCCATTGCTGATAGGCCTCGCCGCCCTTGGCCTCGCGCAGCTTGGCACGGGCCGCATTGCGCAGCCGCTCGGGCGATTCGGTATCGGTTCGCCGACCCAGCACCTGCACCAGGTGCACGCCGAACTGGGTCTGCACCGGTTCGCTGATCTCGCCGTCATGCAGGGATTTCATGGCCTGCTCGAATTCGGGCACGGTGTCGCCCGGATAGAGCCAGCCCAGATCGCCCCCCTTGGCGGCGGAACCGTCGGAAGAGAATTCCTTGGCCAGCTTGGCAAAGTCGGCCTTGCCGGCCTCGATGTCACGGCGGAACAGCAACAGGCGGCGCTCGGCCTCGGCGGCAGTCTCGGGACTGTTAGCCGGCAGCAGGATGTGGCGGGCGTGGGTGAGTTCCACGGTCGTGGCACCACCATCACGCCTGTCCTGCAGCTTCAGGATGTGAAAGCCCGCCGGGCTGCGCACCGGTGCACTGATCTCGCCGGGCTTGAGCTTGCGCACGGTGTCGGCGAACAGGCCCGGCAGGTCGTCGGCCTTGCGCCAGCCCATGTTCCCCCCCGTGGCGGCATCGCCGGCTTCAGAGTTTTCCTGTGCCAGCGTGCCGAAGTCGGCGCCCTTGCGTGCCTTGGCCACCAGCTCGTCGGCCCGGGCCTTCTGGCGGGCGACCTCCTTCTGGTCGGCGCCTTCAGGCAGCTTCAGCAGGATCTGGCGGATGTCGTATTCCGGCTGGCTGACCTTGCCGCTCTTGGCCAGCTCGGCATCGATCTCGCCCTCGGAGATGCTGACGTTGCTGGCGGTCTCGCGCTCGCGCAGGCGTGCCGAGACGATTTCGGCCACCAGCTGACGGCGGAAGGTGTCCAGCGAGACGCCCTCGTCTTTCAGGCGTTCGGTGAGCTGCTGCGTGGACAGGCCGTTGTTCTGGGCCACGTCGGCCACGGCACGGTCGACCTCGGCATCGCTGGGCTTGAGGCCGTAGTCGGCGGCGTACTGCTCCTGCGCCAGCTGCAGGATCATCTGCTCCAGGACCTGCTTGCGCAGCTCGTCGGGCGGCGGCACGCCAGCCCCCGGGGTCTGGGCCGCACGCCCCTCGATCAGATGGATCTGGGCCTGCAGCTCGCTTTCGGTGATGACGCCCTGATTGACGACGGCCACGATGCGGTCAAGCGATTCGGTACCCGGCTTGTCGGCATCCAGTGGCGATGTGCCTCCACTACGGGGCAGGTCGGGGCCGTCCTGGCCGAAGGGAGAGGGTGAGGAATACGGGGAGCGCTCTTCGGCGCCGGGCAGGCGCAGGCCGTGCTGCGCCTGGGCAACCAGCGGCAGGCAGGCCATGGCACAGGCCAGCAGCAGGCCGATGAGGCTTCTGGCGGAAATGACGGTCGGGACCGGTTGCCCGGCAGCGTCTTTTTGCATGGTGATCGTTTACTCGTAGCCGTAGTAGCGTACTGCCGGCGCCAGGTTGTTGTCGGGCAGGCTGTAGCCAGGAATGTTGCGCGTCAATATACCAAAGGGATCCTGGCCGAAGTGACCAAGCCCGCGCAGGTCGAACTGGACATAGCCGACGGTGGACGTCTGGCGCGTGGTGGTGACGAAGCGGTGCGCCACGACCCGCACGGCCCAGCAGTCGCGGGCATATTCCACGCCCAGCAGCCCCTCCACCAGGCCCGGCTTGACGTCGACCAGCTGTCCGGTGGTGAGATCCTTCTTCAGGAAGGAATAGTTGATGCGCCCCAGCGCCGTCCAGTTGGCGGCAATGGGCCAGGCCAGCGAGGTGTCCCACTGGGCGTATTCCTTGGACTGGTAGCGTACGCCGGCGTTGAAGAGCTTGCGCCCGCCCGGACGATAGCGGTAGCTGAGGTTCAGACGCGGCACGCGCTTGTCGCGGATGGCGTACTGCACACCGGCGTTGAGGCTGTGGCCACCACGGAAGTCACCGGACGCCGCGAACAGCAGGTCGGAGCGGCGGTCAACGCGTACCGGCTGCCCGGGAATGGTGACATCCTGACTGGAGAAGTAGAAGCGTTCGGCCACGGCCAGGCGCAGGCGCTCGACACCGGTAGCCTGCTCGATCTGGCGGGAGACCAGCGCAGCCGTGAGGTGATCGGCATCAGCGATGCGATCGTGGCCGGTGAAGGAATTCTCGCTGAAGAGCTGCGCAAAGCTCAGGTCGGTGGCCACGCTGTCGAAGACGGGGATGTCACCCTGGTTGCGATAGGGAGTGCGCACATAGAAGAGCCGGGGCTCCAGAGTCTGGACCGAATCCTCGCCCAGCCAGTGGCTGTCACGCTCCAGCACCAGGCCGGAATCGATGGAAAAGGTGGGCAGCACTCGGGACATCGAACGACCGTTTTCGGAATAGCGGTTGAGCGAATAGTGCGTGGCGTGCAGACCCACCTTGGGCGTGAGGAACCAGCCGCCGTTCTGCATGGGGTAGCTGACCTGCGGGTTCAGCACCAGACGCGTCCCTTCCACGGCATTGGGACGGGGGTTGGCGAACTGGGTCAGGTCCACCAGCGTGGTGACATCGAAGCCGTGCAGGTCAACCTTGTTGTTGGTGAACTGCAGCTGCGGCACCTTCTCGTAGGGGGGCGACGTGCGCGCTTCCAGAATGTTCTGGTAGCGGATGCCGCGCACCATCATGTTCCAGTCGTCCACGCTGCGGGTGAAATACAGCTCGCGCGGCAGCGAACGCTCGGAGGCGTCGATCAGGGTGTTGGAATAGTCGACGAAATAGTTGTCGTCCGAGACACCCTGCAGGTTCCAGGCGCCGTTCCAGCCCAGCACGCTGGTGAAGAGGCCACTGGAGTCATAGGAATGGCGGGAATGGTTGGTATCGCTGTCGTGCGGAATGTAGTCGAGCTTGATGTTGCCCTGGGCCGGCCGCGTCAGGAAGCGGAATTCGTTGCCCAGCCGCAGGCCGCGCCGGGTGGTGAGCTGCGGCGTGACGGTGAGGTCGTAGTTGGGCGCCAGATTGAAGTAATACGGTGCGGTGATGCCCAGACCCGAACGCGAATTCACGGACACAGTGGGAAACAGGAAGCCGCTCTGGCGGGCATCGTTGAGCGGGAACATCACCACCGGCATGCGCAGCACGGTGTGATCACGCACCTTGAAGCGTGCATCGCGCCCGTAGCCCTGCGAGCTTTCCAGGTCCAGATCCAGGCGCTTGGCTTCCAGCCGCCAGGCCTCATCGTCGGGCTTGCAGCTGGTGAAGCTGCCGTTGACGAGCTGCATGAAGCGGTTGCTGACGAAATCGATGCGATCGGCCTGCCCACGCACGCCTACCGTGGTCAGGTCATAAGTGGGAGACTGGAACGATCCCCGCCCCGTGTCGATCTGCAACTGCAGACGCGGCCCCACCACACGAGTACCTGTCTGCTCGATGGAGACTTCCCCAGCGGCATCGATGCGCTGCTGCTGACGCCAGTATTCGATGCGGCTGGCCTTGAGCGACGTGCCGATCTTGCGCAGCTCGGCATTGCCCTCGAACACAGTGACCGGCCCCTGTGACGTGGGCTCGGTGGTCATGCGGTCGGCGCTGCCGAAGACCGGCAGCTCGCGGCTTTCCTGCGAGGTGAGCGGCAAATTGAGCGATGGCGCCAGCTGCAGAGGCACGGGCTCGTCGGCCGGCAACGTCCTCTGAGAGCCAGCCGCCCCCTTGCGACTATCGGCAGCGGAAGAAGAGGCCGGCCATGTGCCGGTCAGTGCCGCCAACAGGGCGAGGGCCAGTGCGGTCAAACGGAAAGTGCGGTCTGGAAGCGACACGGACAGGGCGGCTCCGATGAGCGGCTGCCGGAATTGGCGGCCGGGTGGGCGGGATATGGGGCGAGATTGTCTATTATAGGGAGAGCTCATGCGCTCCGTGCCGCCCGCTACGGCCTGCTGTCGCTTCCTTCATCACCCCGCCCTTCGGAATTTTCCGGTTTCCACGATGCCTGCCGAACACGCCTCCCCCGCCCCCACGCCCGCCGCCCCTGCTGCTGCCCGGGACGATGCCCGGCTGGAAGAACTGAAGACATGGCTTGCCAGCCTGCCGGCAACTCATGCCCTGGATATCGCCACGCTGGCCCCGGCATCGAGTGACGCAAGCTTTCGCCGCTATTTCCGGCTGAAGGCCACCCTGCCCCAGGCGGTCGGCACGGACACCGCCATCGTGATGGACGCTCCCCCCCCGCAGGAAGACTGCCGGCCCTTCGTGCACGCGGCCGAGATCCTGGGCGCCGCGGGCATGACGGTCCCCCGGGTACACGCCGCCGATCTGGAACGAGGCTTCCTACTGTTGGACGACCTAGGCAACCGCACCTACCTGGCCGAGCTGGACGAAAAGACCGCCCCCAGCCTGTATGCCGCAGCCAGCGAGGCGCTGGTGAAACTGCAGTGCGCCAGCACGCCCGGCGTGTTTCCCGAATACGACCGTGAACTGCTGCTGCGCGAGCTAATGCTGTATCCGGACTGGTACATTGCCCGACACAAGGGCGTGACGCTGTCCGAGAAGGAAACCCAGGTGCTGCAGCAGGGTTTCGAGAAGATCCTGGCCAACGTGCTGGCCCAGCCGCGCGGCTACGTGCACCGCGACTATCACAGCCGCAACCTGATGATCCTGGAAGCGCCCCGGTTGCCGGGCGTGCTGGATTTCCAGGACGCCGTGCATGGCCCGCTCACCTATGACCTGGTGTCGCTGCTGCGCGATGCCTACATCCAGTGGGACGAGGAGCAGGTGCTGGACTGGACCATCCGCCACTGGGAGCGCGCCCGTGCCGCCGGGCTGCCAGTACCGGCCGATTTCAGCGATTTCTACCGGGACTTCGAGTGGATGGGCATCCAGCGTCACCTGAAGGTGCTGGGCATCTTCGCGCGCCTCTGGCACCGTGACGGCAAGGACGCCTACCTGAAGAAGAGCGGCCCCCTGTTGGCACACTACGTGCACGCTGCCCTCAAACGCTATGACGAGCTGGCCCCGCTGTGCCGGCTGTTCGAGCGCATCGAGGGCTTCGGCGCCCAGCACCGCTACACGTTCTGAGCGCTCGTTGCCCAGGCCATCCCGCCTTTTCCCGAGCATCCTTCCCACGCCCACCTTTCGAGTCACCCCATGAAAGCCATGCTGCTGGCCGCCGGACGCGGCGAACGGATGCGGCCCCTGACCGACCGCACTCCCAAACCCCTGCTGGTGGCCGGTGGCAAGCCCCTGATCGTCTGGCATCTGGAAAAGCTGGCGGTTGCCGGCATCACCGAGGTCGTCATCAACCATGCCTGGCTGGGTGAGCAGATCCCGGCTGCCTTGGGTGATGGCAGCGCCTACGGCGTGCGCATCACCTACTCGGCCGAAGGCGAGGCGCTGGAAACGGCGGGCGGCATTGCTCGCGCCCTGCCGCTGCTCACCCAGGGCGAACCTGAAAACGCCCCGTTCGCGGTCATCAGCAGCGACGCCTGGAGCGATCTGGACTACGCACGGCTACCCCAGGTGGCGCAACGTCTGGCTGCCGGCGAAGGCGACTGCTGGTGCCTGATGGTGGACAACCCCGGACACCATCGGGGCGGGGACTTCGCGCTGGAAAACGGCCACCTGAAACCGGCCGGCTCGGCGGACAGGACACACGCGGGGAGCGACAGGCAGACCGCCACGAGCACGGAAGCTGACGCCCTCACCTACGCTGGCATCGGCGTCTTCACGCCCACCATGTTCCGGGACATTGCCGACGGCACGCGCGCGCCACTGCGCCCCTGGCTGGAGAGGGTCATCACGGCAGGCAGGGCCCTGGGCGACCATCATCGGGGGCAGTGGTTCGACATCGGCACGCCGGCCCGTCTGGAAGAACTGGACCGGCTGCTGACGCCCCCCACCCACGACGGCCTGACGGTGCGCATCGACGGCACCGGCCCCGTGGCACTGGCCACGGCGCTTTGGCTGGTGCGGGCTGGCATCCCTCCTGCCTGCATCGCGCTGCCGCTGGATCGACCAGCGACCAGCATCCTGCCGAAAGACGCCCCACGACGGGCCATTGCGCTGTCCGAGGGATCGCGGCAGATCCTGGCCCGGCTGATCACGCTGCCGGCCGCCGGGCGCATCGACACGGTGGAGATCGTGCAGGCCGGCACGGATGGCCACACCCGCATCGATCGTCACGACTTTCCGCTGCCGGCGCTGGGCTGGGTCGTAGTGTGGGAGGACCTCATCGCACAACTGCACCAGGCTGCCGAGAAGCTGCCCTTCGCCCGGCCGGACGACCCGGCCTTCGCCGAGCCTGCCCTGGTGATCCACGCCGGCGGCATGCCCCCGGCGCAGTCTCGGGACGACACTGATTTCGATACCCATGACACTGGCCAGGCCGGCCTGCTGTTCGAGGTGGCCGTGACCGGCACGGCCGACACGGCTTTCGAGTGCTTCCGCCCCGGCGGCCCGCTGGCCCTGCTGCCCGCACCGGCCCTGCCCGATGGCCCGCGCTACACCGTGGTCTGGAGTGATGCCGCCGAGGCCAGTCGCCGGCGTGCCGAACTGCCAGCCGATGCCCTGGGACGGGAACTGCGAGAAGCCCTGCGTACCGCCCTGGGCCCCCGCCACTGGGGCCGCCATGCCAGACACTTCGGGCCGCTGCGGGTGTGCACACCAGCCGTGGCCGTGCCGCTGCCGCGCGTCCGCCGCCGGCAGACAACGACTTCCGGCCAGGTGTGGATCGGCAACGCGGCGCAGATGCTGCATCCGGTTGCCGGCCAGGGGCTCAACCTGGGACTGCGCGATGCCTTCGTCCTGGCCCGGGAACTGGGCGATGCCGTCTTCGATCTCCGCCTGCCCGGGCCTCACGCCCGCGTGGCACGAGCGCTGGAGGCCCACGCCCGCGCCCGTCTCACCGATCGCTGGCTGACCATCCAGGGCACCGATCTGCTGTCGACCGCCTTCGGCTGGCCGGCGGCAAGGACGCTGCCGCCGATGCTGCTGAACGCCATGCATGTCGCCCGGCCCCTGCGCCTGCCGCTGGCCCGTGCACTGGTGTTCGGGCACCGCTGAGGCCTTGCCCGGGGCACTGGCCCGCCTCCGACAGGACGAAACGTGGCCGCCCCCGGGCCGGCAGAAGTCGCGCCCCTGGGCCTCATGTTTCCGGGATGGAACGGACATGGCCCGCCCTCCGCTCTGCGCGCTAGAATGACGGTCCCGACCGCCGGGAATTCAAGAGCGCGTCGTGTCGACCGGGAATAGCCTGTGGCTTGCGGTATCATCGCGCCCCCGCACCGCTTCCACCGGCGGGATGGTGGACCGCCCCGCCATTTGCCAGCTCCCGCGTCATCTCTTCGCACTGCCGTCCGCAATGCCCGCCACCGCCGCCCAACCCGCCCCCAGCCAGCCTGCGCTGCTGAGAATCGGTCCGTATGCGCTGCCGCACCGGGCTCTGGTGGCGCCCATGGCCGGCGTCACCGACCGCCCCTACCGACAGCTGTGCAAGCGACTGGGCGCAGGCTACGCTGTCTCCGAAATGGCGGCCTCCAACCCGCGGCTCTGGAACAGCGTCAAGACTTCACGCCGCGTCGACCACGCCGGCGAGATCGAGCCCAAGGCCGTACAGATCGCCGGCGCGGACCCCACCATGATGGCCGAGGCCGCCCGCTTCAACGTCGAGCGCGGCGCGCAGATCATCGACATCAACATGGGCTGTCCGGTCAAGAAAGTCTGCAATGTCTACGCCGGCTCCGCCCTGATGGGCAACGAACCGCTAGCCATCGAGATCATCGAGAGCGTGGTCAAGGCCGTGCCGGTACCAGTCACCGTCAAGATGCGCACCGGCATCGACCCCGACCACCGCAATGCAGTGGCGCTGGCACGTGCGGCCGAGGCGGCCGGTGCCGTGATGATCACCGTGCATGGCCGCAGCCGCGCCTGCCGCTACCACGGCCCGGTCGACTACTCCACCATTGCCGAGGTGAGGGCCGCCGTGGGCATTCCGGTCGTGGCCAACGGCGACATCGATTCCCCCGAGAAGGCACGGGACGTCCTGGCGCAGACAGGCGCCGACGCAGTAATGATCGGCCGTGCCGCCCAGGGACGCCCCTGGATCTTCCGCGAGGTGGACCACTATCTGGCCCATGGCACCCGCCTGCCCGCCCCCACCTGGCGCGAGGTGCGCGATGTGCTGCTGGAGCACCTGGACGATCACTACCGCTTCTACGGTGAATTCACCGGCGTGCGCACCGCCCGCAAGCACATCGGCTGGTACCTGCAGGCGCTCGCCGGCGACCAGCAACCGGACGAAGCCACCGAGGCGCTGCGACGCGCCATCAATGACTGTGAGCAGGCCGACGGACAGGTCCGCCTGCTGGAACGCTATTTCGCCGATCGGGCGTCCCTGCTGGACACCGGCATCGATCAGGGAGGAACCCAACCATCATGACCAAGCCTCCGATGACCCTTCAGGAAGCCGTGACCAGCAATCTGGAAAAGTACTTCGAGGACCTGGACAACACCCAGCCTGGCCTGATCTACGACATGGTGCTGTCGGCCGTGGAAAAGCCGATGCTGGAAGTGGTGATGCGCCACGCCGGCGGCAACCAGCTGCGCGCATCGGCCATGCTCGGCATCAACCGCAATACGCTTCGCAAGAAACTCACGACCTACGGTCTGCTCAATAATCAAGGAGGGAACTGACATGTCGATCACGGTTCATGCCAGCGGTATGGACAAACCCGCGGATCTGCCCGCGGCCCCGGTCACCCGGGCCCTGATCAGCGTCTTCGACAAGACGGGCGTGCTGGAGTTCGCTCGGGGGTTGCACGCCCTGGGCGTGGAGATCCTGTCCACCGGCGGAACGGCCCGGATGCTGGCCGAGGCCGGGGTGCCCGTCATCGAGGTTTCCGACTACACCGGCTTTCCGGAGATGCTGGACGGCCGGGTGAAGACCCTGCACCCGAAGGTGCACGGTGGCCTACTGGCCCGGCGTGACCTGCCCGCGCACATGGCAGCCCTTGAGCAGCACGGTATCGGCCGCATCGACCTGCTGGCCGTCAACCTGTATCCCTTCCAGCAGACGGTGGCCCGTCCGAGCGTGACGCTCGATGAGGCCATCGAGAACATCGACATCGGTGGTCCGGCCATGCTGCGCGCAGCCGCCAAGAACCATGCCGGCGTCACCGTCATCGTCGATCCGGCCGACTATCAGCCGGTGCTGCAGCAGCTGCAGACGCAGAAGGCCGTCTCCGGCCCCACCCGCTTCAACCTGGCAGTGAAAGCCTACGGCCATACCGCCCAGTACGACGGCGCTGTGGCCAATCACCTGTCGGCCATTGCCGAAGACGGCAGCAAGGCACCACTGCCCGCCACGCTCACGCTGCAGTTCGAACGCGTGCAGCCCATGCGCTATGGCGAGAACCCGCACCAGTTTGCCGCCTTCTACCGCGAGGCAAAGCCCGCGCCGGGCACGCTGGCCACTTACCAACAACTGCAGGGCAAGGAGCTGTCCTACAACAACATCGCCGATGCCGATGCTGCCTGGGAATGCGTGAAGGCCTTCGAGCAGCCGGCCTGCGTCATCATCAAGCACGCCAACCCCTGCGGCGTGGCCATCGGTGACGGCCCGCTGCTGGCCTACCGACGCGCCTTCGCGACCGACCCCACCTCGGCCTTCGGCGGCATCATCGCCTTCAACCGTCCGGTCGACGGCGACACCGCACAGGCCGTGTCCAAGCAGTTCGTCGAAGTGCTGCTGGCCCCCGGTTTCGGCGAGGACGCCCTGGCCATCATGAAGGACAAGCCCAACGTGCGCCTGCTGGAAGTGCCTATGGCCCAGGGCAGCAACCGTCTGGACCTGAAGCGCGTGGGCGGTGGTCTGCTGGTGCAGAGCCCCGACGAGCATTGCCTGACGGCCAGCGCCCTGAAGGTCGTCACGAAGCGTCAGCCCACGCCGCAGCAACTGGCCGACCTGCTGTTTGCCTGGCAGGTGGCCCACTACGTCAAATCCAATGCCATCGTCTACTGCGGCAACGGCCAGACGCTGGGCATCGGTGCAGGCCAGATGAGCCGGGTGGATTCAGCCCGCATCGCGTCCATCAAGGCCGCCAATGCCGGTCTGGACCTGCAGGGCTCGGTCGTGGCCTCGGACGCCTTCTTCCCGTTCCGTGACGGCTTGGACGTGGTGGTCGATGCCGGCGCAACCGCCGTCATCCAGCCCGGTGGCTCGATGCGCGACCAGGAAGTGATCGACGCCGCCAACGAACGCGACGTGTGCATGGTGTTCACGGGCGTACGCCACTTCCGCCACTGATGCACCACACCGCTGTCGCAGCCTGCCTAGCCCTGCCGGGTGCACGGCCGCGCCTGCCCTGCACTCCTGCCGTGCAGGCATCACCGTTCGCAACGCATCTGCCGCCATGCGCATCCTTGGCATAGACCCCGGGCTGCGTACCACCGGCTTCGGGCTCATCGACACCCGAGGTGATGCCATGCGCTACGTGGCCAGCGGCGTCATCCGCTCCGGTGAAGGCCAGCTGCCCGAGCGGCTCGGGCGGCTGCACCAGGGCATCATCGAGCTGGTGAAGGAATACCGTCCCTCCGTGGCCGTCTGCGAAATCGTCTTCGTCAACGTCAACCCCAAATCCACGCTGATGCTAGGACAGGCGCGCGGCGCCGCTATCGGCGCGCTGGTCAGCACCGGATTGCCGGTCCACGAATACACGGCCCTGCAGATCAAGCAGGCCGTGGTGGGCTATGGCCGCGCCACCAAAGAGCAGGTACAGGAGATGGTCAAGCGGCTGCTGACGCTGCCCGGCCTGCCCAGCGCCGATGCAGCCGATGCACTGGCCTGCGCCATCTGCCACAACCACGGCGGCCCCGTCATCGGCAGCCTGGGCCGACGACTGCGTGCGGGGCGGGTGCTGGGCTGAACGTTCAGTCGGCCACCCGGCCCACCTGATGTCCTGACGCTGGCGCATCGGCGACACCTTCCACCCACGGGCCGCCCATCGACCATCCATCTGGGGCCTGCACCCTCATGGCCACGGATGACGGGCCAATCTCGCCACAGGCAGCAGATCCGCGCTTTCCGTTGCCTCGACACTGTGTAAAATCCCAGTATCTTCACGCGCCCTGCTCCCTTGTCCATGATCGGTCGCATCCACGGCACCCTGATACTTGCCAATCCCCCTGAAATCCTCGTCGATACCCATGGGGTTGGCTATGAAATCTCCGTGCCGATGAGCACGCTCTATGAACTGCCACCGCCCGGCCAGACCGTCACGCTCTGGACACACCTGGTGGTGCGCGAAGACGCCCAGCTGCTCTACGGCTTTCTCACCGAGGGCGAGCGCACCGCCTTCCGCGCGATGATTCGCGTCTCGGGCATCGGGCCGCGCATGGCACTGGCGGTGCTGTCGGGACTCAGTGTGGACGATCTGTCGCGCGCCGTGGCCGAGCAGGAAACCGGGCGGCTCACCCGGGTGCCCGGCGTGGGCAAGAAGACGGCCGAGCGCCTGCTGCTGGAACTGAAAGGCAAGCTGGCTCTGCCCTCCAGCGGCATCCAGATCAGTGACCCGGCACTCTTTTCCAACGGCGACGACATCCTGCGTGCCCTGCTGGCGCTGGGCTATTCCGAGAAGGAATCCAATGCCGCCATTGCCAAGCTGCCTGAGGGCCTCAACGTCAACGACGGCATCCGCCAGGCACTGAAGCTGCTGGTGCGCGCCAGCTGAGGAACGAACCATGCCCATCGAACACGACCGCCTGATCGACGCAGCCCCGGTCTCGGTGCAGGAAGAGCAGCTGGAAAAGGCGCTGCGCCCGCGCCGGCTGGCCGACTACGTGGGCCAGCGCAAGATCCGCCAGCAGCTCGACATCTTCATCGAGGCCAGCCGCCGGCGCCAGGAGGCGCTGGACCACGTGCTGCTGTTCGGCCCCCCGGGCCTGGGCAAGACCACCCTGGCGCACATCATCGCTGCCGAGATGGGCGTGAACCTGAAGCAGACCTCCGGCCCGGTGCTGGAACGCCCCGGCGACCTGGCGGCCCTGCTCACCGGGCTTGACCGCAACGACGTGCTCTTCATCGACGAGATCCACCGTCTCTCGCCTGTGGTGGAAGAGATCCTCTACCCGGCGCTGGAAGACTTCCAGATCGACATCATGATCGGTGAAGGGCCAGCGGCGCGCTCCATCAAGCTCGACATCGCGCCCTTCACCCTGGTGGGCGCCACCACCCGGGCGGGCATGCTCACCAACCCGCTGCGTGATCGCTTCGGCATCGTCTCGCGGCTGGAGTTCTACGAGACCGACGAGCTGCAGAGCATCGTGCTGCGCTCGGCCCGGCTGCTGGGCGCCGACATCGCCGAAGATGGCGCCAACGAGATCGCCCGCCGCTCGCGCGGCACGCCGCGCATTGCCAACCGCCTGCTGCGCCGGGTGCGGGACTACGCCGAGATCCGCGCCGACGGCCGCATCACCGGCCGCGTGGCCGACGACGCCCTGGGCATGCTCGACGTGGACCCGATCGGTCTGGACATCATGGACCGCAAGCTTCTCGAAGCCATCATCGAGCGCTTCGGCGGCGGTCCGGTGGGACTGGACAACATCGCTGCCGCCATCGGCGAGGTCCGCGACACCATCGAGGACGTGATCGAACCCTACCTGATCCAGCAGGGCCTGCTGCAGCGCACCCCGCGCGGCCGGATGGTCACCGCCACCACCTGGGAGCACTTCGGCCTGCCGGCGCCCGCCGCCCAGCGCGGACCGTCAGAAACAGAAGACTGACACCGCCTGCCGCCAGCATCCACGCCCCCATCTCGTAGAGCCCGGGCTACAGTGAGGCCGCCGGCTGCGAGCTGCCCAACAGCCCAGAACGGCCTGCTTTCCGGCCATCCACGGGCCGGTGGCACCGAAACCACAGAACCGGGCGGGCAAGCCCGGCACGCCTTGGGCGGGCCAGTTAGAATCGTGCTGTGATACAGCTCCATACGATCGATGTCCGGGTCTATTACGAAGACACGGACGCGGGTGGCATCGTCTACTACGCAAACTACCTGAAGTTCTTCGAGCGCTCGCGCAGCGACTGGCTGCGCGCGCTCGGCGTCGACCACCAGCGGCTGGCCGCACAGGGCACCGCGCTGGTCGTGCGCAGCTGCAGCATCGAATACCACCGCCCCGCCCGGCTCGACGACCTGCTGTCCGTCGACACCGGCCTGCTCGATCCCAGGCTGGACATCCGCCGTGCCTCGATCCGGCTGCTGCACCGCGCCCGCAACCAGGCCGATGGCGCCCTGCTCGCCGAAGGCGCGGTCAGGGTCGCCTGCATCGAGCCGGCCAATGGCCGCCCGGTGCCCCTGCCCGATGAGGTGTTCGATCGACTTCGGCAGTGCGTGCCCGCGGACTCGGACGCCGATGCTCCCTGATCCCCGTTTTCCGGCCTGGCCGATCCATGTCGGCCATTCCCGCAGCTCAGCCGTTCCTTGCCTGCAAAAGACTGAGCTTCCCACAGGACCAACCCGATTCTCGCGATGAATGCCCACGACCTCTCGATCCTGTCCATGATCTCCGATGCCAGCCTGCTGGCACAGGCCGTCATGGCCCTGCTGCTGGTGATCTCCTTGGTGTCCTGGACCATCATCTTCCGCAAACTGTTCGCCATCAAGACGGCCCAGCGCGCCACCAACCGCTTCGAGGAAAAATTCTGGCAGGGCGCCGAACTCAACGCGCTCTACCAGGAGGTCTCGCACGCCAGCAAGGATCCGGGCCCCATGGCCCGGATCTTCGAGGCCGGCATGAAGGAATTCCGCCGCGCCCGCCAGAACGGCGTCACGGGCAACGGCGGCGCTGACAGCAGCAACATTGTGCTGGCCCCCGCTTCGCGCGCCATGCGCGCCGCGTTCCAGCGTGAAATGGACGCCCTTGAATCCTCGCTGGCCTTCCTGGCCTCGGCCGGCTCGGTCAGCCCCTACATCGGCCTGTTCGGCACCGTCTGGGGCATCATGAACGCCTTCCGTGGCCTGGCCGACGTGCAGCAGGCCACCCTGGCCTCCGTGGCTCCCGGCATCGCCGAGGCCCTGGTCGCCACCGCCATCGGCCTCTTTGCCGCCATCCCTGCCGTCGTGGCCTACAACCGCTACGCCTACGAGATCGAGCGCCTGGCCAATCGCTTCGAGACCTTCATCGACGAGTTCTCGAACATCCTCGACCGACACGCCCGCTGACATCATGCCCGCCTCCGCCCCCCGCCGTCGTGGCCGCGGTAAACGCCTGGTCAGCGACATCAATGTGGTCCCCTACATCGACGTGATGCTGGTGCTGCTAGTGATCTTCATGGTCACCGCCCCCTTCGTGCCCACCAGCACCATCGATCTACCCGCCGTCGACGCCACTCCGCGCCAGCCCGAGCCCTACATCGAGGTGCAGGTGGCTGCCGACGGCAAGCTCACGCTGCAGACGCGCAACCAGCCCAAGCCCCAGGAAATCCAGCTCACCCGCGAACGCTTGCCCGATGAGCTGAAGCAGCTGCTCAACACCCTCACGGCTGACGGCAAGGGGGCGCAACCTGTCGTCATCAGCGGCGACAAGCAGGTACGCTACGAGACCATCCTCGACGTCATGGGCGACATCAAGCAGCAGGGCGTCGCCCGCGTCGGCCTGATGGTCAAGCCCCGGCCCGCCGCCCCGGCTCGTTCCTCCTGACCACCGCCCCCTTTTGCGCGCATGGCCAACCCGCACGCCGATCCCTCCGCCCAAGGCAGCAACGCCAGCCGTCTGCTGTCCTTCCTGCTTGCCCTGCTGATGCACGTGGGGCTGGGCACACTGCTGTTCGTCGGTATCGACTGGCAGAAGCCCCAGCCCGAAGTCGTACAGGCCGAGCTGTGGATCCCCATGGAAGACCTTCCGGCCCCCGAAGAGGTCCCCGAGGCCCCTGCTCCCGAGCCCAAGCCGCAGCCCACCCCCGAACCACCGCCGCCCCGGCCCGCCCCGGCACCGGAACCCGAGCCAGCGAAGGCCGACCTGCCTGATCCGGCCATCGCCATCGCCAAGGCAAAGGAAGAAGCCGAACGCAAGGCCGAAGAAGAACGCCGCCACGAGGAAGAGAAGAAACGCCAGGAAGCCGAGGCGCGCGAGCGTGAGCGTGCCCGCCAGGCCGAGCTGGAGCGTCAGCGCGCCGAAGAGAAGCGCCTGCGCGAGGAAGCGCTGCGCAAGGAACAGGAACGCAAGGCAGAAGAAGCCCGCAAGGAAGCCGAGCGCAAGGCAGCCGAAGAGAAGCAGCGCGAAGAGCAGAAGAAGCAGGAAGAGGTGCGCCAGCGCAAGCTGGCCCAGGAAAAGGCCGAGAGGGAAAAGGCTGAAAAAGAGAAAGCTGAAAAGGCCGAGAAAGCGGCTGCCCAGAAAGCCGCTGCCGAAAAGGCTGCCGCCCAGCGTCAGGCCGCCGAGGCCCGCCGCAAGGCTGCCGTCAGCGCCCTGCTCAGCCAGGCTGGTGATGCCGACAGCACTACCGTCCACGGCAGCACCAGCGGCACACGCGACGCCGGCTATGCAGCCCGTGTCAGCTCGGCCATCCGCAACAACACCACCTTCTTCCAGCAGATCAGCGGCAATCCGAAAGCGGTCTTCGACGTGCGACTCGATCGTGATGGCAGGATCCAGGACGTGCGCCTGAAGCAATCCAGTGGCAACGCCGCCTGGGACAGCGCTGCCGAGCGCGCCATCCGGCGCACCGACCCCTTCCCCTGCCCCCGCTCCGGCAGCTGCGAGAGCACGCTGGAAATCCATCATGGCCCACAGGATTGAGTCATAATCAGATCATGAAAAGACGCGCGTTCCACCTTGGCATCCTTGCCTCCGCCCTCTTCATGGCGGGTTCCCTGTCGGCCCAGTCGATGCGCATCGACGTGAGCGGCGTCGGCGCACACCAGGTTCCGCTGGCCCTGGCGCCCTTCAACGGCACCGGCCCGGCACCCCAGCAGCTCGATGTCGTCATCCGGGAAGACCTACAGCGCAGCGGTATGTTCCGGCTGGTCAACCTCACGGAGACCCTCAGCGAGAACTCGCCGCTGGACATGTCGTCCCTGCGCAGTCAGGGTGCCGACTCGGTGCTGGTGGGCTCGGTACAGCCCGTGGCCAACGCCCGGCTGGAATTCCGCTACAAGCTGGCCGACACCGTGCGCCAGTCGGTCATCACCGAAGCCACCATGACGGCCGGTGAATCCGACGTGCGCCTGGCCGGTCACCGCATCGCCGACATCGTCTACGAGAAGCTCACCGGCATCAAGGGGATCTTCTCCACCCGTATCGCCTTCGTCACCAAGCAGGGCAACCGCTACCGACTCAACGTGGCCGACTGGGACGGCCAGAACGTGCAGACCGCGCTCAACGCCGGCGAACCCATCATCTCGCCCGCCTGGTCGCCTGACGGCAAGCGGCTTGCCTACGTCTCCTTCGAGACGAAGAAGCCCGTCGTCTACGTCCACGATCTGGCCAGCGGTCAGCGCAAGGCCGTCGCCAAGTTCAAGGGCAGCAACAGTGCCCCGGCCTGGTCGCATGACGGCCGCAGCCTGGCCGTCACCCTCACCCGTGACGGCGGCTCGCAGATCTACCAGGTCAGCGCCGACGGCGGCGAAAGCGCCCGGCGTCTCACCCAATCCAGCAGCATCGACACCGAACCTGTCTACTCGCCCGACGGCAAGTTTCTCTACTTCACGTCCGACCGTGGCGGTGCACCGCAGATCTACCGCATGCCCAGCAACGGGGGGGCTGCCTCCCGGGTCACCTTCGGCTCGTCCTACAACGTGTCGCCGCGCATCAGTCCGGATGGCCAGCAGATGGCCTATGTCACCCAGCGCGACGGGCGCTTTCTCATCGCCCTGAAGGATCTGCAGTCCGGCGACGAGAAGCTCCTCACCGACACCGGCGAAGAGGAATCCCCCAGCTTCGCACCCAATGGTCAGTGGGTCATGTACACCACCCGCGCCGGCGGCCGCGAATACCTGATGGCCGTCTCCACCGACGGCCGAGTCAAGCAGCGCCTGTCCAGCAGCACCAGCAGCGTGCGCGAACCCGCTTGGGGTCCGTACACCTGGTAGCGATAGCTGCCGGAACATTCCCGATGCCCGGCATGGCCAGCCCGCCTTTGAGCGCCCAGGCCACCAGAACCGCTATATAGTGTCGACAGAGCGACCAACAAGAATCCAAGACATCCAGAACATCACGATCCAAGCAATAGGAGCCTACCGATGTTTTCCACCCTGTCCAAACGCCGTTTGCTCAGTCTCGGGCTGGGCCTTGCCATCCTGAGCGGCTGCACATCGGTCGACCTCGGCGAATCCGACGAACACGAGGTCACCGCGACCGACGAAGCCACCCAGGGCAAGGAAGGCCAGGACGGCAACCTCGACAGCGGCCACGACATCACCCCGGCCCAGCCGGAACAGCAGGCCACCGACCCCCTGCAGGATCCCAACAGCCCGCTGGCCCAGCGCGAGGTTTTCTTCGAGTTCGACAGCTTCGCCATCCTGCCCGAATACCAGGCCATCATCGAGGCTCACGCCAACTACCTGTCCGCCCATCGTGACAAGCACGTCGTGCTGGAAGGCAACACCGACGAATTCGGCAGCCGCGAATACAACCTGGCTCTGGGCCAGAAGCGTGCCGATGCCGTGCGCCGCGCCCTCAGCACGCTGGGCGTCGACGAGAACCAGATGGAATCCATCAGCTATGGCGAGGAAAAACCTCGCGCCTCCGGCACCGACGAGTCGTCCCGTTCGCAGAATCGCCGGGTCGACATCAACTATCGCTGATCCATCCCGCCCGGATGACCCGACATGATCCTGCGTCTTCACCCTGTCCTCCTCAAAGCCCCCTTGCTGGTCGCCCTGCTGGGCGCCGGCCTGCAGCTGGCCAGCCCTCCGGCCAAGGCCGCCCTGTTCGGTGACGACGAGGCCCGCCAGGCCGTACTCAACCTGCGCACCAAGGTCGATACCCTGCAGCGTGACCTCTCCCGCCAGCTCAACGATCTCGCCAGCCGGCAGACCGACATCGAGCAGCGCCTGGGGCGGCTGGAAGTCAGCCAGAAGGCCAGCCTCTCTCGCCAGAACGACATCGACAGCCTGCGTCAGGAAGTGGCCCAGCTGCGCGGCCAGCTCGAGGACACCCTGAACCAGCTGCAGCAGGCCCAGAAGAGCCAAGAGGACATGTCGGCCGACGTGGATTCGCGCCTGAAGCGTTTCGAGCCCACGCAGGCCACCATCGATGGCCGCCAGTTCAACGTCGAGCAGGCCGAAAAGAACGAGTTCGACACCGCACTCTCCCTCTTCCGCAAGAGCAGCTTCAAGGCAGCCGACCAAGCCTTTGCCAAGTTTGCCAAGACCTATCCGGAAAGCCCCTATCTGCCCACCGCGCTGTACTGGCAGGGCGGCGCCCAGTACGCCCAGGGCAACTACAACGGTACGGTCAGCACCCTGCAGTCGCTCCTCCAGCGCTTCCCCGACAGCCCCCGCAAGGCCGATGCCCTGCTGTTGATCGGCAATGCCCAGGCTGATGCCGGCAACAACAAGGCGGCCCGCCAGACCTTCATCCGCATCGGCAAGGAGCACCCCGACACCCCAGCGGCCAACGCCGCGCGTGAGCGTCTGAAAGCCATGTAAGCGACAGCAAGTGGAAGCGCCCCTGGCAACGGCCCAATGCAGTGCAACCAGCCATTGCAGCAAGGCCAGCCAGAAATTTGCGCCTTCACTTGCAAAGTCGAAAAAGCCCTGCTAACATGCTACTTCTTCAGTGATTCAGCGCACCGCAACACTGAATGACCTGACAGACAGGCAAATCTGGGTCGTTAGCTCAGTTGGTAGAGCAGCGGACTTTTAATCCGTTGGTCGTAGGTTCGAGCCCTACACGACCCACCAGTTTCTCAAAAGCCCGGCCCGGCGCCGGGCTTTTTCATTTCCGCTCCGATCATTTCTGCATCGCCTCCGGGCCTTGCGCCACGTCGCCGCCCCCATTGCCCTGCGTGCAGGCAATGATCTACATCCCCTGCACCGACAGCGCGACACCTCAAACGACCGCCCCCTCCTGCTTTCGCCGTGCCAGCTTCGCCCGGCACAAGGCCATCAGCGCCTCCTCGTCTGCGGGCAATGCCGCATGCAGCCCGCCTGTGAAACGCTGCCAGCCGGACTGGTGGCGCGCGGCCACCGCCGTCAGCACCGGAATGCCGGCCTCGATGAAATCGGCAAACTCCATGACAAAGCCACCGCCCTCGGCCTCCACGCCGCCGAAGCGGTTGATCACCACCAGATCGACACCATCGGCCAGTGCCTGACGCAGCACAGCACTGGCCTCGCCCAGCGCCTGCGGATTCAGGTTGCAGGCCACCGATGCCCCACCCAGATCCTGCGACAGCTCGAACGAGCAGTTCGTGCGCAGATCAAAGAGCACCATCCGCTTGCTGCCACTGGGGTAGTCATCCACCCGGTGCACCAGGCCGCCCACATGGACGCCCTCGGCCTGCAGGCGCCTGGCCACCCGCTCCAGCACGTTTTCCATGTCACGCTCATCATCGGCATGTTCCAGTGCTGCCAGAGGCAGATCCCCTTGCCCGTTCCCCATGTCCTGTTCTCCTGTGCAAACCCTGATGCTGTGCAGGTGGATTCCGGCCAGGCACCGGGACCCGAAAGCAGACTGCCGACGGGACCATGACCGATGCCTCATGCCGGGTTCCGGCTCAGAACCGATACCCCACATTCAGATAGTAACTGCGCCCGGGCATCGGATAGCCACCCATAACCCACGGCACCATATACAGAAACCGAATGTCTTTCGCCGAAAGCCTTCGTTCCTGCATTCCAGGGGTTTCCTTATCTTTGGACCAGATTCTTGGGGTCCATCCGGACGCAGACACCATCACGCACCGTTCCAGGGAGGAACGCCTCCCCGCGCCCGGAAGGCCCCTTTCTGACCCAATCTTTTCGCGTGCACGATGAATCCCGGCATTCCGCTCCCTCCAGAACTGATCCTCCAGCTTGGCAGTCTCAGCCCGATCCAGCTGGCCTGGCTGTCGGGCTATTGCTGGTCCCAATGCCAGCTGCCTGTAGCACAGGCATTTATTGGGCAACCCGGTACCATCCTGTCCGGCACCACCCAGCCTGGTGTCATGCCCTCCGCCGCGCAGACATCCGTTGCCACGGGAAGTGCACCAGCAGCCACGCGTCGCATCACCATCCTGTCCGCCTCGCAGACGGGCAACGCTCGCCGAGTGGCTTCCCAACTGGCAGACAGCCTGAAAAAGGCCGGCCTGCAGCCCAGGCTCACCGGCGCAGCCGACTTCAAGAGCAAGACACTGCCCGGTGAAGACATCCTGCTGCTGGTCAGCTCCACCCAGGGCGAGGGTGAGCCACCCGAAGAGGCACTGCCCCTGCACAAGTTCCTGTTCGGCAAGAAGGCCCCCAAGCTGGACACGCTGCATTTTGCCGTGCTGGGACTGGGAGATTCTTCGTATCCGAAGTTCTGTCAGGCAGGTCGCGATTTTGATGCACGGCTGGCCGAGCTGGGCGCGCACCGGCTGCATGATCGCGGCGACTGTGACCTGGATTTCCAGGCCACTGCCACCGCGTGGATTGACGCCATCACGCCGGTGCTGAAGAAGCTGTGCGGAGACAATGCCGGACCCACCTCGGGTGGTGTTCAGCCCTCCGCCGGCAACAGCCCCGGCACGACGGGGACCTTTCCGGGAGCTTTCCCGGGTGCGTTTCCGCTGCCTGGCGCTCCGGGAATCTTGAACACGGCCGGCAACCTGGGCGGCTTCCCCCAGCCTGCTGATGCCGCCGTGGCTACCGCCGAGGCCCCGGCTGCACAGGTCTGGACACGAGAGCAACCTTTCACCGCCAGCCTGTCGGTACGCCAGAAGATCACCTCGCGCAATGCCGAAAAGGATGTCGAACACATCGAGATCGACCTGTCGGATTCCGGCATCCAGTATCAGCCCGGCGATGCACTGGGTGTGTGGCCTGTCAACGCACCGGACCTGGTCAGCGAGATCCTGTCCTTGCACGGTCTGAAAGGCGACGAGACGGTACAACTTTCCGACGGAACATCTACCGATATTCGCCATGCACTCACTCATCACGTCGATATCACGCAGAACACGCCTTCCTTCGTGCAGGCCTATGCTGCCCACAGCGGAAAGCGTGAGCTGCAGGAAATCATCGAGAACGCCGAAGCGCTGGATGTCTACCTGGCCAGCACCCCACCCGTGGGCGTATTTGTCGAGCATCCGCACCGACTCCCAGCACAGGAACTGCTGAAACTGTTCCGCCCCCAGGCACCTCGCCTCTATTCCATTGCTTCATCGCAGGACGACGTGGGCGATGAAGTGCACCTCACCGTCGGTGTCGTGCAGTTCCGTCACCACGGCCAGCATTACACCGGCGCCGCTTCCGGCTACCTGGGCCACCTGCTGGAAGAA
>CALIXC010000061.1 GCA_938046755.1 uncultured Lautropia sp. | reverse complement strand
GGTGTTGTAGGCGTAATCAGTGATCTTCAACGTCTGATGGCGAGCGCCCACCGTTACCAGCAGCTGGTCGCTCATGAAGCCCATCGTGTCGCCCACAGCCAGGCTGCGCAGCTGGATCTTGTTGGTCAGGCGCGGATCGGAGAGCGAGTTGCCGCTGATGGCACGGGCGCTCCAGTCCGGTCGGCCATGGGTGACGGGGTTGTACAGGCTGGTGGCGAGCTGATTGCTGGCGTCGAAGGTATAGCCGTTCTTGCGACGCTGTTCGTACGCGCCCAGTGACGCCACCACCTCGTGCTTGACCGCACGGGTGGTGAACTTGCCGCGCAGTCCGATTTCGCCGGTGATCACGCGCTCCTTGCGGGCGTTGTCGAAGCGGTAGGTGTTGCCGCTGCCGTTGTTGGCGGTGACGGTGAGGTTGGCCAGTGAATTGTCTTCCCTGGTCTGGCGGGCGCCCAGTGCCGCCCAGCCGGTCAGGTTCCGTGTGAAGTCCTGCTCGCCACGAAGGCTGCCGAAGATGTCCTTCTCCCGGGAATAGGACCAGGGCTGCGCCCAGTTGGTGGTGCTGTCGGCAGCTGCTGGTAGGGCCGTGACGGTGCTGGCCAGCGTCACGTTGGTGCGTGTGGCTTTCAGGTGATGGTTCTGGTAGCCCAGATCGGCCGACAGGCGCGTGTCGGCATCATGCCAGTCCAGACCGGCCGAGATCAGGTCTTCCTTGTTGTGTTCGCTGTCGATGGCGGTATTGCCCTGACGGTGCGTGGCCACCAGACGCAGGCCGGTGCTGTCATTGGGCCCGAAGCGGCGGGCCAGGTCGGCCGAGGCGTTGAACTGCTTGCTGTTGACCAGCCCCAGGTCCACTCGCGTCAGCGGATCGTTGGGGGCGCGCTTGGGCAGCAGGTTGATGGTGCCGCCGATGCCGCTGCCGCTGGGTGTGGCGCCGGTCAGGAAGGCACTGGCGCCCCGCAGCACCTCCACGCGCTCGAACAGATCGGAGGCAATGTATTGGCGGGGCAACAGGCCGAACAGACCGTTGTAGGCAATATCGTCCGAATACAGCAGGAAGCCGCGCACGAAGTAGGTTTCCTGGAAGTTTCCGAAGCCGCGTGCCATCCGGATGGAAGGATCGTTCTGCAGCACATCGGCCACGCTCTGGGCCTGCTGGTCCTGGATCAGCTGGTTGGTGTAGGCGGTGACCGAGAAGGGAGTCTCCATCTGGTCGCGCGTGCCCAGGATGCCGATGCGGCCGCCACGAGCCACCTGGCCGCCGGACAGCGTCTTCGCCAGCCCGGTGGCCGAGGCATCGGCACTGGCGCTGACCTTCACCGTATCCAGCACGACGGGGTTCGTGTCGGCGACCACGATGGCTGGGTCCGAGTCAGTGGTGGTGATGCCCTGGGCGTGGACCAGGGGGAGGCCGAAGGCGAGGGAGACTGCGACAGCCACCTGAAGCGGTGCACAGGACGGATGGTGAACAGGCAGGCCGCGTTCCGATACGGCTGAACGATGAGGCGTGGCCACACGGCGCACCTTGGAACAGGATGTCATGAGCGGCAATGGTGAAAGGAGGGGGGTACGTCCAGGCACAAGGACGACGACCTGGGCTTTTCAGTAGATGACCAGCATCCGGGGCGAAGTATACGAAGATAAACGTAATGAAATCGAGAATCCATTACATCAAAAATGCCATTTCCGGGGTGACGAAAGACCGCATGGAGCCGATGAAGGGTCGGCGGGGCTGGATCGGAGGGGGGGGTGTTGTGGCTTGACAACGTGGGGGCTGGCTGTCGAAGGGGGCTGCGCCATCCCGACGTGGGCTGGATCACGAGACACGCCATCGTCCTTCGTCAGTTTCTGGTACGATGGCGGACCTCAGACATCGATTTCTGGCCCCCTGGCGTATCCGGGACACGTCAACTTGCGTGTCCAGTGCGCCCATGAAAGGCACTCCCCGTGCCTTCTCCGGTTGGCGTCGATGCAGGTACGCAATCCGTCAACCCCGTCGGGGCAAGAGGCCCCGCCCACGTCATCGCCAGATTCCCGGATCCATCCGGAAGATTTTCATCCTGGTCCTGCCGCGACCCGGCGCCTGTCATGGCGTTCGCCCGGCATGCCCCGCGTCCGTCTGCTGCGTACACGGACCGCGCCCGCGATGACGTTGCCATTCACTTTCATGACCATGACTCAGCACGAGAAGGACGACGAGCAGGATAAATCCGTCGAGAACGTGGCGGCCCAGACCGCCGAAGACATGGCGCCGGCCCAGGATGCCGAGCCCGCAAAGAAGATCACGAAGCGCACGAAGGCCGCTTCCACCCCCAGCCACGAGGACGAGACCGACGATCGGGACGACGAGGCACGCCTTGCCGATGAAGACGAAGCGGATGAGGATGCCGACTTCGACGATGAAGACGACCTGGATGATGACGAGTCCGACGAGGATGACGAGGACTTCGACCAGTCGGATGATGATTCTGACGACGACGACGACGACGACGACGACGACGACGACGACGACGACGACGATGAAGATGAAGATGAAGATGAAGATGACGAGGCGGATGACGCCGATTCGGACGACGAAGGGGAAGACGAGGACGATGAGCCTGCTCCGCTGCATGCCGATCCCTTCGTCGAAGCCACCGATTCGAGCTTTGCCGAGCTGGGGCTGATCGAGCCGTTGGTGCAGGCCCTGCAGCGCCTGGACATCATCCATCCGTCGCCCGTGCAGGCGCAGGCCATTCCGGTGCTGCTGGCCGGCAATGACCTGGTCGCCTCCGCGCCTACCGGTACCGGCAAGACGGCAGCCTTCCTGCTGCCGGCCCTGCAGGGCGTGGCGCTGAATGCGCAGGAGCGTGCTGCCGAGTGCCATGACGCCGGCGACGATGACGAGGACCACCGTGGCAAGCGGGGCAAGGGTCGCCGTCCGACACGCTCGACCTTCGGCCCTTCCGTGCTGGTGCTCACGCCTACCCGCGAGCTGGCCCAGCAGGTCACACGCACCAGCCTCGCGCTGTCGCGGCTGCTGCCGCGCACCAGCACCGTCTGCATCACCGGTGGCTCCTCGTACTTCCATCAGGCACGGGCGCTGGCCATGCCGTACGAAGTGCTGGTGGCCACGCCCGGCCGTCTGATCGACCAGCTGGAAAACGGCAAGATCGACCTGTCGCGCCTGAAGATGCTGGTGCTGGACGAGGCCGACCGGATGCTGGACATGGGCTTCTCCGAAGATGTGTTCCGCATTGCCGAGCTGCTGTCGACCGAGCGCCAGACCGTGTGCTTCACTGCCACCGTCTCGCACGACGTGCGCAACCTGGCCGACAAGCTGCTGAAGGATCCTCAGTGGCTGACCGTCGAGCGCAGCGAAGAGGCGCTCACGCCGATCGATGACCACGTGGTCTATGTCGACAACCCGGGACACCGTGGCCAGCTGCTGCGTGCCTGCCTGAACGACACTGGCCTTGGCCAGGCCATCGTCTTCACCGCCACCAAGCGCCAGGCTGAGGAGCTGTTCGAGGAACTGCAGGGCGAAGGCTTTGCCGTGGATGCGCTTCATGGCGACATGAACCAGCGCGAGCGCACCCGGGCACTGAACCGCCTGCGTCAGGGGGAATGCCAGGTGCTGATCGCCACCGACGTGGCCGCACGTGGCATCGACGTGTCCAGCCTCACCCACGTCATCAACTATGAGCTGCCGCGCGTGGCCGAGGACTACGTGCACCGCATCGGCCGTACCGGTCGTGCAGGCGCCAGTGGTCAGGCCATCTCCTTCGTGGGCCGCGAGGACGTGATTCCGCTGCGCAAGATCGAGCATTTCCTGGGTCGCCACATCCAGGTCAGCGAGTTCCCGGGACTGGAAGCCCAGTTCAAGCCGCAGCCCTTCAAGAAGAAGCACAAGAAGAAGGAAGCCCGTCGCGAAGGCCACGGCAAGCCGCGTTTCGGCCGTGGCCGGGATGATCGGCGCGGTGGCGACCGCGAATACCGGGGCCGTGGCTTCCAGGGACGACATGACCGTGATGGCGCACAGGGCCCGCGTGACCGGGACGAGCGCCGTGGTGAACGCAGCTTCGGGCGTCGTGACGACTTCCGGGGCGGCCAGGACGGCTATCGGGATCGCAAGCCCTGGCCGCGTCGCGACGGTGAAGGCTTCGGGCCGCGTCGCCACGACGGTGAGCGCTGGAGCGAGGATCGTCCGGGGCGCCGTTTCGGCGGTGACGAAGACCGTCGCGGCGGCTGGAGAGGTCGCGAGGACCGTCCGCAGGACGGCGCACGCGGCTTCCGTCCGGAAGGCCGTGATGGCGAAGTCCGGCGCGAGCGTCTGTGGAACAACGATCGGCGAGAAGGCCGCGGCTGGGATGTACGTCGCGGTGAACGCGGCGAGGGCGGACAGCGTGAGCGTCGCCCCTTCGACCGTGATCGCCGTGAAGGCGGTGGCCGTGCCTGGGAGGACCGGGGCGATCGTGGCGGCTGGAGTCGGGATCGGAACAACGAGTCCCGCGGATTCCGTGGCGATCGCGGTGACTGGAAACCGCGCCGTGACGGTGAAGGCCAGGAACGCCGCAGCTTTGGCGACCGTCCGGGGTGGAAGGACCGCAAGCCCTGGGAGGGCGGTGATCGCCGGGATGGCGAGGGACGCGGCAACCGGGGCTTCGGTCGGCGTGACGATGCCGGCTGGCGCGGCCGCGACGACCGTCGGGGCGGCCCGGATCGCGGTGGCCGCTTCGGTGATCGTGATGCCCGT
>CALIXC010000060.1 GCA_938046755.1 uncultured Lautropia sp. | reverse complement strand
GCAACCAGAACGCCCGCCCCGCGCCGCCTGAACTGGTCAGCTGGTCGGGATGCTCGCTGAAATACTATCGACCGCAAGGACAGCCCGAGATCAAGACCGGGGCCGATCCGCTCAAGCCCCACCAGTGGCACCTGAAGAACCTGGGCAGCATCGAGGGCAAACAATTCGCACGTATCAAGGCCGGCGAAGACCTGAACGTGGAGAACGCCTGGAATAGCGGTCTCAATGGCGATGGCATCCGCGTGGCCGTGGTCGATGACGGCCTGGACATGACGCACCCTGATCTGCGGCCGAACATCGTCGACGGCAGCCACAACTACCGTCGCCAGCCGCTGAGCGGGGACCGCTACAGCAACCGTATCGCCGGTCACAAGGACTGGCCGGTGCCCTGCACGGAAGACGATTCGCACGGGACCTCCGTGGCGGGCATCATCGCGGCACGGGACTACAATGGCATCGGCGGTTCGGGCATCGCACCACGCGCCAGCCTGGTGGGCTACAACCTGCTGGCCTTCGGGGACGAACGCAACATTCTCGATGCCCTGTCGCGCGACATCGACAAGAACCACATCTCCAACAACAGCTGGGGTCCGAATGATGACGGCCAGCTCAACAAGCCCGCCAGCGGCTGGACGGCATTCAACGACACCCTGGCCAAGGGTCTGAAGAACGGTCGCAGCGGACTGGGTGTCCTGTATGTCTTCTCGGGTGGCAACGGCGCCTGGGAGGGAGACTATTCCTCGGCCGATTCCGCCACCAGTTCGCGTGGCGTCATCACCGTCTGTGCCGTCGACGCCGCCGGCGAACGCTCGCCCTACAGCGAGCGCGGCGCCAACCTGACGGTCTGCGCACCGTCCGGGCGCAGCACGACACCGGCCACGGCCCCCGAAATCACCACCACCTCCGTGAAGGACAAGTACACGGAAGACTTTGGCGGCACCTCCGCCGCTGCTCCGATGGTGTCGGGCGTGGCGGCGCTGATGCTGCAGGCCAACCCCAGGCTCACTTGGCGTGACGTGCCGCTGATCCTGGCCCGCACCGCCCGGCAAGTGGATGCCTCCAAAGGTGGCTGGAGCGAACTGCGCAGCCCGCTGGCTGGCGTCACCGGCCACGACGTGCTGCGCTACAGCCACCACTACGGCTTCGGCGTGGTGGATGCCGAGGCTGCCACCCGGCTGGCCCGCAGCTGGCAGAGCGTGGGCGGCAGCGCTGAACAGCGCAAATGCGGCCCCTTCCGCCTGAACGTGAGCAAGCCCATTCCCGAAGTGGCGACGGTTACCCAGCAGCAGGCCGACAGCACACCAAGCCCGATGGATGATGGCTCGGCCGAAGAGCAGTACTTCGAGACGCTGACAGAGCTGGCCAACAGCCTGGACTACAACAAGGCCCCCACCGGCGGGCTGTCCTCGACGATCTCTGTGCCGGCCAGCTGCAACCTGCAGCACATCGAGCACATCGACGTGAACCTGACGGTGACCGGCGACGACGGCCGAAGTGAGCATCCCAATGCGGGCGACCTGCAGATCGCATTGGCCAGCCCGCTGGGCAAGGTCAGCACCCTGCTGCCGCCCCACCCCTGCACCGAGAAGAATGAGGACGGGGAGCTGAATATCCTGGCCTGCCAGGGGCTGCAGGACTTCACCTTCGGCGTGCGCCGGCACCTGGAGGAGCCGGTAGCCGCCGGTGCCAACCGCAACTGGACCCTGTCGGTAGCCGACCGCGTGCAGGGCGGCACCGGTCGACTGAAGGATTGGAGCATCACCTTCTACGGCCGATAAGCCGCGTCTGGGAAGTGCCGACGGTTCTGTCCAACTGGACACCGTAAAAAAAACGTCGGCACGCCCGGACAGGGCTGAACAAAGCGGCATAATAGCGAGTGGCCGGGAACGCCGCTACTGAGATCCGACGGGAGACCGCAGGCGCGGGCCCTGCAAAAAAGGGTCGGCTGGATCCGTATGACACTGAACGTCCGTATGAATCTGCCCGCCGTCCGGTGTGCGGAGGAGACGGATCCGAGCCGAGAAACCGCTGAAGAACCGACTGCGACGTGAGCAATCAAATCCTTCGATTAATCATATAGTTATTGATTCAATCTAGAAATGATCTCATATTTCGGGAGCGCTTCGCAAGGTTGCGCTTTCGAAACAGTGCAAAAAACCAACATTTGCTGCCGCCCGTCGGCTGCCCTGCTCCAGACATCTTCCTGTCGCACACCATGACTTTCCCTGCTGCTTCCCAGTCCGCTCAATCGGCCTCTGTCCTGCCCCAGCCCACCGTGGTACGAAGGGAAGACTACCGGGAGCCCGACTGGCTGGCGGAAGGGCTGGTGCTGCACTTCGCCCTGGACGCCCAGGACACGGTGGTAACGGCGGCATGCGGCTATCGTCGCCGCCCGGGCGCAGCTGCCGATGCGCCGCTGCGGCTGGACGGCGAGGCGCTGGAAACCCTGGGCGTGGCCATTAACGACCAGGTGCTGCCGCAAGAGGCCTGGGTGCAGGACAAGGGCCAGCTGGTACTGCGCGACCTGCCCGAGCACTTCACGCTACACACCCAGGTGCGCATCCATCCGTCGACCAATCTGGAGCTTTCCGGCCTGTACGCCACCGGCAGCACCCTGCTCACCCAGTGCGAGGCACAGGGCTTCCGGCGCATCACCTGGTTCCAGGACCGGCCGGACGTGATGACCACCTACCGAGTGATCCTGCAGGCGCGCCGTGCTCAGTACCCGGTGCTGCTGTCCAACGGCAATCTGCTGGCCACCGACGCACCGGCAACTACCGAAGCGCGGGCCGCCCTGTCGGCGCTGCCGCTGCCGGCCACCGACAGCGACTGGCATGAGGCCGTCTGGGAAGACCCGTTCCCGAAACCCAGCTACCTGTTCGCGCTGGTGGCAGGCAAGCTGGCCGTGAACGAGACCCGCCACCGGCTGGCCTCGGGACGTGAGGTGCTGCTGCAGGTCTGGACCGAGCCCGAGCAGATCCACCGCACCGACTTTGCGCTGCGCAGCCTGGAAAAGGCCATTGCCTGGGATGAACGCCGCTTCGGGCTGGAACTGGACCTGGATCGCTTCATGATCGTGGCCGCCCCTGACTTCAACATGGGAGCGATGGAAAACAAGGGTCTGAACATCTTCAACGCCAAGTACGTGTTCGCCGACCCCTTCGTGGCCACCGACACCGACTTCGAGTGGATCGAGTCGATCATCGGGCATGAATACTTCCACAACTGGACCGGCAACCGCGTCACCTGCCGCGACTGGTTCCAGCTGACGCTGAAGGAAGGGCTGACGGTGTTCCGCGACCAGGAGTTCACCGCCGACCAAATGGCCGCCGGCGTGGATGCCCAGGCCGCCGGCAGCGTGAGGGCCGTGCAGCGCATGGGCAACGTACGGCTACTGCGTCAGGTGCAGTTCGCCGAAGATGCCGGTCCGATGCGCCACCCCATCCGCCCGGACAGCTATCAGGCCATCGACAACTTCTACACCGCCACCGTCTACGAGAAAGGCGCGGAAGTCATCCGCATGCTGCAGACACTGCTGGGCGTGGACGGCTTCCGGCGCGGCATGGACCTGTATTTCGAGCGACATGACGGCCAGGCCGTGACCTGCGAAGCTTTCGTGGCCGCCATGGCCGATGCCAACGGGCGCGACCTGGGGCAGTTCCTGCGCTGGTACGCCACCGCCGGCACGCCCCAGTTGCGGGTGCGAAGCCAGTACGATGCCGCGAACAAGCGGCTGGTGCTGTCGTTGACACAGCTGCTGCCGGATGCCGAGGGTCATGCGATGCCGGCTGGCGAGCGGGCGTTGCACATCCCGGTGGACGTGGCGCTGCTGGCCCGCGACAGTGGCCAGGTGCAGCAGCACCGCCTGCTGGAGCTGACATCCTCGCAGCAGGACTTCGTCTTCGAGGGCGTGGAAAGCAGCGATGCCCAGGGACCGATGCTGTCGCTGCTGCGAGACTTCTCGGCGCCGGTCGTGGTGGATCACCCCTACAGCGACGAGGACCTGGCCTTCCTGCTGCGCCACGACGACAACCTGTTCAACCGCTGGGAAGCCGGCCAGCAGCTGGCCGAGCGTGCCCTACTGCAGGCCATCCGCCAGGGCGATGCCCAGGCAACGCTGCAGGCGCTGAGCGGCGCACTGGCTGCCACCCTGCCGGACGCAAGGCTGGATGACGGGCTGCGTCAGCAGTTCCTGATGCTGCCCGAAGAAAAGCGGCTAGCCGAACAGCTGGAGCCGCTGGATCCGTCCCTGCTGCGTGCCCGACGTCTAGCGGCGCTGCGCACCCTGGTGCAGCCGCTGGTGCCCTACCTGCAGGACGTGGTGGCCCGCCAGCACTGGCGAGCCGACTATTCGTTGGCAGTCCCCGAGGCGGGGCAGCGCGCCCTGGCCAATACGGCACTGCAGCTGCTCACCCTGGTGGGTGCCGAAGGCGCAGCACGGCAGGCACGCGCGCAGTTCGAAGGCGCCAACAACCTGACCGACCGGCTGGGCTCGCTACAGGCCTTGGTGCAATGCGACCCGGATGATGCCGACTGGGCGCTGGCGCGCTTCGAGGACATCTACCGGGACGAGATCCACGTGCTGGACAAATGGTTTGCCGTGCAGGCCCGCATGCAGGGCACGCACCAGCCCACGCTGGCGCGAGTGCGCCAGCTGATGCAGCACCCGGGCTGGAACAGCCAGAACCCCAACAAGGTGCGCGCCCTGCTCTACACCTTCTTTGCCGACAACCTGGCCGAGTTCCACCGTCCCGATGGTGAAGGCTACACGCTGTGGCGTGACGAGGTGCTGCGCCTAGACCGCAGCAACCCGCAGCTGGCCGCCCGGATGGCGCGCACACTCGACCGCCACCAGCGCTTCGTGCCGGCGCTGGCGCAGCAGATGCACGCCGTGCTGGAACACGTGGCCCACGATGCCCAGTCGCCCGATGTGCGTGAAGTGATTGCCAAGGAGATGGGATCCCTCTGAACCCGTCCTCGCAGCCGCCGCACCCCGTTCCGTGGCGCGCGGCTGAAGACATTGTTCAGGGAAACCCCCGGGGCGCTCTGAAAAGCCCCACCGATTTCACGTTCCGGAGTCCGTCCATCATGAAGAAACAGATCAGCCTCACCCAGTACCTGGTGGAGGTGCAGCGCCAGAAGGGATTGATCCCCGGAGAGCTGCGCCTGCTGCTGGAAGTGGTGGCCCGTGCCTGCAAGCGCATCAGTCAGCCTGTCGGCAAGGGCGCACTGACCAACAACCTGGGTGACGTGGGCACCCAGAACGTGCAGGGAGAGACCCAGAAAAAGCTGGACGTGATCGCCAACGACACGCTGCTGGAAGCCAATCTATGGGGCGGGCAGCTGGCCGCCATCGCCTCCGAGGAAATGGATGAGCCCTACACCATTCCCGACCGCTATCCGAAGGGCGAGTTCCTGCTGCTGTTCGACCCGCTGGATGGTTCCTCCAACATCGACATCAATTCGATAGTGGGCACGATCTTCTCGGTGCTGCGTGCGCCCGAAGGCGTAAAGGAAGTTACCGAAAAGAACTTCCTGCAGTCTGGCTCGAAACAGGTGGCTGCCGGCTATGCCATCTACGGGCCGTCAACCATGCTGGTGCTGACCGTGGGCGACGGCGTGGCCGCCTTCACGCTGGACCGCGAGATTGGCGCCTGGTACCTGACCGAGCGGAACTACCGCATCACGCCGGACACGAAGGAATACGCCATCAACGCCTCCAACAGCCGGCACTGGTATCCGCCGGTCAAGCGCTACATCGACGAGCTGCTGGCCGGCAAGACCGGCCCGCGCGGCAAGGACTACAACACACGCTGGATTGCCGCCCTGGTGGCCGAGATCCACCGCATCCTGAACCGGGGCGGTGTCTTCATGTACCCGGCCGACCAGCGCAACCCCAGCAAACCCGGCCACCTGCGCCTGCTGTACGAAGCCAACCCGATGGCCATGCTGATCGAACAGGCCGGCGGTGCGGCCACCGACGGTCGCCAGCGCATCCTGGACATCCAGCCCACCGGACTGCATCAGCGCGTTCCGCTGTTCATTGGCGCCCGCGAGGAAGTGGAACGGGTCACCTCCTACCACCTGCAGGCTGACCAGGCATGAACTTCACCGTCCTGCTGGCCCGTCTGGCCGCCCAGATCCTACTGAGCATCGCCGTCTTCCTGTGGAGCGCCATCGCCGTGTTGGACCCCGCGCGCGGCGATGCCCGCTGGGTCATTGGCCTGGGGGCCGTCCTGGCACTGGCGGCCCTGCTGCGCCTGGGTCGGGGCGGCGCCTGGGTACCTTGGGCAGCCGCCGTGGGCCTGGTGCTGCCCATCGGCATGCTGGCACACGACAACGGCGGCTCGCCGTGGCTGTGGGCCCTGTGGGCGCTGGTGGCCTTTGCCACGGCCGGCTGGGTACGCAACGGGCATGAGGTGAAGCAGGGCTGAGGCCGGCGTTCAGTACGCTGGGCAACGCTGCCACCTGGTTTGCCCGGCGCCATGGCAGTACGCCATGTTGACGATCTCGCTGGCCGTGCCGATGGCTGACAAGAGCCAGGCGGCCCCACATCCAGACCGCGATGCCAGCCCTGCAGGGCGATGCAGAGGCCGCGGATGACGGAAGCAATACGCGTGTCCATGGCCAAAGATGATACGCGCGCACAACCCCCGACTTATGGGAGCGCCCTGCCATTTCTTTTCCCGAACGGGACAGGCTTTTCGGTTCACAGCGGCATAAGGTTGGAACTAAGCTGTTTCTTGATGAACGGTTTTCCAACCGGGCTGCCCGGGGCAGCCCCCACCAAGGAGGTGAACAATGACGATCCCTGGCAACACGTACCGCGTGCCCCTGACGGCTGCTGCACTGGCTATACTGCTGGCCGCCTGCGGCAGTGGCAGTAGCAATGACGGCAACCATGCTGATACCAAGGCCCTCTCGGACACCACACCGGCTGCCACGGCAAAGCACGCCACCAAGGAAGATGCAGCCCAGGCTGGAGATACGGCACAGGCGAATGCGGCAGCACAGGCAGGTAACGCCGCACAGGCGGCCGACGCTACTCAGACTGCCGGCGCCGCACAAGGTACCAACGCGACTCAGACTGCCGACGCCACGCAAGCCACCAACGCTACACAGACTACTGACGCCGCACAGGCCGCTGGCACTGCGCAGGCTACCGACACCGCGCAGTCCGCCAACGCCGCACAGACCGCTGACGCGGCACAGGCTGCCAACGCCACTCAGACCACGGACGCGGCACAGGCTGCCAACACCACGCAGACCGCCGACGCCGCGCAAGCTGCCGCCGCTGCCCCAGCAAGCCCTGCCAACGCGGAATCTGCCGCTGCCCCCGCCACTGATGCTTCCGGCACGATCAGCTCGGCCACGGCTGCGAACCGCACGGCGGTAGCCGATACGGCAGAAGCCAGCACCGTCACCCGGGCCACGCCCCAGACAGCCCCCATCTCGGCCGCCGGGGTACGGGGCGATGCGCTGCTGACCATGCTGGATCAGAAAGGCTGCCTGACCCTTGATCGGGCCACGTCATACAACGGCACGCGCGTCACGACGGGGAAGCCGCTGGAGCTGCCGGAGCCTCGTGCGGATACGGATCTTAACCCCAACAACTATCAGAAGACGACCCCGAACAGCCCCGGCCTGCTGAGCCCGTTTGCCGCGCTGGGCAACATCATATGCAATACCAAGTACTATCAGTACCATGCCGCCGCACCGGGCGAGTATTCGATGAGCGTGGGCAGCGGGCCGCACCCGCGGCATCAGTATCTGGGCGAGAAAATTCTGCGCCCATTCAATAGCCAGGGCATTTCGGTGCCCCTGACGATCACAGCAGACTCTGCCACGTTGGGTGATGTCGTCAGCGCCGGCAGCGACAGACCGTCGATTGGTGGTATCGATATTCCCTTCAGCTTCCGGCTGGACGGTGTGGCCTCCTACGGTTTGCTGAAGCGGTGGGGCTCCCATGCGGGCTACCAGACCAAGCTGCTGCTGTTGCAGGGGGATTCCGAGCAGCAGGCCAAGCTGTGCTGGAACATCGAACTGCCCGAAGCCAGGCGGCTGCAGTGCGTCGTCTGGCAGGCGCCGGCCAACTGGAAGCGTGGACAGCAGCTGCAGGTCGTCGACCAGTACCTCGTCGACGACCGTTCAGTCTATGAAGGCGAGAAGGGCTTCGAGTACTGGCGGGGTCGTTTCCCGCAGTGACGGGCTGATTTTCTCCGTCGATCGGAGAAGCCCGCGCCCTGATGCGGCTTCTCCTCCACCTCTGGACTTCATGCACGCCCCTGGCGTCCAGGTGAAGGATGCGACCGATCCCGACAGGACTGACTCGCAGGCCACTGTGGCGCTGCGGGCCAGGTTTCCTGATGGCATTCAGCGCAGCAACTGCGCAATGGCCTGGCTGGCTGCGGCCAGGCCCATGCTGGCGGTGACAGTGACAAGCGAACCGTAGCCGGCGCAGGCCAGCGGCATGCCGCCGCCCTCACCCTTCGGGCGGGTGCCGGCAATCTGTTCAGGCGAATGGATGGCCGGCACGCCGAAGCGGGAAGGATCGCCCTTGCGGCGCCGGCGGGACGAGGACTGGGTCTGTGCAGCCGGAACCGGCCGCGCGTCCTGAGCCGAAAAGTGGCCTGGCGCACCTTCGCCTTCCCGTTCTGTGCTTTGTACCGACACGCTCGATGTTTCAGCACGGCTGGCTAAAGGCGATACCGTGGTGCCATCCCCGCGCGGGAAGCCGTGATGCCGGCGCAACCGCACACGCACGGCCGACAGCAGCGCATCCCCTGTGGTCCGGGAAAGATCTTCCACCCGCAGCTGCAGGGGATCGGTGCGGCCACCGGCTGCACCGCAGGCAATGACGGGTTTGCCGTTCGCCACGCACCAGGCAATCAGCGACGCCTTGGCCGCCACGGCATCGATGGCGTCGATGACAAGATCGGCGTCCGCGGGGATCAGCTGCGCTTCCTGGCCGGGCTCGATGAATTCATCGACAGGATGCACGGAGACGTCGGGCGAGATGTCGCGGATGCGTTGCGCCATCACCTCGACCTTGGCCGCGCCCAGTGTGCTGGTGAGCGCATGGACCTGGCGGTTGATGTTGGACTCGGCCACGTGGTCCAGGTCGATGAGGGTGAGGCGCCCCACGCCGCTGCGCGCCAGCGCCTCGACCGCCCAGGAGCCGACACCGCCAATGCCGACGACGACAACATGGGACTGCCAGAGCCGCTGGCAGCCGGCCTCTCCATAGACGCGGGCGACAGACGCAAAACGACGATCGGTCATGGTGGGGTTCTTTCCGTTTGGATGGATGGAATCAAATCCCGGCATCACGCCCGCGTGGCGGCGCGGCTCAGGATCAGCACCCCCAGGATGACGACGGCCGTGCCCACGATCTGCAGGCCACCTGTGGGTTCACCCAGAACGACGGCCCCCAGAAAGATGGTCCAGACCGGGCCGATCATGCCCACCTGCGCCGCCTTGCCTGCCCCCAGGTGATTGACGGAGGCCGTGGTCAGAAAGAGCGGGAAGACGGTGCAGAAGATGGCCGTCATCAGGGCGATGCCCTGCACTTCGGTCGGTTGGCGGAACATGTCGCCCCCGCCGACCAGCAGCGCCTGGGTGACGCAGAGCGCACAGGCCACCAGGCTGGCCCAGGCCGTCAGTCGCATGGGCCCCAGGCGGCGGACCATCTCACCGGCGCCCACCAGGTAGAAGGAATAGCTGAGACAGCTGCCCAGCACCAGGGCGCTGCCCAGCGGCACATTGACCTGAAGACTGCCGTCCAGATCGTGCAGGTAGACGAGGATCACGCCCAGATAGCTGACACCCAGCGCCGTCCACTGGGTGCGGCTGACCGGACGCTTGAGCCAGAACACGGACAGCAGCAGCACGAAGGTGGGACCCAGATAAAGCAGCACCCGCTCCAGGCCAGCCGAGACGTATTGCAGCCCCAGGAAGTCCAGGTAGCTGGCCAGGTAATAGCCCGAAAAGCCCAGGCCCGCCACGCGCCAGACATCGCCGGATCGCCAGACACTGTCCACACCGGGCGTCGCATCGTCGGACAGTCCCGTTACACCTGCGGGGGTCTGCCTGCGCCAGCGCTGGCGCAGGATCGCGCCGTCGCTGCGCCAGGCCACCCAGGCAAAGAAGGGGGCAGCCCACATCATGCGCAGGCCCAGGAAGGTCTCGGTACTGACGCCGTGGCGATAGGCCAGCTTGATGAGGATGCCCTTGCAGGCAAACAGCATGGAGCCCATCAGGCCATAGAAGAGCCCGAGATGCTCGGGCTTCCAGCGGCAGACAGGCATCAGCGGCTCTTGCCGGTGAGCGAGCCCAGAATGCCGCGCACCAGCGCGCGACCGACCTGCGAGCCCACCGAGCGCATCATGCTCTTGGCAGCGGTTTCCAGCACGGAATCGCTACGACGGCTGGCCGTCTTGCCGCTACTCTTGGTCGTGCTGCCGCTGACGCCACCCAGCAGGCCATCCAGTGCATCCTGCAGGAAGCCGCCCGATCCGGTGTTGCCCTGCGTCTGTGCGCCGGCCTGGCCGCTGCCGCCATGGTTGCCCCAGCCGTCCATGCCACCGGCACCAGCCGCCCCGTCTTTGGAGGCCCCTGCCACGCCTGCTGCCGCACCGGCAGCCCGATCGCGCAGCACTTCATAGGCGGATTCACGGTCAACGGCCTGCTCGTAGACGCCGGCCACCGGCGAGGCAGCCAGCAGGGCCTGGCGCTCTTCGGGCGTGGCCGGACCGATGCGGGAGGCCGGCGTGGCGATCCAGACGCGCTCCACGATGCCGGGCGTGCCCTTGGCATCCAGGAACGAGACCAGGGCCTCGCCCACCCCCAGCTCGGAGATGGCTTTCGCGGTATCGAGCGCAGGGTTGGCGCGCATGGTCTCGGCGGCGGTGCGCACGGCCTTCTGGTCGCGCGGGGTGAAGGCGCGCAGCGCATGCTGCACGCGGTTGCCCAGCTGGCCCAGCACGCTCTCGGGCACGTCCAGCGGGTTCTGGGTGATGAAATAGACGCCCACACCCTTGGAGCGGATCAGGCGCACCACCTGCTCGATCTTGTCCAGCAGCGCCTTGGGCGCGTCATCGAACAGCAGGTGCGCCTCGTCGAAGAAGAAGACCATCTTCGGCTTGGGCTGGTCGCCCACCTCGGGCAGCTGCTCGAAGAGTTCCGAGAGCAGCCACAACAGGAAGGTGCCATAGAGCTTGGGCGCGTTCATCAGCTGGTCGGCCATCAGGATGTTGATGACGCCGCGCCCATCCGGGGCGGTGCGCATCATGTCCGATAGCTTCAGCATGGGCTCGCCGAAGAAGCGCTCGGCGCCCTGCTGCTCCAGCGTGAGCAGGTTGCGCTGGATGGCGCCGATGGAGGCCGACGAGACGTTGCCGTACTGGTTGGTGAACTGCCTGGCGTTCTCGCCCACGTACTGCAGCATGGCGCGCAGGTCCTTGCTGTCCAGCAGCAGCAGGCCGTTGTCATCCGCCACCTTGAAGGTGAGGTTGAGCACGCCTTCCTGCGTGTCGTTGAGGCCCAGCATGCGCGACAGCAGCAGCGGCCCCATGTCGGAGATGGTGGCGCGCACGGGGTGCCCCTGCTTGCCATAGACATCCCAGAGCGTGACCGGGAAGCCCGAGAACTGCGGCGTGGGCAGGCCGTGCTGCTCCAGCCGGGCCTGCAGCTTGGGGCTCATCTGGCCCGGTTGGGCGATGCCGGTGAGATCCCCCTTCACGTCGGCCATGAACACCGGCACGCCGATGGCCGAGAACTGTTCGGCCAGGCGCTGCAGGGTGACGGTCTTGCCGGTGCCGGTGGCACCGGTGATGAGACCGTGACGGTTGCCCAGCGCCGGCAGCAGCACGGCCTCGTAGGTGTCGTTCTTGCCGATCAGCAAGGGGGAAAGGGTGTCGGACATCGAAGGCTCCGGAAAGGGATGGGCCGGAAGCGGCCGCAGAAGACGCCGCAGGAAGGGTCGATCGCCGGCGCAAGACGCGGGGCGAACGGTCGGCTGAATGGTAAAATCGCGCGCTTGGGAAGGGATGAGGCGGCCTCGCAGGGCATCCCCATGGGCCGTGCACCCCCTTCCAGGGCATTCGGGATGCCTGCCCCGGTGGCTCTTGCACGGGCTCAACGGGGCTGCTCCCAACCGGTTATCTTAGACCAGAGTACCCGGATGCCGCGCGCTCGCACCCCCGCTCCACCGGCGGCATGCGGCGTGCCGATGTAGATCATTGTGAACCCTGCGGCTTGCCATGGCGGAGCGTCACGCCCCGGCCACAGGCAACCGCCCTTCCCCCAGAGGATCCGAGCATGGCAGGCCATTCCAAGTGGGCCAACATTCAACACCGCAAGGGCCGCCAGGACGCCAAGCGCGGCGCGCTCTTCACGCGGCTGATCAAGGAAATCACCGTGGCGGCCAAGATGGGCGGCGGCGACCCGGCCATGAACCCGCGTCTGCGGCTGGCCATGGAAAAAGCCGCTGACGGCAACATGCCCAAGGACACGGTGCAGCGCGCCATCCAGCGCGGCGTCGGCGGTCTGGAAGGCGTCAACTATGAAGAAATCCGCTACGAGGGCTACGGCGTGGCCGGCGCGGCGGTCATCATCGATTGCCTGACCGACAACCGCACCCGCACGGTGGCAGACGTTCGTCACGCGCTCACCAAGCATGGCGGCAACCTGGGCACCGACGGTTCGGTGGCCTTCCAGTTCACGCACTGCGGCCAGCTCGTGTTCGCCCCCGGCACCGACGAGGACAAGCTGATGGAAGTGGGCCTGGAAGCCGGCGCACAGGACATCCTGTCCAACGACGACGGTTCGCTGGAAGTCATCACCGAGCCGGGCGACTTCATCGCCGTGAAGACGGCGCTGGAGGCAGCCGGCCTGAAGGCCGAGGTGGCCGAGATCACCATGAAGCCGCAGAACGAGCTGGAACTGACCGGCGATGACGCGGTGAAGATGCAGAAGATCCTGGACGCGCTGGAGAACGTCGACGACGTGCAGCAGGTCTACACCAACGCCGTCATCGACGAGGAATGAACGACATGGCAGCCCGGAAACGATGCCTGGTGGTGGGTGGCGGCGGACGCGAGCACGCCATTGCATTGGCTCTGGCCCGCTCGCACGCCTTCGAGACGGTCTACGTGGCGCCCGGCAATGCCGGCACGGCCCTGGAGCCCGGCATCCGCAACCTGCCGGTCACCAGCATCGAGACTCTGGCGCTGTTTGCCCGACGCGAGAATCTGGCGTTCACCGTGGTGGGCCCCGAGGCACCGCTGGCCAAGGGCGTCGTCGATGCCTTCCGCAAGCAGGGGCTGCCCATCTTCGGGCCCACGAAGGCGGCGGCACAGCTGGAAGCGTCCAAGGACTTCGCCAAGGCCTTCATGAAGCGCCATGGCATCCCTACGGCCGCCTACGAGACCTTCACCGACCCGGCGGCCGCCAAGGACTACATCACCCGTCAGGGTGCGCCCATCGTGGTGAAGGCCGACGGCCTGGCGGCCGGCAAGGGCGTGGTGGTGGCCCAGACGTTGGACGAGGCCCATGCGGCCGTCGACCAGTTCCTGGGCGATGACTTCACCGGTGGCAGCAAGGACGGCAAGGACACGGCTCGCGTCGTGGTCGAAGCCTTCCTGACCGGCGAGGAAGCCAGCTTCATCGTGATGGCCGATGGCCGCAACGTGCTGGCGCTGGCCACCAGCCAGGACCACAAGCGCCTGCTCAACGGTGACCAGGGCCCCAACACCGGCGGCATGGGGGCGTATTCGCCCGCGCCGGTCATCACGCCCGACATCCATGCGCGCGCACTGCGCGAGATCATCCTGCCCACCATCCGCGGCATGGCCGACGAGGGCACACCGTTCACGGGCTTCCTGTATGCGGGGCTGATGATCGGCAGGGACGGCAGCCTGAACACGCTGGAATTCAACTGCCGTCTGGGCGACCCCGAGACGCAGGCCATCCTCAGCCGTCTCAAGACGCCGCTGGGCCAGCTCATCCAGGCCGGCATCGACGGCCGACTGGACCAGGTGGAGGCCGAGTGGGATCGCCGCAGCGCGCTGTGCGTGGTGCTGGCTGCGGCCGGCTACCCGGCCCATCCGGAGCTGGGCGACGTGATCACCGGCCATCCGGCGCACGGTAATACCGAAGGGGGCGACCTCTTCGTCTACCACGCCGGCACGGCCCAGAAGGACCAGGACGTGGTGACCAGCGGCGGCCGGGTGCTGGGCGTGACGGGACTGGGCGATTCGCTGAAGATGGCGCAGACGCGTGCCTATGAAGGCGTGCGCGGCATCCACTTCAACGGCATGCAGTATCGCAGCGACATCGGCCACTTGGGGCTGCCGGCCAACCAGCGCCATTCCTGAAGCGGCTTTCCCGACCGGGGCAAGTGTCCTCGCCTGCCTCGGGTCTCAGGCCTTGGGCCTCGGGCCGCGCCCCCCTTCCCTGCAACTCATTCCCAGAACAATCACCATGAACTCCACGGCCCTGCCCGCTTCCCCGGCCGAACATGACGCCATCGCCGCCTGGTTCGCCGGGCTGCAGTCCCGCATCGTGGCGGGCCTTGAGGACATCGGCGGAGACCGCTTCCTGCGCGATGCCTGGCAGCGCGAGCCCGACAGCCCCACCCAGGGCAGCGGCATCAGCTGCGTGCTGGACGATGGCAAGCTCTTCGAGCGCGCCGGCGTGATGTTCTCCGACGTGCAGGTCAGCCAGCTGCCCCCCACCGCCTCGGCCAACCGGCCGCAGCTGGCCGGGCGCAAGGCGCGGGCCACGGGCGTGTCGCTGGTGCTGCACCCGCGCAATCCCCACGTGCCCACCGTGCACATGAACGTGCGTTTCTTCCGTGCGCTGGCCCCCACGCCGGCCGAGCAGGACGTGTGGTGGTTCGGTGGCGGCATGGACCTCACGCCCTATTACGGCGAGGAAGAGGACGCCCGGCATTTCCACCAGGTATGCTTCGATGCGCTGGCCCCCTTCGGCCCCGAGCACTACCCGACCATGAAGGCCTGGTGCGACCGCTACTTCTTCCTGAAGCACCGGCAGGAGGCCCGCGGCATCGGTGGCATCTTCTTCGATGATCTGAACCAACCGGACTTCGCCACGGCCTTCGCACTAACGCGCAGCGTGGGCGACCATTTCCTGGACGCCTACCTGCCCATCGTGCGGCGGCGCATGGACCGGGCCTATGGCGAGCGCGAGCGTACCTTCCAGGCGCTGCGCCGTGGCCGTTACGTGGAATTCAACCTGGTCCTGGACCGGGGCACGCTGTTCGGGCTGGCCTCGGGCGGCCGTACCGAATCCATCCTGGCCTCGATGCCGCCCACGGCCGGCTGGCGCTACCAGTACCAGCCCGAGCCGGGCACGCCCGAGGCACGGCTCTACACCGACTTCCTGCCGGCGCGCGACTGGCTGGGCGTGGCATCCGCATGAACCTCGGCCGGCGTCGTCGCATCGGGCTTCTGGGGGGCAGCTTCGATCCCGTCCACATGGCACACCTGGCCCTGGGCCAGGCCGCTATCACCGCCCTGAAGCTGGACCAGCTGGTGCTGATCCCGGCCGGCCATGCCTGGCAGAAAGGCGGCAACCAGGCCGACGGACGCCACCGGCTGGCCATGCTGCGCCTGGCCATCGCCTCCCTGCCCGCCAGCACCGAGGCCAGTCACTGGAAGATCGATGAGCAGGAAGTGAACCGTAATGGTCCCAGCTACACGATCGACACGCTGAAAGCGCTGCGGGAGCACTACGGCCCCGACGACGCACTGATCCTGGTGCTGGGCAGCGACCAGTTCCGCAACCTCGACACCTGGCACGACTGGCAGCACCTGCTGGATTACGCCCACCTGGCCGTGACGCAACGCGAGCGCGTCCCCCTGTCCGACCTGCCGCCCGAGATCGAGAAGCTGCTGGCGGCGCGCGGCACAGGCTCACTGCCCGACACGCCCTCCGGCAACATCATGTTCTTCCGGATGCCGCCCGTTCCGCTGTCGGCCACACAGCTGCGCAAGCAGCTGGCTGCCGGCCAGCCGGTGAACGGACTGCTGCCGATGGGCGTGGAGGCCTACATCCGGCGGCACGGGCTGTACGGCACCGACACGCCCGAAAAGGGGCAGGACTGATCTTCCTGACAGAGGCCGAGGCAATCGTCGCCAGGCACATGACGGCTCCCTAACCGGCCCCCGCACCGTGGGCCCACAGGCTCCATAGCAGACATAACCGATGACCGGATCAGGCCATGCGGGTACCCGCCCATGAGCCGGACCGATCCTATAGTATGAGCACTGTACCCTCTGTTCAGTGCCGAATCTTCGAGACCGATAGACCCATGAGCATTTCCGAACTGCAATACCTGGTGGTGGACGCGCTGGAAGACGTGAAGGCGCAGGACATCCGCGTCTTCGACACCGGCCCGCAGCGCAACGCCAAGTCGCCCGCGCTGTCCGACCTGTTCGATCGCGTGGTGGTGGCCACGGCCACCTCCAACCGCCAGACCCGGGCGCTGGCTGCGCACGTGCAGGACCGGGCCCGCGAGGCAGGCTATCCGGTGGTGTCGGTGGAAGGCGAAGAAACCGGCGAATGGGTGCTGGTGGATCTGGGCGACATCATCGTGCACATCATGCAGCCTGCCATCCGCGCCTACTACAACCTGGAAGAACTGTGGGGCACGCACCCGGTCGAACTGCCGCTGCCCCGGCCGTCGACTCACAAGGGACACGCCCGCAAGGATGAGGATGCCGCCCCCCCAGGGCGCGCAGGCCTGACCGGCAGACAAGGAGCACACGGCGATGCTGATCCGCATCCTGGCCGTGGGTCAGCGTAGCCCGCGCTGGGTGGACGAGGCAGTTTCCGACTACCTGAAGCGTTTTCCCAGCGGGCTGGACGTGGAACTGGTGGCGGTGAAGACCGAGAACCGCACCGGTGATCCCACCCGACGCACGGAAGCCGCCACCGCCACGCTGATGGCACGCGAGGCCGAACGGCTACGGGCGAAGCTTCCGCCTCGCGCCCGGGTCGTGGTGCTGGACGAGCACGGCGACGATCTGCGCACCACGGCGCTGGCAAGACGATTGCAACACTGGCAGCAGGCAGCCGACCCGGTCGCGATCCTGATCGGCGGTCCGGACGGGCTGGATGCCGGCCTGAAGGCCGAAGCGCAGGAGCGCATCCGGCTTTCCAGCCTGACGCTGCCACACGCCCTGGTGCGCGTGCTGCTGGCCGAGCAGCTGTACCGGGCATGGTCGATCAATGCGGGACATCCTTACCATCGGGAGTGACCGACTGTCACGGGCAGATGACGTGACTGGCTGACGGGATACTTCCATCTCATCAGGAGCGACATCATGATCTATCTGGCATCGCGCAGCCCCCGCCGGCTGGAACTGCTCAAGCAGATCGGCATCACCGAGGTCCGGCTGCTGCTGGAGGAGGACGAGAGCAAAGCGGAGGAGTTGGAGACCATACGCCCGAAAGAGTCACCCACGAATTACGTGGAACGGGTAGCGCGTGCCAAGGCCGAAGCGGCCTGGCAGCGGCTGCAGGAGCTGCAGCGCCAGGACTTCCTGGCCGAGATGGCAGGATCGCCCGTCGCCGAGATCGCGGCAACCGCGGCGGCCGCTGCTGCTGGCACCGCTTCGAGCGGCACGGCCAGTTCGAACAATCCGTCTGGCACCCCTGCAGCAACGGCCTCCCCTGCCGCCCGACCTGCTCCGGGCAGGCTGCCGACAGGCACGGGTGCTGCGACCAGCCCCAACTGGCCCCCTGCCCCACTGCTGGCGGCCGACACCACGGTGGCGGTCGGCGGCCGCATCTTGGGCAAGCCCACGGATGAAGAAAACGCCCGGCGCATCCTGAAGCTGCTGTCGGGACGTTCACACCGCGTGCTGAGCAGCGTGGTGGTGGTCAGTCCGCGCGGCAAGGTCCGCCAGCGCACCCAAGTGTCGCGAGTGCGCTTCCGGCGCCTGACCGATGAAGACATCGCAGCCTACATCGCCAGCGGCGAGCCCTTCGGCAAGGCAGGGGCCTATGGCATCCAGGGTCTGGCCGCCCGTTTCGTGAAGAAGATCGAGGGCTCGTACAGCAGCATCATGGGCCTGCCCCTCTACGAGACGGCCACGTTGCTGAAAAAGACCGGGTATCCGCCAGCACCTAAAAAGGCGTCGGTCTGACGGAACGGCGGCTGCAGAAGGCGGGCGTGCCTGCGCCCGCCCATCACTAGGGATCCTCTGAATAAGTCCCGCGAACCGGCGCGCCACGGAAC
>CALIXC010000059.1 GCA_938046755.1 uncultured Lautropia sp. | reverse complement strand
CTCGAACCGGGCGCAATTTCCATGTTCTGGAGCGGAGGCTCCCAAGGGTACCGTTCGACCTGATGAACCGGGCGCTGAAGAAGAAGGAAATCTCGCGCCTGATCAACGCCTCGTTCCGTCGCTGCGGCCTGCGTGCCACGGTCATCCTGGCCGACCAGCTGATGCAGAACGGCTTCCGGCTGGCCACGCGCGGTGGCATCTCCATCGCCATCGACGACATGCTGGTGCCGCCGTCCAAGCAGCAGATCCTGGCCGCCGCCGAGAAGGAGGTCAAGGAGATCGAGCAGCAGTACACCTCGGGTCTGGTGACCCAGGGCGAGCGCTACAACAAGGTGGTGGACATCTGGTCCAAGGCCGGTGACCAGGTGGCCAAGGCCATGATGGACCAGCTGGCAACCGAGGATGTCGTCAACCGCGAAGGTCTGGTGCAGAAGCAGGAGTCGTTCAACGCCATCTACATGATGGCCGACTCGGGCGCTCGTGGTTCGGCCACGCAGATCCGTCAGCTGGCGGGCATGCGGGGCCTGATGGCCAAGCCGGACGGCTCGATCATCGAGACGCCGATCACGGCGAACTTCCGCGAAGGCCTGAACGTTCTGCAGTACTTCATCTCCACCCACGGCGCCCGCAAGGGCCTGGCCGACACCGCGCTGAAGACCGCCAACTCGGGTTATCTGACCCGTCGTCTGGTGGACGTCGCGCAGGATCTGGTGGTGACCGAGCACGACTGCGGCACCAGCAACGGTGTGGCCATGCGTGCGCTGGTCGAGGGCGGCGAGGTCATCGAGCCGCTGCGCGATCGCGTGCTGGGTCGTGTCACGGCCGTGGACGTGATCAACCCCGAGACGCAGGAAACCGCCATCCCGGCCGGCGAACTGCTGAACGAGGACCTGGTCGAGAAGATCGAGCAGCTGGGCATCGACGAGGTGCGCGTGCGTACCCCGCTGACCTGCGACGTGCGCTATGGCCTGTGCGCCAAGTGCTACGGTCGCGACCTGGGCCGCGGCGTGCTGGTCAACACTGGCGAATCGGTCGGCATCATCGCCGCCCAGTCCATCGGTGAGCCGGGTACCCAGCTGACTATGCGGACCTTCCACATCGGTGGTGCGGCTTCGCGTGCCGCGGTCGCCAGCTCGGTGGAAACCAAGTCCAACGGTACGGCGCGTTTCACCGCCACCATGCGCTACATCACCAACGCCAAGGGCGAGCTGATCGTCATCTCGCGTTCGGGCGAGGTGATGATCACCGATGACAACGGCCGCGAGCGCGAGCGCCACAAGATCCCCTACGGTGCCACGCTGCACGTCCATGACGGTCAGGCGCTCACCGCCGGCTCGCAGCTGGCCAGCTGGGATCCGCTGACCCGCCCGATCATCAGTGAGTACGGCGGTACGGTGCGCTTCGAGAACGTCGAGGAAGGCGTGACCGTGGCCAAGCAGGTCGACGAGGTCACCGGTCTGTCCACGCAGGTGGTCATTGACGCCAAGCGGCGGGGTGCGGGCGCCAAGAACGTCCGTCCCACGATGAAGCTGATCAACGAGGCTGGCGAGGAAGTGAAGATCGCCGGCACCGATCACTCAGTGCAGATCGGCTTCCCGGTGGGCGCGCTGATTACCGTGCGCGACGGCCAGCAGGTGGCCGTCGGCGAGGTGCTGGCACGTATTCCGCAGGAATCCCAGAAGAACCGGGACATTACCGGGGGTCTGCCGCGGGTGGCCGAGCTGTTCGAGGCCCGTTCGCCCAAGGACGCCGGCATGCTGGCGGAAGTCACCGGTACGGTCTCGTTCGGCAAGGACACCAAGGGCAAGCAGCGTCTGGTCATCACTGACCTGGACGGCAACGCCCATGAGTTCCTGATCCCGAAAGAGAAGCACGTGCTGGTGCACGACGGTCAGGTGGTCAACAAGGGCGAGATGATCGTCGACGGCCCGGCCGATCCACACGACATCCTGCGCCTGCTGGGCATCGAGGCACTGTCGCGCTACATCGTGGACGAGGTGCAGGACGTCTACCGACTGCAGGGCGTGAAGATCAACGACAAGCACATCGAGGTAATCGTTCGCCAGATGCTGCGTCGCGTGGTCGTCACCGCACCGGGCGGCACCAACTTCATCGTGGGCGAGCAGGTCGAGCGCAGCGAGATCCTGGATGCCACCGACAAGATGAACGACGAAGGCAAGCTGCCGCCGTCGTACGACAACATCCTGCTGGGCATCACCAAGGCCTCGCTGTCCACCGACTCGTTCATCTCGGCGGCTTCCTTCCAGGAAACTACCCGGGTACTGACCGAGGCGGCGATCATGGGCAAGCGCGACGACCTGCGTGGCCTGAAGGAGAATGTCATCGTCGGTCGTCTGATCCCGGCAGGTACGGGTCTGGCCTACCACAAGGCACGGCACGACAAGGAGTCGGTCGAGGCTCAGGAGGCCGCCGCGCTGGCAGCAGCCGAAGCAGCCTTCGCCATGCCTGAGTCGTCCGAGCCCGAACTGGTGACGGCCGAGGAAAATGCCTCGTCGGTGGCTGCCACCGCAGCAGCGCTGGATTTGAGCGCGCTGTTCGGCGGACCCTCCACCTCGTCGGACGAGACCCCGGCACAGCCTTCCGGCAAAGAGGGCTGATCCTGCCATGGCCGGCCCGGGCCTGGTGGTCCCGGGCCGGAAGCACCAGAACAGGGCCACGAACGGAATACCGTTCCTGGCCCTGTCGCTATTTCAGTGCCCTCGCAAAAGACTGCATGCAACAACTTGCGTCGGCTTCCTGACGCAGGAAGCCGCCTCCCGATACCTTCCTGGGATGGACAGAGCCCGCGGCCAGAAGACACCCCATCGCGGCGTATGGGCTGCGGCAAGTCGGGGCGTGCGACACGTGGGGACCTGACGTACAGGGCATTTCGATCTCCCGCCGAGTCAATCAGGCAAGTGTTCGATATTTCGACGCTATTACAAGTAATTACTATCCGTCGACAGCTGACAATCACAGGATCAGCTGCTTAGGGTCAAATAGCTCGATTACGCTGAATGGACACCCCCCTTATCTTTTCCCTGCAAGAGAACCTGCAGCATCCTGCGTCCGCCCCGTCAGGCTATGTTGCATCCCTGGCTGTCGGAGGGCCGTTCAGAGATGAAGCGGCCGGAATTCACGGCGGGACGGTCGATTTGGCGGGACAATCGTCAGTTGAGGCGCCTCCGCGGTGCCCCTCGTCAGGAGAAAACACCATGGCAGCCTATGCAATCGTGATCGAACAGCGAGGCAGCTGCTTCCGGGCCTATGTTCCGGACGTTCCTGGTTGCACGGCCACCGGCAACAGTCTTGCAGAGGCTGAGACAGCCGTGCGTGACGCCATGCGCCAGCTGCCACCGACGGGTGTCGTTGCGCCGACACCACAGTCGGGCTACTTCTGGGTCCATCCCCAGCCTGTCGCAGCATCCTGAAGCGTGCGCCGGATGGCCCACGGGACGGCCAGCTCGGCTCGTCTTCGTTGACTGACCGGCACCTTCCTCTTATACTCCCGTGTTCCTGGGGCGGCCGTGTGCCGCGCCAGATGCGCTCTTTGGGTAGCACCGGGGCCGTCTGCCATGGGCAGTTCGGTCAAGGCGTCGGTCGAAGGGGCATCGGGCAGCAGACAGCCCCTCACACAGAAGGCCGGGTTCTTCCGGCCCGGCAAATCGAATTCAGGCAGACGCCGCCGCGCGTTGCCATGGATTGATCTCCGATCGACGCAGCCCATCGTGGCTGCTCCCAAATCCAAGCGTCAACAGCCATGCCAACCATCAATCAGCTCGTACGCAAGCCGCGTAAATCTGCGGTCGTCAAGAGCAAGAGCCCCGCGCTGGAAGATTGCCCGCAGCGCCGCGGTGTATGCACCCGCGTCTATACCACCACCCCCAAGAAGCCGAACTCCGCGCTGCGTAAAGTGGCCAAGGTGCGTCTCACCAACGGCTTTGAGGTCATCAGCTACATCGGCGGTGAAGGCCACAACCTGCAGGAACACTCGGTCGTGCTGATTCGCGGCGGTCGTGTGAAGGACCTTCCGGGTGTGCGTTACCACATCGTCCGCGGCTCCCTTGACCTGCAAGGCGTCAAGGACCGGAAACAGGCCCGTTCCAAGTACGGCGCCAAGCGGCCCAAGGCTGCCAAGTAATCATCGGTCCCATCACGGTCGCCTGTCCTCCGGGCGGCCGGTTGGAAGGGTGGCTGGGCCGATCGCCTGCGATGGGCGCAGGCGGCGCCACCATCCAGTAAGCGATCCCGCCTATTTGCAGGCTTGCGAGACAGGTTCGGGGTCATGGCAATGCTCAACGGTTCCACATTTCCCACTCATATCCGATGGGGTGGCGTGTTTTCCGGCCCTTTGCTGGGAATCGCCTGGGGTCCGCGTGCAAGGCCAGCTGAATGTCAATCTGAGGTAAGAAATGCCACGCCGTCGCGAAGTACCGAAGCGCGTGATCCTGCCGGATCCGCTCTATCACAACGAAGAAGTCGCCAAGTTCATCAACGTGCTGATGCTTTCCGGCAAGAAAGCTGTCGCCGAGCGCATCCTGTACGGTGCCTTCGAGATCATCCGTTCCAAGAGCGGCAAGGATCCCATCGAAGTCTTCAACACCGCACTGAGCAACTCCCGTCCGATGGTCGAGGTCAAGAGCCGTCGTGTGGGTGGTGCCAACTATCAGGTGCCGGTTGAAGTTCGCCCGGTGCGCCGTACCGCGCTGGCCATGCGCTGGCTGCGTGAAGCCGCCAAGAAGCGTGCCGAGAAATCCATGGGCCAGCGCCTGGCCAACGAACTGATGGAAGCGGCCGAGAACCGGGGTGGCGCCGTCAAGCGTCGCGACGAGGTTCACCGCATGGCTGAGGCCAACCGCGCCTTCTCGCACTTCCGCTTCTGACCCGTCTCTGACGGAACGAGGACGAAACGTCCCTTTCGCACCGGACCGGCCGCCGCAGTGTCAGTGGCTGTCGGTCCTGTGCCTTAATGTGCTATTTAAGGACTCACCATCATGGCTCGCAAGACCCCCATCGAGCGCTACCGGAATATTGGTATTTCGGCCCACATCGATGCAGGAAAAACCACGACGACCGAGCGCATCCTGTATTACACCGGCGTGAACCACAAGCTGGGTGAAGTGCATGATGGCGCGGCCACCACCGACTGGATGGAACAGGAGCAGGAGCGTGGCATCACCATCACCTCCGCTGCCGTGACCACCTTCTGGAAGGGCATGGACCTTTCCTATCCGGAACACCGGATCAACATCATCGACACCCCGGGACACGTCGACTTCACCATCGAGGTGGAGCGTTCGATGCGCGTGCTGGACGGTGCCTGCATGGTGTACTGCGCAGTGGGCGGCGTGCAGCCGCAGTCCGAGACCGTCTGGCGTCAGGCCAACAAGTATCACGTGCCCCGTCTGGCCTTCGTGAACAAGATGGACCGCACCGGCGCGAACTTCTTCAAGGTCTATGATCAGATGAAGCTGCGTCTGCGTGCCAATCCCGTACCCGTGGTCATCCCCATCGGTGCCGAGGACAAGTTCGAGGGCGTTGTCGACCTCATCAAGATGAAAGCCATCATCTGGGATGAGGCCTCGCAGGGCATGAAGTTCGATTACCGCGACATCCCGGCCGACCTGAAGGAAAAGGCTGCCGAGTGGCGCGAGAAGATGCTCGAGGCCGCGGCCGAGGCCGACGAGGACCTGATGAACGAGTATCTCGAGAACGGCGACCTGCCCGAGGAGAAGATCAAGGCCGGCCTGCGCAAGCGCACCATTGCCAATGAGCTGCAGCCGATGCTGTGCGGCACTGCCTTCAAGAACAAGGGCGTGCAGCGCATGCTGGACGCCGTGATCGACTTCCTGCCGTCGCCGG
>CALIXC010000058.1 GCA_938046755.1 uncultured Lautropia sp. | reverse complement strand
ACTCAAGGCCCGTCCAGAGCTTGCGCAAGGTGGCAACATCACGGCCCATCCCATCATCCTGAACCGGCTTCAGCGCCCCCTCGGCCTCCCCATTGCAAGGCATCGCCTGGTAGCTGACCTTGCCGTCCACCTTGCACTTGTAAACCTGCGCCTGCGCAGGCATGGCAGCCGTCATCAATCCCGCCGCCAACGGCAGGGCGAACAGGAAGCGGCACGCATGGAAGCGCCCTGACAGGCGACGCGAAACTGGAGAGACCTTCATCATCGGGAACATCGGGGCCATCCAAACAGGAAGCGGGTTCTTTTGCCGCGAATTTTTACCCGCAAACCTCACCGCTTCGCACACACCGCCCGATGGAAGGCCCAGCCCGACAGACCGGCCACCACGCAACCCCACTGCAAAAACAGATAGCCCGGACAGGTCATCTTATCGACCTGCCCGGGCCTCCGGCTCACCTGGCAGCCTTGACAGAAGGCCCCAGATTTCAAAGGATGTCAGACCTTACTTGGCAAACACCTTCTTCAGGATGGCCGAACCCGTACCCACCGGATCCGCACGGATCGACTTCTCTTCCGCCGCGATCATCTTGTACAGGCCATCCATCGCCTTGTTGGTCACATAGCTCTCGATCTTCGCGTCGTCCGACTTCACCACGCCCAGCTTGGACGCCTGCCCGGCCAGCGAGTTGTACTGCTTCGCCAGCCCCATCTTGCCCGTGTACTGCGTCACGATCGGCAGGAACTTCTGGTACATGTCCTTCGAGGTCTTCTCACGGAAGAAGCTCGTCACCGAATCATCGCCGCCCGCCAGAATGCCCTTGGCATCCTTCACCGACATGCCCTTGATGGCATTGAGCAGCAGCGTCTTCGCCTCCGGCACCGCCGCCTCGGCCGCGCGGTTGATGTTCACCTGCAGTGCCTCGAAATCCTTCTGCTTGCCCATCAGCTTGGCCGCCTTCTCCAGCTTCTGCAGACTGGACGGGAGCGGGATCTTCACCTCTGGATTGCCCAGAAAGCCATCGGCCTTGCCCAGACTGGCCACCGCCGACTCCGCCCCCTTCTGCAGCGCCGCCTTCACCGCCGCCGACGCGTCCGTCTGCGTGATCGACGACAGATCCAGCGCCAGGGCCGTACCCGGCAGCGCCCCGGCCAGCGCCACGCCCAGCGACAGCGAAGCCGCAGCCAGCGGTGCACCCAGCAGGCGGCGTACCTTGATCATGGAATGAACACCCATCAAACTCTCTCCCATCGGGTCAGAAACCAGCTTTCAATTGTGACAGATGACAGATGCCCCGACATGTAAAACACCGTTGAAGTCCGCCCCCCCCTACACACGGTCTGACCCGACGCAGGGGCCCTACACCACCCCCCGCTCCCGCAGCCCCACAATGCCTGCCGAATCCACCCCCAGATCGGCCAGGATCTCGTCGGTGTGTTCACCCACCAGAGGAGGCGCACGGCGGTACTCCACCGGGGTCTTCGAAAGACGGATCGGGCTGGCCACCAGCGGCACCTCGCCAGCCTCGGGGTGCGGCATCTTCACAGCCAGGCCACGGGCCTGCACCTGCGGGTCGGCAAACACCTCGGCCAGACCATTGATGGGACCGCAGGGCACGGCACGAGCCTCCAGCTGAGCGATCCATTCGGTCGTGGTGCGGGTGGCCGTGATCTCGTTCAGCAGCGGGATGAGTTCGGCGCGGTTTTCCACCCTTGCACGGTTGGTGGCAAAGCGCACATCGGCCGCCAGTTCGGGCCTTCCGGCCACCTCGCAGAAGCGGGCAAACTGACCGTCGTTGCCAATGGCCAGAATCATGTGACCATCCGCCGTGGGGAAATCCTGATACGGAACGATGCTGGGGTGCGCATTGCCCATCCGCCGCGGGCTGCTGCCGGTCGCCAGATAGTTCATGGCCTGGTTGGCCAGACAGGCCACCTGCACGTCCAGCAGCGCCATGTCGATGTACTGGCCCTCACCGCTTTGCTCACGCCAGGCCAGTGCCGCCAGCACGGCATTCGTGGCATACAGGCCGGTCAGGATGTCGGTCAGCGCCACCCCCACTTTCATGGGGCCAGCACCCGGTTCTCCATCCGGCCGGCCGGTGATGCTCATCAGCCCACCCAGACCCTGGATCAGGAAATCATAGCCGGCACGTGGCGCATAGGGACCATCCTGCCCGAAGCCGGTAATGGAGCAATACACCAGCCGCGGATTGACGGCCTTCAGGCTGTCGTAGTCCAGTCCGTACTGTTTCAGCCCCCCCAGCTTGAAGTTCTCCAGCACCACATCGGACTGCGCCGCCAGCCGACGCACGATGTCCTGACCTTCCGGCTGGGTGATATCGACCGTGATGGAGCGCTTGTTCCTGTTGGCACACAGATAATAGGCAGCTACCGAAGTATCATGCCCCTGATCATCCTTGATCCATGGCGGCCCCCAGCCCCGTGTATCGTCGCCAGGTCCCGGGCGCTCCACCTTGATGACATCCGCCCCCAGGTCCGCCAGAATCTGCCCCGCCCACGGACCGGCCAGAATGCGCGACAGGTCCAGCACGCGAATGTGTGACAGCGCGCCCGCCATGATCAGTCTCCTAAAGGTTTTTTGGTTCTTGCATAACGACCCAAAAAGGGCCGTGCGGCCGGCCGACAAAACCGGCGACCCGTCATCTGGACCGGGCCGCCTCTGGCATGCCAGGGCCGATCAGTTGGCAAACGCTGCAATGCCGGTGATGGCTCTGCCCAGGATCAGCGCATGGATGTCATGTGTGCCCTCGTAGGTGTTGACCACCTCCAGGTTCACCAGATGACGCGCCACCGGGTATTCGTCGGAGATGCCGTTGCCCCCCAACATGTCGCGCGCCATCCGCGCAATTTCCAGCGCCTTGCCGCAGGAATTGCGCTTGACGATGGAGGTGACTTCCACCGGCGCAATGCCCTCGTCCTTCATGCGGCCCACACGTAGCACGGCCTGAAGACCCAGCGAGATCTCGGTCGCCATGTCGGCCAGCTTCTTCTGGATGAGCTGGTTGGCCGCCAGCGGCCGATTGAACTGCTTGCGGTCCAGCGTGTACTGGCGGGCGGCCTCATAACAGGCCTCGGCAGCCCCCAGCGCGCCCCAGGCAATGCCGTAGCGGGCAGAGTTCAGGCAGGTGAACGGACCTTTCAGGCCGCGCACCTCGGGGAAGGCATTCTCTTCAGGCACGAACACCTCGTCCATCACGATCTCGCCGGTGATGGAGGCGCGCAGACCCACCTTGCCGTGAATGGCCGGTGCCGACAGACCCTTCCAGCCCTTCTCCAGGATGAAGCCGCGGATCTGGCCTTCATCATCCTTGGCCCAGACCACAAAGACATCGGCGATGGGACTGTTGGTGATCCAGGTCTTGGCCCCCGACAGGCTGTAGCCACCCTCGACCTTGCGGGCGCGCGTCACCATGCTGCCCGGGTCGGAGCCATGGTTGGGCTCGGTCAGGCCAAAGCAGCCGATCAGCTCGCCCGTGGCCAGCTTGGGCAGATACTTCTGCTTCTGCTCCTCGGTGCCGTAGGTCAGAATCGGGTCGATGCAGAGCGAGGTGTGTGCGGAGACGATAACACCGGTCGTGCCGCAGACCTTCGAGAGCTCCTCGACGCACATTGCGTAGGTCAGAACGTCACAGCCCTGGCCGCCGTACTCCTTCGGAACCGGAATTCCGAGGAAGCCGTAGCGCGCCATCTTCTCAACGGTCTCAACGGGGAAGCGCTCTTCCTCGTCAATCTCCTGCGCCAGCGGCTTTACTTCGTTTTCCGCGAAGTCTCTGAAGAGCGAGCGCGCCATCTCATGTTTCTTGTCCAGTGCGAAATCCATTGATCCTTCCTCCATGTTAAATAATTAACGCACCAGAGTAAATCCAAACGGGAAGGGAAACCCTTACCCGTTGGATTGCTCCGATGTAATTACCAGAATCGCTTACTTCGTATAGTCGTAGAAACCTCTGCCGGTCTTTCTGCCGAGTCTGCCGCCGCGGACCATCTTGCGAAGTTCCGGATGCGGTCTGTACTTCGTGTCGCCGGTCTCGCTCTGCAACACTTCCATGATTGCGAGCACGACATCGAGGCCGATGAGGTCGCCGAGTGCCAGCGGTCCCATCGGATGGTTCGCGCCGAGCTTCATTGCCTCATCAATCTTCTCTGCCGGGACATTGTTGTCCGCATAGACGCCGATTGCCTCGTTGATCATCGGAATCAGGATGCGGTTCACGACAAAGCCCGCAAACTCCTGCATCGGGACAACCGTCTTGCCGATGTCCTCCGCAATCTTCGTGATGCGATCCAGATCCTCCTGCGGGGTATCCAGGCCGGAAATCACCTCAACCAGCTTCATGACCGGAGCCGGGTTGAAGAAGTGCATGCCGGTCACCGGGCGATCCAGGCCTGCGCCGATCTCGGTAATCGAGAGCGAGGAGGTGTTGGTCGCGAACAGGCAGTCCTTCTTGCAGATCTCGGAGAGCTCCTTGAAGGTCTGCTTCTTAATCTGCATGTTC
>CALIXC010000057.1 GCA_938046755.1 uncultured Lautropia sp. | reverse complement strand
GGCAGCCGCGTGGTGCCGAGGAACTCGTTGGCCTTGTGGAAATGGAAGTGCACACCATCCACCCCCGCACCCTCAAAGAAATCGCCTTCCCGGGTGAACGCCTCGATCGGTGCATTCCAGGTGGAGGAGATCATGTGCTTCTTGCCGTGCAGCAGCCCACCCGTCCCGTAGCCCACCGTCGGGTTGACACGGTGGCGGCCATCGTTGGCAACCAGCTTGTTTTCGCCAACACCTTCGCTGAACACTTCGTCAACATATTTTTTCACCGTCCATGGTTCGCCCATCCACCAGCCGGGCATCTGCCAGACAACCGCATCCATCCACAGCCATTTCTCCACCTCGGCAACGGTGTCGTAGCCCTGCTCAATCACGGTTTCCTTCACCGTGTGGCCGAGCGCGGCCAGCGTCTCTCGGGCGGTCTGGTGCAGTGTGTGGTTCAGACGGCCTTCGGTGAAACGGAAGGCCTGTCCGCCGTCAATCAACAGAATGTTCATGTGGATTCCTCAGAAGTCGTGTTGAAAACACGCCATTGTCCGTCTATCCTTCATGCAGGAAAATGGCAATAATCGCAAAACACTTTTCCAGTATCAGCAACAATGAAGAGCCATTCCGATGAGCTGGCCGTATTCGTGCAGGTGGTGGAAAGCGGCAGTTTCAGCCGTGCGGCAGAAACGCTGGGCCTGGCCAACTCCGTCGTCAGCCGCACCGTGAAACGGCTGGAAGAGAAACTTTCCACCAATCTGCTCAACCGCACCACACGCCAGCTGCGGCTGACCGAAGAAGGTAGCCGTTTCTTCAGGCGTGCTCGTCAGATAATGCACGACATCGAGGCTGCCGAAGCGGAACTCCTCTCCTCGGGCGGTACACCGCAGGGCATTCTTCGGGTGGATTCCGCCACGCCCACGCTGCTGCATCGCATTGCCCCGCTCGTGCGCCCGTTTCGTGAGCGTTATCCGCAGGTGTCGTTGCAGCTCACTTCGTCCGAAGGCTATATCGACCTCATCGAACGGCGCGTGGATATCGCCATCCGCGCAGGCAGCCTTCACGATTCTGCGCTGCGCGCCCGGCACCTGTTTGACAGTCGCCTGAAGCTTGTTGCTGCGCCCGACTATCTGGCCCGATACGGCACGCCGGAAAGCGTTGCCGATCTATCGCGGCACACCCTCATTGGTTTCTCCGAACCCAGAACCCTGAACAACTGGCCGTTTGCTGACAGCGGTCATGCCCCTTATGCCGCCGCGCCCCAACTGTCTGCCAATAGCGGAGAAACCATCCGTCAGCTCTGTCTATCCGGCAACGGCATCGCCTGTCTGTCGGACTTCGTTGTGGCCAGTGACATCGCCGCCGGCGACCTGCATGAACTCCTGCCGGACCGTGCCCTGAACGAAGCCAAACCGTTTCATGCCGTCTATTACGGCGACACCACGGTCAGCCCGAAAATCCGGGCGTTTGTGGACTTCCTGGCAGAGCACTGGAGGCCCGGTCGTCAGGTCTGAGATGTCGCAGATACTGCGCCATCAACAGATCTCCCGGATACAGCTCAATGTGTAAACCCATGTCAATCTGGCTGGTACCTTGAGAACTCCCACCATCTACCGTGTGCTACGTCGGCATCGCTCCACAAGATCGTCGAGTTGCTTTACCCGCAGTACTCTGCCCGCAGTATCTCCGTCATCCAGTCGAACACGGCCAGCACGCGCGGTGAGGTGACGGTTCGCTGAGGTCGATAGAGGTACATCTGCCAGGGTGTGCGAGGTATCTCGGGAAACAGTTCCACAAGCGCGCCGCTGGCCAGATGGGCGTGGCATAGCTCATCCGGGATGTAGGTGCAGAGATATCCGGCCAGGGCTGCCGCCAGCTCGTTTTCGTTGTCATCGGTCACCAGTCGTGCCCGCTTCGGAAAGACGTGCAGGCCTTCACGAAAGGGCCAGCCCCAGGACCGGTTTGTCCCGACGTTGATCAGGCTGCTGACAGGAAAGCGATCCAGCAGCTCCTCCAGGCTCTTCGGGACACCGTACCGCGCCAGCAGGGCTGGTGCGGCGACAATCCGGTCAGTGTAGTCGCAGATCCTGCGTGCGATCACCATGTCGTCCGGCTGGGGGCCGATGCGTATACCCATGTCGATCTGGTGCGTTACCGAGTCGAGTCTTGCCGTGTCCACCCGCCAGTCGATGACCAGTTCGGGATAGCCCTCGCACTGGGCCAGCAGCTTGCTTAGGATGGCGGCGTTATGTGTCAGCTTTGGCAGGGTGATGCGCACCATGCCTCGCATGTCGTCTTGTGCGGAGCGGGTCGAGAGATCAGGATGGACCCCAACGGCCAGTACGACAGAACGGCGCCGATGATGGATGTGGAAGGCCGCTACAAGGCAAAACAGGCCATGAACTTGCAGCGGTGGGCGGATGCGGAAAGTGGAACGACCGCCCACACGGCCGCCGAAGAGCACCTGCCACCGCCTGCCAGTCACAATGCCCAGACGCCGAAGTTCGTGCGTGAATACGCCGACTACTACAAGACCCCGCGCGGTTACCATCCCCGGTCGGTGAACTCCAACACCGGCTGGTCCAGGACTACGCCGCTGGCCTTCATCAACATGCCGATGCTGCAGCGTGCGGGTGAGCTCAAGGCACCAGCCCTGATCGTGCATGGTGAGAAAGCACACTCTCGCTACTTCAGCGAGGACGCCTTCAAGTCGCTGGGAAGTCAGAACAAGGAGCTGTTCCTCGTCAAGGATGCCTCCCATGTTGATCTCTACGACAAGCAGTCCTGCAAGATCCCCTTCGACAAGTTTGAGCAGTTCTTCAGAACAAGCCTGAAGTGATCCATCCTGAGCCTGAGCGCGGCCATGTGCATGTCAGCACCATGGCCGTGACAGGCCAGGTCTTCCCGTCAAGGCAGGATCGTCGCCATGCATTCCTATCCCATTGACGAATACATTCCCGCCGACAGCACGCTTTTCGAGGAGATCCACCGTATCGTGACAGCGAACGCGCCAAAGCTGGCGCCTCCATTCTGCCGTCTCCTACCCCAGCAGCCCGCGGATGTCACTCGGCGCAAAGATGCGATGCACGGGCTTGTCACGGACAGCAGCATCCAACGTTGTGGTCAGCATCGCCTGCGCCAGCTGTCCCACAGGTAGCGGTTGCTGGCTGCGCAGCAGGCCTAGAGCGTTCAGGCCGCGCAGTATTCGGGCGCTCCAGATTTCCACCGGCCGGTTGCTGTTCGGGCGCAGCAGCAGGGGTGGGCGGAAGATCAGCAGGTGCCGGAAATCCAGTTCCGTTACGGCATGCTCCAGCGCACCTTTCATGCGCGGATAGAAGAAGCGTGATTTGGCGTCGGCACCGGCAGCCGACATGAGGACCAGCGTGTGCGTGCCGTTGCGCCGGGCGGCGATGGCGGCGTCCAGCGTGGCCTGGTAGTCGATCTGCCATTGGGCGTCCTGGCTGCCGGCATCCTTCAGCGTGCTGCCCAGGCAGGCAAAGAGCACGTCGCCCCGCATCTGTGCGGCCCAGTTCCCGGGCCCGGTGAAGTCGATGACGTGGGAATGCAGCCGGGGGTGCGATTCGGCGGGTGTCCGGCGGCCGAAGGCATGGATTTCGCTGAACTGTTGGGTTTCCAGCAAGCGTGCCAGCAGCTCGTGGCCGGTTGCGCCGGTAGCGTCGATGACGAGGGCTTTCATGAGAAGGCGTAAGCAAGGGGATCCGACACTGTATCCCATTTCTCTGGTCCGGCTGCCCAGGTGTGGGGTAGCCGTGACTCGTGTGTGTGCTGATGGGGTGTCCGGGCAGCGTGCATCTATTGTCCGGTGGTCTTCGACTGCCAGTGATCGATGAGGTAGCCATGGCCAGGCTGGCGGCTGTTCTCGGTGCGGGTGTGGATCCGTATCCTGTTCACGACGTGCTGGCCCTGGTAGACGAGGGGGGCGGCGGGGGTCCAGTCCGTGGGTATCTGCCACAGTGTGCAGGTACGGCGCAGGTCCGGTCTGAAGAGCCGGGCCGTCAGGCAGATGGCGAAGTCATGGGAAGCCTTTCCTCTGACAAGGCTGAGCTGCACCGAAGGCCTGCCTTGGTCCGGTGTCTGCGCAAGTGTCCAGGTATGCAGGGGTTCATTCCAGCGCAGGCGGGCATTACGGCGAATGCTGAAGTCGGCCGGCGAGAGCATGGATTGGGTGACGGCGCTTTCCGTTTCCTGGTTTGCGGTGGCCGGAAAGACGGTGAGCTGCAGGTGTCGATCCAGTCGCAACAGCTCGGTGTCGGCGGCCGTGCTCCGGATATCGTCAGGCAGCCCTTGCGCCGAGGTGTGCAGCTGCAGTTCCACCGTTTCATACTTCAGGCCGTAGCTGACGGGCCGGGCTGGATAGGAGCGGATCCGATAGATGGCCCAGCTCGATCCGGCGCTGCTCTCTTCCGGGATGATGCGCTGATCCACCACCATGTCCGGAATGGACCAGCGGTTGTCCTGCCTCTTTCCATTAGGCCAGGAGGCGTTCCAGAGCACGGCTGAGGTCGGATGTTCCTGTTGCCGGCCGTGGGCGTCCGTCCATGCCTGGTTGGTCGAGGTCTGCAATGCCCTGGCCAGAACGTCGCCGCGCAGGCTGTCCTCGGAGAGAGGGGCGTCGTTAGCCTGAACGTTGCTGTTGGCAGTCTCCGTCGACGATGAACGGGTCGTGACGGTATTGTCAACGCGCTCGGTGCTCCGTGCCGCGCTGCCGTCCGTGTTTGCTTGGGAGGCATCGGCTGCGTCGACCGATGTGGATGCGGACGGGCCGTCGGTGGTGCCCTCTGTTGATACCGCCTTGGTCGTTGTCGTGGTGGCTGTCGGGCTGTCGTCGGCGCCGCCGCAGGCTGAAATCATCAGCAGGAGGAGGGAGCCCAGGGCCAGTCGTCGGATCACCGGAATCGCATTCATGATTGCAACCTTGAATATGTTAGAAATGTATCAAGTCATTGATAGTAACTTACGATGTGCAAAAGAAACATATGGCTAGTTGCTACTAGAAAATGCGTTCTCGGTCCTGGGCGCAGCGCTGGGCACGAATGAATGTGCCGGCATGGATAAGCGTGGAGGCGTCACCGACATCGCTTGCAGATAGAGGTCACTCCATTGCCATTGCTATCAAGACACTAGTTATTTCTGGGATAAATGGGCTATTAGTGCTCAACTGAAGGGATTCTGTCGATAAGAAACCCGGCGTGCCTGATGATGGAAGATGCCCTGGAAAAGGCAGTGGTACCTGCGCTCCAGGTAGCACGTCGTCATCGGAGGCTGGCGTTCATCGAACGATATCTACAAAAAACAGTAGGCCTGCTTCCAGGCTTCTGAATCGCATACTGCGGATAATTTGGAATCTGTTACGAATAGAGATGTTTTTATTGTTTTTCGCAAAGAGGAAGACGATGACCGGGT
>CALIXC010000056.1 GCA_938046755.1 uncultured Lautropia sp. | reverse complement strand
ACGCTCCTGAGAACACCATTCCGGCTTTCGAGCAGGCCATCGAGATGGGGGCGGATGCGGCCGATATCGGTCACACCATCCATCCGCATCCGACGCTGGGTGAGTCGATCGGCATGGCGGCAGAGGTGTTCGAGGGGGCTTGTACGGACCTGCCTCCGCAGAAGAAGCGCTGATCTGGAAGACGGCTTCGTTGTGGCACGCGCCGCGGAGCGGGATAGTCAGTCCTGAACAACCCAGAATCCGCACGTCAGCCAGCTGCTGAACGGAACGGTCGAGAGCCTGAACTGGACCGGATTGGTGCCCGCTCTGCCGTCTACAACGCCATTTCGAGCCGATCTGGCACCATCAGACGTACCACGACCAGAACCGACAGCAAAATGAAAGCGCAAAAACGCCGCAGCCGGCGCTGCAGCCGACGCAGCAGCAGCCGGATGTTGTGTCCGGCACCGCACAGCACTGCGTGAAGTGCATCTCCCAATGCCCCCTTGAGCCAGTTTCGGTCAAGTTTGCCATCGGTCTTCATGTGGCCTATCGTCGGTTCGATGGCACTGCGGCGTCTGATCATCGCCCTGATCCCGCGCGTCACGCCTCGCCTCTGTCCTGATCGCAGGATTCTCACGCCCGGCACGTCAGCACCGCGATAGCCCTTGTCCACAACGGCAGTGTCGATACGGCAATCTCCCACAATCGACGCCTGCTCCAGCGCTTCGTACAGGGTGTGGCCGTCGTACGGCCGGCCCGGCATCGATCTTGCGCCCACAACGAAACCTTCCCTGTGCGTCGTGGTGATCGAGACCTTGACACCGAACTCGTAGGGGTTTCGGGCCTTGCCCTTGCTGATGCACTCCACCTCCTGCGCATGCAGTGCGTACAGCTTGTTCCTGTCTTTCGGCTGCTGCGTCAGAATCCGTTCGGCCCGTGCCATCAGGTCATCAAGCCATTGGCGCAATGGACCGGTCACCTGCTCTCGTTGCCGGTCGATATCCCGCCAGATACGCCCGACCCGTTTGCGCAGCTTGCCGAGCACATTTCGCATCCGCTTGAACTGTCTCGCATGCGCATGGCGGCCCACCTGCCTCGCCAGCTGAGGGGCCACACGACTGTAGCTCTGCCGCAGCTTCAGGCCGCACGCCCTGGCGGCTTTGACCAGATGCTGTCTGGTACGCTCCAGAAGCCGGGAATCCGTTGGATGCGCAATCGCCTTGGGCATGACGGTCGTATCCACGATCACCGTCTTGAGGCTGGACTCCTTGAGCATGCCAAGCCCCTGTGCCAGAACCAGCGTCAACGACAGCATCTCTTCCACGCCAGCCTCGCCCAGCCTTTTGCGCCAGCGCGTCAGGCTGGACGGATCAATCGGCGGCCTGGTCTGCAGATAGATCTCCCCGGTGAAGACCTGCCAGTACGGGCTCTCCACCCAGGTTGCCACCACTTCCTCGTCGGACAGATCGAAGGCGTGCTGCAGATACAGCAGCCCCGCAATCAGACGAGGGGACGTGGCGGGCCGCCCTGTACGGGACTTGAACTGCTCCGCCACCAGTTCATCGATGCGCTCCCACTGGGTCCGGTCACCCAGCAGGATCAGCGGATGCTTCAGGTTCAGGTGATCGCGCAGCGGATACCCGAACAGCTCGCCAGTCTGTAGTTGTGATGGCTTTGGACCCATGAGAACCCCGAAGAAATTGCAAGAAAACGAGCCCCTATGATCGCAAATCCTGCAATTTCTGCAGGGGACCTCGAAATACCCCTTCATCCG
>CALIXC010000055.1 GCA_938046755.1 uncultured Lautropia sp. | reverse complement strand
GCCGCCCGGTTATCTCCAGGCAGCCCTGTCATGGCCGCAGAAGCGGCTTACTGATGGCGCGCCGCGCCGACCACGGTGCTGCCAGTCAGGCGGATCGTGGTGTCGCTGGGATTTCCGCTGGGCACGCCCTTGTCAAAGGTGCTGGAGGCCGGGTCGATCTTGTAGTCGGCCGTTGCGCCGGCGGGCAGGCTGATGTTTGTGGCCACATGTCGGGCGCTGACGCTGATGAGCGAGATGGGCAGTTGCTGGACGCGGATTCTAGCTGTGGCGACGCCGGCCGCTCTCAGCTCCAGGCTGTCGGCACGCCCCTCGAAGGTCAGACCCATGTGTTCGGCGTGGGTCGTGATCTTGCCGAAGTTGCCCTTGGCATCAATCGATGGTGTCCGCTGGGTGAATCCTACCGTGCTCTTTTCGGGAAGGTTGACGACGACGACAGCGTTGCACGGCTGGGTATTGTCGACACGCTTGATGGTGAGGGTGTCGTTACCGTTTTCGTTGGTGGTGGTGAGGCCGATGGGGCACGGTGTCTCGCCTTTCTGTTCGACGTGTACGCCTGGCAGCAGCGAGATGTTGGTCGTGAGGTTGACGGTCACGTCGTCACCTTTCACGGTGAGCGACATGGGGTTGTTGGTGGCGAAGGCGATGGCTTCGTCCTGGAAGGTGGCGGCGTGGGCGCCGTGGCTGGCTGCCAGCGCAAGGGTGAGCAGGGCGGCTTTCAGCGGGGCTTTTTTGGGCAAGTGCACGTGCGTGTTCTCCGGGTGAGTGAATCCACGGCAGCGTAGCACTGCGACCTGACAGGCCGTCCATCACTATTCATGGGCCTGACGTGTTACGGATATGTGTCGAGCGTAAGTTGGATTGCTGGCATTGGAACGTTGTACGGATGTATTGAAATGGGCGCTCATTCGGTATCGTTATCGCCCCATGAGCTTCCTAACCACGCTCCCAGTGCAAGCGCCAGGAGGATGTCCGTGCTGCGGTCCGGACAGTTTTCCCATCTGTCGCTTCGGCCTAACGGGGTGTAATGGATGCCGGTTACGGGTGAGGCCGGCTGTCGTGCTGAAGCAGGGTCTTGGTGTACAGTAGGAAGTCATCCAGGTGGTGCTGGATGATCTGGATGGCGATGGGCAGTTGCAGGGATTGGTAGTCGTGTACGACGAGGTTGCGGAATCCGGTCATCCGCTTGAGGGAGTCTGCCAGTGCGGTGTCTATCCAGCCGTGTGTGGCCAGAAGGTCGAAGGCATCCCTGGCCCGCTGGGGTATGCCCAGGCGCTCACGGCGGACCAGGTATTGACCCATGTCGATGGCGGCGTTGCAGGCGCGCTGGATGTTGAGGATGGCGGCGTCCTGTCGGGTGTAGTCGGTCTCGAACCCTTGGGGGTTGGCGTTGTACTCCTCCCGCGCGCGGGCAACGCAGCGTTCGATGGTGGCCGCCTTGTTGATCAGGACATCATCCGACATGGTGCTTCTCCGTGGGTGAGGGCGGGGTGGCCCGGCATTCTCCGTAGATACGGCCTTGTTGCTGGATATCCTGAAGCAGGCCGGCTCGGTATTTGTCGAGATCCCATTTTTCCTTGCAGACGTAGATCTCGAACAGGTCGGCCTGGTGGTCCTTGGCCCACCAGCGCACGCCGGTCTGGATGATCTGGTGCTGCATGACGGTGGAGGCGGCGCGGAGGTCCACCAGATCCACGTCGCAGCCTGCCAGGTCTGCCAGGTCGCTGGAGAGATTGAACAGGGTGATGATGTCGGCGTGGCCCTCGACCAGCACGGCCAGGTCGAGGTCGCTGTCCGGGGTGGCGTGTCCGGTGATGCGACTGCCAAAGGCGTAGATGGCCAGCAGGCCGGGCAGGTGGCTGCGCAGGTGCTGGACGATGGGATCACGGGCCGTGGAGTGCATCTCTGCATGGTACCAGCGGCCTGCGAAGCTGAGCCGGAGCGGCTGATGCCTGCCGACTGTCGGTGGTCGGGGGAGCTGAGAACGGCAGTCGGGGAGGGTGGGCTGAGAAAGGAGGGTCTTCTAGAAGGGGATCAGCCGATGGGGGCCTTGGGAGGTGGTGCCTCGGGGGTGATGAGCCGGACGCTGGGGAAGTAGTTGCGATAGCGGCGAGGGTCTCGGGTGAGGATGCTCCAGCCCTGTACGGCAGCGTGGGCGCCGATGAAGAAGTCGGGCAGGACGTTGTTCTTCTGGCCGCCGGAGCGGCGGTACTGCACGAAGGCGAGTCCGGCCAGGAACAGGGCAGGGCGAGGAAGTTCCTGGTATTTCAGGTCCATGCTCTGCAGGGCACGGTCCTGTTCTTCCACCGTGTGAAAGGCCAGGGAGAGTTCGCTGTAGATGATGGGGTTGATGGCCAGGTCATGGATGAGGGACTGGGCCTGCAGCTGCTGCAATGACCATTCGTACCAGACAGGGTCGTCTTCCAGGATGTCCAGCAGGATGTTGGTGTCGACGAGGATCATGGCGCGGGGTCAGTCGTTGCCGCGCAGCAGTGCCATCAGGTCGTCGGTGCGCCATTTGACCTGGGCTTTCCCGCGCATGGCCTCGAAGCGGTCGGGGGGCTGGTTTGCGCGGGTCTTGGCAGGGTGCGGGGCAACACGGTGCAGCACGACTTCGCCCGCCGGGTTCAGCATGAATTCGACGCTGTCACCGGGGCTGAGGCAGAGGGCGTCGCGCACTTTCTTGGGGATGGTGACTTGGCCTTTGGTTGTCAGGGTGGTTGCCATGGGGGCTCCATGAGGGCACTACAAGTAATACTCTCTGAAGAAAGTAAGGATTTGGCGCCCGTCCGTCAACCGGGTATTCCCCCGCATGGTGCGCTGCCGGGGGCGTGGTAGGGTAGGATTTGCGGTTTCGATATGCTGACGGGGAGGTTCTTTCATGAAGCGCCGTGCGTTTACGGGGGCTGCGCTGGGGCTGGCCGGCGGGATGGTGGTGTCCGGTCGGGCCGGTGTGTCGGGCTGGATGACAGAGGCGGTTGCGCAGGAGCCTGCGGCCGGGGCGATGGTGCGCAAGCCGCTGGTGCTGGGCATGGTGCTGGAGCCGCCGGCGCTGGATCCGACGGCGGGTGCTGCTGCCGCCATTGCCGAGGTGGTGCTGTACAACGTGTTCGAGACGCTGGTGCATGTGGGGCCGAAGGGGGCGCTGACGCCGCTGCTGGCCGAGCGCTGGTCGGGGTCGGAGGATGGGCTGACGTGGACGTTCCATCTGCGGCCGGGGGTGAAGTTCCAGAACGGAAAGCCCTGTGATGCGGCGGCGGTGAAGTTCAGTTTCGAGCGGGCCGGCCGTGCGGACAGTGTGAACAAGGACCGGGCGTTCTTTGCGGCGATGTCGTCGGTGGACGTCAAGGATGCGCAGACGGTGGTGATCCGGCTGGCGCGTCCGGATGCGGATTTCCTGTTCATGCTGGGGCAGGCGACGGCGGTGATCGTGGAGCCTTCGAGTGCGGCAGGCAACGGGGCGCAGCCGGTAGGGACAGGCCCGTATCGTCTGGCGAGCTGGCGGCGTGGCACGTCGCTGACGCTGCAGGCGTGGCCGGAGTTCCGGGATGCGGCTTCGGTGTCATTCCCGCAGGTGACGTTCCGTTTCATCAGTGAGCCGGCGGCGCAGATGGCGGCGCTGATGGCCAATGAGGTGGATGTGTTTCCGCGGGTGACGGAGCGGGCCGTGGCGCGGCTGAAGGCGAATCCGGCCTGGCAGGTGGTGGTGTCGGGTTCGCGGGCGAAGACGCTGGTGGCCATCAACCATCGGCGCAAGGTGCTGGCGGATGTGCGGGTGCGGCGGGCGATCGCGGCGGCGATCGATCGGCAGGCGGTGCTGAAGGCGGGTCAGCTGGGGCATGGCACGCCGATCGGCAGTCATTACACGCCGGATGCGCCGGGTTACGTGGATATGACGGCGGTGAATGCGCATGATCCGGAGCGGGCCCGGGCGTTGCTGAAGGAGGCCGGGTTGAAGCTGCCGCTGTCGTTGTCGCTGACGGTGCCGCCGCCGCCATACGCGCGGCAGGCCGCGCAGGTGGTGATGGCGCAGCTGGCGAAGGTGGGCATCCAGTGCCGTGTGCAGCAGGTGGAGTGGGCGCAGTGGCTGGAAGGCACGTACCGCAACCACGACTACGATCTGAGCATCATTTCTCATGTGGAGCCGCTGGATCTGGGCAATTTCACGAAGCCGGACTATTACTGGGGCTATCGGTCGCCGCGCTTCGATGCGCTGTACCGGCAGCTGGTGACGGCCGTGAACGAGAAGGAGCGGCTGGATCTGCTGGCGCAGGTGCAGAGGCTGCTGGCCGAGGACTGTGTGCTGGCGTGGCTGTATCAGCCGCACTGGGTGTCGGTGGCCCGCAAGTCGCTGGCGGGGCTGTGGGATGACATGCCGATGCTGGTGAACGATCTGCGGTCGATGCGCTGGGTGAGCTGAGATGAAGGCAGTCGTCTCATGACGCGTTTCCTGCTGGGCCGGTGCCTGGGGCTGGTGCTGACGCTGCTGGCGGCCAGTGCCGTGGTGTTCCTGGTGCTGGATGTGCTGCCGGGCGATGTGGCGCAGGTGATGCTGGGGCCGGATGCGGACCCGCAGGCGGTGCAGGCGCTGGCAGCGCAGCTGGGGCTGGATCGGCCAGCCTGGGTGCGTTATGGGCAGTGGCTGCTGGGGCTGTTGCAGGGCGAGCTGGGCATGAGTCAGGCCTACGGGGTGCCGGTGGCGGGGCTGCTGGCCGAGCGGCTGGTGCTGACGGTGCCGCTGACGCTGCTGGCGATGGCGCTGGCCGGCGGCATGGCGCTGCTGGCCGGGG
>CALIXC010000054.1 GCA_938046755.1 uncultured Lautropia sp. | reverse complement strand
AAAAAATCACCGGTCAGGCACCAGTTGCCCGCCAAGCAAAGAAGTCAATCGCTGGCTTTAGTATCCGTAAAGGCATGGGCGCGCCAATTGGTGTTAGCGTCACGTTGCGCGGCAGCAGGATGTCTTTGTGGGGGATGTGGTGCGGCTGGGGAGCTGCCTTTTGCAGATCACGCAGCCGCGCACGGTCTGCTGGCGGATCGATCACCGTTTCGAGGTGAGCGGGCTGGCCAAGTTCATCCACGAGCACGGGCTGACCGGATGGCTCTATCGTGTCCTGGAGCCGGGGTGCGTGCGGGAAGGGGATGAGGTCGTGCTGGTCGAGCGGCCGAATGCCACCATGTCATTGGCGGATCTGCTGGCGTTGCAGCGGGAGCATCGCCCCGATCCGGCGCGATTGCAGGCCGCTTCCGAGCTGCCCGGGCTGGCGCAGGTGATCAGGCAGCGGTTCGCGTCCCGGGCAGCCTGGTTGCGGGACAATCGCTGAAAGCTATCGTCTCTGGCCCCGGATCGGGCAGACTGCACAAGGCCCGGCTACCGGACGATGAGGGCCTCCAGCAAGCGCTGGAAGAGTCGGTCAGGACGCAGCCAGCTGCATGGCCAGGCAGCTTTCGGCGGCTGGCGACAGCACCAGTTCCACGGCCAGGTTCGAGCGGGTCATGCCCACGAAGAGGGCGCGGCGCTCGCGTTCGGTCAGCGTTTCGAAGTCCAGCTCGGTGATCACCACGCCGGCGGCGCTGCGGCCCTTGAAGCGGTGGATGGTCTCGACCAGCACGTCGCCGTGGGTCCAGATCGGGTCGCCGTCGGGGGTGTAGTCGCCACTGAAGCGGCGCGTCTCGAAGGGGCCCAGCCAGCGGGTGTTCAGGATGGTGGACGCAAAGCGGTCGCGGCCGCTCAGCACCACGATGTCCTTCATGGCGAGGCCACGGTGCAGCAGGTTGCGCACGGCCTCGGCCGTCTCGCGCACGAGGCCTTTCTCGTTCTCGTAGACGCGGAATGACGGCAGCTCGCCGGCGTAGGGGCTGCGCGGGGTGATGGCCTGGTCGGACAGGTGCAGGGCGTTGATCACCTCGCAGACCATGCGCGGGCTGCGGAAATTGTCGTTGCAGGTGAGCGTCACGGCATCGGCCAGATCGAAGCGGGCGCGGTCATACAGGCGCTGCGCGTCGTCTTCCAGCAGGTAGAGCCGTCCGGAGGCCTTCAGCTGCGGCAGCAGGCTCTCGACCCAGGCGGGCTGGAAGTCCTGGCCCTCGTCGATGACGATCAGATCGTAGGTGGGTTTCCATTCCTCGGCCGATTCGCAGTAGACGCGTGCCAGCAGGTCGAAGTTGTCCGGGGCGGCGAAATCGGGCTCGCCGTAGTTTCGCCGGTAGTAGGTCACGCACAGCTCGGAATAGCTGGTCACATCCGCCACGGGCGGGGCCAGCCGGCTGATGTGGTCGGCCAGCGAGCGGTTGAAGCACACGTACAGCGCCCGGCCGCCCTGGGTGACGGAGTCGTTGAGCAGGCGCAGCGCCAGCTGGGTCTTGCCCGAGCCGGCGGTGGCCTGGATGCGGATCAGACCATTGGGGGCCTGGATGCGCGGTACCCAGGTGGCCAGCCCCTCGGCCAGGCGCTGGGTGGTGCGCTGCAGTTGCTGGTCCAGGGCCGAGAGGTCCACCGAGACCTGGAATTCGTTGGACAGGAAGCGACGCAGCGACTCGATATCACTTTGCGAGTCGCCATGGCGCATCAGTTCCTGCACACGGCTGCCCAGAAAGGGGAAGTCGGTCGCGTCGATGATGCGGTCGCGCGACAGCGCCACGATGTCGCCGGCTTCCAGCCGGTAGTCGGGCAGCACCAGGCAGTGGCTCACGAAGGCATGCAGGCCGGCCTCCTTCAGCCGGTGCAGCAGGGCGGCGCGCTGTACGGCCAGCTGGCGGCGTACGTCGTGCTCGCGGCTGCTGTAGAGCTTGAAGAGTTCGCCGTCGCGCAGCTGCACGCCGCCAGACTTGATCTCCATCAACAGCAGGTGGCCGGTGGGGCCTAGCACCACGATGTCGATCTCACCGTGGCGGTCCTGGCCGTTCTCCACCGAATGCCAGGCCACGCTGTGAAAGATGTCGTAGCCTGCCGGCAGCGACTCCTGCAGGCGTTCGAGCACGTCCAGTTCCCGGTAGAGACCCGTGTCCTGGCGGATGGCGTTGAGGCTGGGCGAGAGTGTGGCCATGAGCGGATGCAACCCTGGTGGCAGATGCCTCGGATTGTGCGCATCGCCCGCGCGACCCTTGAGGGGTGTGGCCTTGAATGGCCGGTGCCGGCTGCCGGGTGGGGTGAGGTGTGGGGCCCGTGCTACGGGCGGCGGGCGTGCCTCAATCGATGAGCTTCCAGCTCACGCCTGTGATGAAGCGCCGGTCCATCTTGTAGATGTTGATGCCGGGGTCGCTGTTGTAGCGCAGCTCGGCCGCTGCGGTCAGCGCCAGCTGGCGGGTGATGGACACGCTCAGGTCGGCCTGCAGCTCGGCGCGCCGGTCGTGATTGCGGTTGAGCGCAGGGTAGAACATCAGGCGCTGATGGGCGGTGGTGGTGTCGGTGAGCTGGTGGTGCGACTCGGTACCCAGCGTGAGTTCGGTGCGGCCGTAGCGGACGCGCAGCTGGTCAGCCACGACGGTCGGCACCGTGTAGCGGTCTTCCGAATAGCCCAGGCCGGCGAACACGCTCCAGTCGTCGTTGGGAGTGGTGGTGACCTGGTAGCCCCGGCCGAAGGCGGCGGCCAGCCGGTGCTTCAGGTTGGCGATGCGGTCGCGGAACCAGCTGGCGTTGGCGAAGACGTAGTGACGCTCGTCCAGGTTGCGCTTGCCGTTGAATTCCAGGGTGTTGTTGTGGGCGCTGGTCTGGTGATTGCTGGTGTTGTAGAGCGCCTGGGCGCGCAGCGCCACGGTGTGGTGGTGGGTCTGGCGGGCCAGGTCGTAGTGTAGGTGGAAGCTGTTAAGGTTGCTGTTGCCCGAGGCGAACGAGGCGCCGGCACCCAGGATCTGGCGCCAGCGGCCATCGGGTTGGGTCTTGATCTGTGCCTGGGCCAGGCCGGGCAGAAGCAGTAGGGCCGCGAGGCCACAGGTGAAGGGCAGGGATCGCCTGCGCGGCGAGGGGCTCAGGGGGGCCAAGCGTGCATCTTCGCACGTGATCGGCATGAGGTTCGCGCAGGCGGGGGATATCGCTCTGGCTGCGATTGGAGCGGTGATGTCGGTTCCGTCGTGCTGGTGGGAAGCGAAGGGATCGGTGTCGAAGCTCATGGGAAGGCAGATATTTCGGGTTGGATCAGGGATCATTTCAGTCAATGGGCTACTGTACCGGATCGCAGGCTGTTATTCTTCGAAGCTGTCGGTTCCGGGGCCCGCAGAGGCTGCGGGCAGGCGTGGGCCCGTCTTGTCCGTCCTGCCCTTTTCACCGTGGCGCGGGTCGCCTTTCCATCCGCCCGAAGGAGTTTCGTTTCATGAGTTCTGCGCCGTCCCTGCGCCTGCATTCGCTGCCGCTTCTGGGCAGTGGCAAGGTGCGCGACAACTATGTGGTGGGCGAGGATCGCCTGCTGATGGTGACTTCCGACCGGCTCTCAGCTTTCGACGTGATCATGGCCGAGCCGATCCCCGACAAGGGCCGGGTACTGAACACGCTGGCGCTGTTCTGGTTCGACAAGCTCAAGCACGTGGTGCCCAACCACCTCACGGGCGAGGCGCCCGAATCGGTGGTGCAACCCGACGAGATTCCGCTGGTGCAGGGCCGTTCGATGCTGGTCAAGCGCCTGAAGCCCATCCTGGTGGAAGCCGTGGTGCGCGGCTACCTGGTCGGCTCGGGCTACAAGGAATATCTGGCCGAGGGCAGCGTCTCGGGCATTGCGCTGCCGCCAGGCATCGCCCAGGCCGAACGGCTCGATGCGCCGATCTTCACGCCGGCCGCCAAGGCCGAGCTGGGGCAGCACGACGAGAACATCTCGTTCGACGAGATGGTGGCCCGCGTGGGTGCTGACCTGGCCGAGCAGATCCGGGCCACCAGCCTGACGCTGTACCGCGAGGCCAGCGAGTACGCGGCCACGCGCGGCATCATCATTGCCGACACCAAATTCGAGTTCGGTCTGGATGAAGAGGGCAGGCTGGTGCTGATGGACGAGATCCTCACACCGGACTCCTCCCGCTTCTGGCCCATGGACCAGTACCGTCCCGGCATCTCGCCGCCCAGTTTCGACAAGCAGTTCGTGCGCGACTACCTGGACACCATCAAGACCTGGAACCGCCAGGCACCGCCGCCGCCGCTGCCGCTGGCCGTCATCGAGGCCACCAGCAACCGCTACCGCGAGGCCTATGAGCGGCTGACCGGCCAGTCGCTGTAAGCCGGGGAGACCATGAATCCGAACACTCAGAGGCAGGTCACGCAGACCCTCACCGGCATGCCGCCCGTGGTGGGCGTGGTGATGGGCAGCAGTTCCGACTGGGATGTGATGCAGCACGCCGTGCATGTGCTCAAGCAGTTTGGCGTGCCGCACGAGGCCCGGGTGGTGTCGGCGCACCGCATGCCCGACGACATGTTCACCTATGCCGAGGAAGCTGCCGGACGCGGCCTGCAGACCATCATCGCCGGGGCAGGGGGCGCGGCCCATCTGCCGGGTATGCTGGCGGCCAAGACCACGGTCCCGGTGCTGGGTGTGCCGGTACCTAGCCGTCACCTGCACGGGCAGGATTCGCTGCTGTCCATCGTGCAGATGCCGCGGGGCATTCCGGTGGCCACCTTCGCCATCGGCGAGTCCGGGGCGGTGAATGCCGCGTTGTTTGCCGTGGCGCAGCTGGCCCTGTCGGATCCGGATCTTGCCACGGCGCTGAATGCCTATCGTCGCAGCCAGACCAAGGCCGCCCGCCAGATGGAGCTGCCGCGATGACCGACACCCCTCCGCGCCGCCACGGCCGGCCCGCGAAGCTCGCGTTCAATGAGCCGATCCCTGCACCGGCGCCGCTTGACTGGAAGCCGTTGCCCCCGGGTAGCTGGCTGGGTGTGCTGGGCGGCGGCCAGCTGGGCCGGATGTTCTGCCAGGCCGCCCAGCGGCTGGGCTATCGCGTCTGCGTGCTGGACCCCGATGCCGACGGCATTGCCGCCCGGGTGGCCGACCATCACATCCGCGCCGACTACCTGGACGAGGCCGCGCTGGTGGAGCTGGGCACGCTCTGCGACGCCGTCACCACCGAATTCGAGAACGTCCCGGCGGCCGCGCTGGAGCGGCTGGCCATGCTCACCCGGGTCGCGCCCACCGGCGCCTCGGTGGCCGTGGCCCAGGACCGGGTGGCCGAGAAGGCCTTCTTCACGGGGGCCGGCGTGCCGGTGGCCCCGTACCGGGTCATCGAGACCCTTGAAGACGTTGATGGCGTGCCCGACACGCTGTTCCCGGCCATCCTGAAGGTGGCGCGGCTGGGCTATGACGGCAAGGGCCAGGCCCGCGTGGCCACACGTCAGGCAGCGCGTGACGCCTTCGAGCGCTTCACGGCAGCTGCTTCCGGCCGGGCGCCGGTCTGCGTGCTGGAGCAGCAGGTGCCGCTGGCGGCCGAGGTC
>CALIXC010000053.1 GCA_938046755.1 uncultured Lautropia sp. | reverse complement strand
TCGAGGCGCTGCAGGTTGCAGTTGATGACGAAGATGAGGTTGTCGAGCTTCTCGCGGGCAGCCAGACCGATGGCGCCCAGCGATTCGGGTTCGTCCATCTCGCCGTCACCGCAGAACACCCAGACCTTGCGGTTGGCGGTATCGGCCAGGCCGCGGGCATGCAGATACTTCAGGAAGCGTGCCTGATAGATGGCCATCAGCGGCCCCAAGCCCATGGAGACGGTGGGAAACTGCCAGAAGTCCGGCATCAGCTTCGGGTGCGGATACGACGGCAGGCCGTGACCGTCGACCTCCTGGCGGAAGCTGTTCAGCTGGTCCTCGGTGAGGCGGCCCTCGATGAAGGCGCGGCCGTACAGGCCGGGCGAGGAGTGGCCCTGGAAGTAGATCAGGTCGCCGCCGTGGCCTTCGTGCGGCGCATGCCAGAAGTGGTTCATGCCGGCGCCGATCATGGTGGCCACCGAGGCGAACGAGGCGATGTGACCGCCCAGGCTGCCGCCATCGGGGGTTTCATGCTTGTTGGCACGCACCACCATGGCCATGGCGTTCCAGCGGATGAAGCTGCGGATGCGCTCTTCGTATTCGTGGTTTCCGGGCGAGCGGACTTCCAGCGCAGGCGGGATGGTGTTCACATAGGCTGTGGTGGCCGAAAACGGCATGTCGCCGAACTGCCGTCGGGCGGTGTCCAGCAGCTGTTCCATCAGGTAGTGGGCGCGATCGCGGCCCTCACGCTGAATGACCGCGTCCAGAGCATCGAGCCACTCCCGGGTCTCGATCGGATCGGTGTCGGATGATTCGACGGGGTTGGGGGTGTTCTTTGCAGCTTCAGACATGCTGGCCTCTCACCGGAACGGAAACATGGATCCTCGGATTCTAAGTACGGCGGACTGGAAAGCAAGCCGAATTTCAAGGAACGATATCCTGCACCGCATCGCAAAATTCGCCGCAAGCGCGCAATTCCGTGGAAAATGGCAGTGTGGCGCGGCCGCACGCCATCAAACGGCCGTTTCTTGCTGCAGCACAGCATGACCCTGATGACGACCTGCCCATGACGCCCGACGACGACGCGAACGACACGCCCACCGAGGCCGGCAGCCCGCCAGCAGCCCGGCGCACTCCCCTGTCGAACATCCGCATTCCGTCCGACTGGCTGGCCTGGCGCTTTCTGGGCATGGCTCACATGGCGGGACTGGTGCTGTTCATCGTGATGATGACAGGCTTTCTCTGGTATGTGGGCCACATCGAACGGCAGGAGCGTCAGACCTCGCTTCTGCGCGACACCGACTGGGCCCAGCAGTCTCTGAAGCTGTCGCTACGCGAGCTGCAGGCACACCTGGTACGCCTGGCACCGCTGTGGCTGGCCGACCTGCGCCAGGGGACCAGAGGCCGCACGTCCCCTGTGGCAAGTGACGACGAGGATACCGGCGCTGCCCAGGATCCTGCGGGCTTTCTGGCGACCTACCCCCAGACCCGGTACGTAGCCCTGGTCACGCCCGAGGGACGCGTCCTTCAAGCCACCGTGGCCCAGGGCGCGATGATCGGCAATGGTCTGGAGGCTGGAGAGCCCACACAGGATGGCGATACCCAGCTGTTGCCCGCCTTCCAGAACACGCCCGGTGCGTCGCCCCGACGCAGCGCCTGGCTGGCCAGCATGCAATCGTGGCAGCCCCGCTATTCGGCACCGCTGCTGATTCCGGGAGGTGAGGTGGTGACCGAGCTGTACCTGCCCGTGGTGCAGGGACGGCGTCTGGTGGCTGTGGCCGTGGCCGGTATCGGGCTGGAGCCACTGCTGGCAAACATGCTGCCCGAGAACCTGCGCGATCGCTATCGATTCAGCCTGGTGGGTGCGCATGGCCGGCTGCTGGCCAGTACGGCCTCGGCACACCGCATCGACACGCGCGCAGCTCACCAGCTGCCGCTGGACCCACCCGGTGACGGCCTGATGCTGCGGGCCGTGGCCTACGACGATGCGTCCCCCTCCCTGGCCGAACGGTTGACACAGCTGGGGCTGTTCACGCTGGCACTGACTTCGATCCTGTCGCTGATCCTGCTCTGGCGCAGCGCCCATGACCGACTACGGGCCGAGGGCGAACGCGACCGGCTGTTCGAGCTGTCGCAGGACGTATTCTGCGTGATCCGCCCGGACGGCACGCTGGTGCGCGGCAACCCGGCCTTCGTGGAGTATTTCGGCAAGGACCTGAGCAACACGCGCTTCTGGGACCATGTCTACCCGGAGGACCGGCTGGACGTGATCGAGGCCTTCACCACGCCACAGGAACGCATCGGCCCCCTGGAGTGCCGGGTACGCTTTCGCAATGCCTGGCGCTGGCTGAGCTGGTCGATCAGCGTGGATTCCCGCTCGCCCGAATCGCTCTATTACGCGGTAGCCCATGACATCACGGGCCGCAAGCTGGTGGAGCAGGCGCTGACCACCGAGGCCACGTTTCGCCGCGCCATCGAGGATTCCATCAGTACGGGGCTGCGCGTGATCGACCACGATGGCCGCATCACCTACGTGAACCGTGCGCTGTGCCAGATCCTCGGCTATCCGGCCGAAGAGCTGGTAGGACAGCTGCCGCCCTACCCCTACTGGATCCCCGAGGAACACGACCTCAACATGGCCCACCTGAACCTGACGATCTCGGGTGGTGCCCCCCCTTCAGGCCTGCAGACACGGGCGCGGCGCAAGGATGGCCGGATCATCGACGTTCGGCTGTATGTCTCGCCACTGATCGACGACCAGGGTCAACAGGCGGGCTGGATGGCCTCGGTGACCGACATCACCGAACCGAACCGAATCCGCGCCGAGCTGATCGACGCCCACGAGCGCTTCGAAACCGTGCTCAACCAGCTCGACGCCGCCGTCTCGGTGGTCTCGCCCCCGCCACCGATCGTTCCCTTGAACATCACCGCCCCATCGACAGACGAACAGTCGCTGGCTCCCGCGCCTTCCCGACTGCTTTTCTGCAATTACCAGTACCACGCACTGTTCGGCGACGACATTGCCGGCCACCTGGCGCTGCTCAACGGCTGGCCGGTGGCGGACTCCTGGATGGGCGAAGAGGTCTATATCCCACGTATCGACCGCTGGTTCGAGGTACGGGTGCAGGTAATCCGCTGGGTGGACGGGCAGCCCGCGCAACTGGTGGTGGCCACCGACATCACGGCGCTGCGCCCCATCCGTGAACGGCAGAAGCAGCAGGAAGAACAGCTGCAGCAGACGGCGCGACTGGTGACGATGGGGGAAATGGCCTCCTCCATCGCCCACGAGCTGAACCAACCGCTGGCGGCTATCAGCAACTACGCGCTGGGCCTGGCCAAGCGGCTGCAGCCCGGCAGCCCTGCACCGGCCGACCCGGCCATGGTGGACCAGACGCTGGACAAGATCGCCCGGCAGGCGCAACGCGCCGCCTCGGTCATTCAGCGGGTGCGCAACTTCGTGCGTCGCAACACGGCCGAGCAGCGCGACATCGCCGTGGACGAGATCCTGACCGAGTCGCTGGCGCTGGCAGAAATCGCCGCCAAGCGCTATGGCGTGGCCATCACCATCGACCTGGCCCCGGACCTGCCGCGCCTGTCGGCCGACCGCATCCTGATCGAGCAGGTGCTGCTGAACCTGATGAAGAACGCCATCGACGCCATGCGCGGGCAGGACCATGCCGCCCTGACGCTGCAGGTGAGCAGCACACGCGACAACGTGCTGTTCGCCGTGGCCGACCAGGGACCCGGCATCCCCGAGGAGCAGCAGGAAAAGGTCTTCGAGGCCTTCTTCACCACCAAGTCCGAAGGCATGGGCATGGGGCTCAACATCTGCCGCAGCATCATCGAGTCCCATGCCGGCCGGCTGTGGGTGGAAAGCAATCAGCCTCGGGGATGCATCTTCAAGTTCACGCTGCCGGCACACCCGCCAACACACGATGATACGGCACCCGCATGAATGCCCTGCCATGAGTGCCTCACCTTCCCTTACCCATCGACCGGCCTGGAGGTCCGGACCAGTCCGCTCGGCGCTGGATACGTGTTTTCCCGCAGTTGCAGCCCCGAGGATTCATCGATAATTCCCAAGGAATACTCTGAACAAGTCCCGCGAGCCGGCGCGCCACGGAACGGGATGCAGGACAAGGCGACATTTGCTGTCAATGGCGGGG
>CALIXC010000052.1 GCA_938046755.1 uncultured Lautropia sp. | reverse complement strand
CTGGCCGATCTGGAAGGGATGTCGGACGAGGCGCTGCGCGAGCAGCTGGAAGTGATGCTGGAGCGGCGCATGGAAGCCGAGCAGGCGCTCTCGGAGGCCCGCGGGCTGGCCGACGAGCGTTCGGGCGAGCTGCGTCGGCTGGACGAGGAGCGGCTGCGCGCCGAGCGCGGGCAGGAGCCGCTGCGTCAGCGGCTGATCGAGCTGCGCATGAAGGAACAGGCTGCGCGCCTGACGGCCGAGCAGATGGGTGAGGCGCTGACCGAGGCCTCGGCCGATCTGGCCGAGCTGAAGGCTTCACTGGAGGCATTGCCGCAGCGGCCCAAGCCGTCGTGGCTGCAGAGTGAGGTGAGCCGCCTGGCGCAGGCGGTGGCCCGGCTGGGACCGGTGAATCTGGCGGCGCTGGACGAGCTGACGGCGGCGCGCGAGCGCGAGGTGTTCCTGAACACCCAGTCCACCGACCTGCAGGAGGCGATGGCCACGCTGGAGAACGCCATCCGCACCATCGACCAGGAAACCCGGTCGCTACTGCAATCCACCTACGATACCGTCAATGCCGAGTTCGGTCGGCTTTTCCCGATGCTCTTCGGGGGCGGCGAGGCCCGGCTGGTGCTGACCGGTGGTGAAATCCTGGATGCGGGGGTGCAGGTGTTCGCGCAGCCCCCGGGCAAGAAGAACGCCTCCATCCACCTGCTTTCAGGGGGTGAGAAGGCATTGACCGCCATTGCGCTGGTCTTTGGTATCTTCAAGCTGAATCCGGCGCCGTTCTGTCTGCTGGACGAGGTGGATGCGCCGCTGGATGACGCAAACACGGAACGTTACGCGAAGATGGTGTCAGCGATGTCCGAAGAGACGCAGTTCGTCTTCATCTCGCACAACAAGATCGCCATGGAAATGGCCCATCAACTGATCGGCGTGACGATGCAGGAGAAGGGGGTTTCCCGCCTGGTGGCGGTGGACCTGACTTCCGCGGTCGAACTCGCCGAGGCCGCCTGATGCCGCAGGATCGACAGCATCGTTACCGGATGCTCACATCTGCGGTGGAATCCGGTCGTCATTTACAGTCAGGGGAACACTTTTGAGCACGCTTACATGGAGCATTATCGCGCTGATCGTCGTGGTGCTGGTCAT
>CALIXC010000051.1 GCA_938046755.1 uncultured Lautropia sp. | reverse complement strand
GGCGTGGCGGCGTCGATGCCGCCTTCGGCCTGGAAGGCCAGTGCCGCGTTGACCAATTCCTTCAGGTTCTCGATGCGCTCCTGGCCCTCGCGCTCCTGCTCGTAGTGAGCCATGAGGCCGCTGCGGCCGATCACGTCGTCAATGCTCTCCGACAGCGATAGGCGGGCGCTGTTCTGGCGCATCAGCTCGATGAGCCTGACGAACTGCAAAAGCCGCGTGCCGCCCGCGCCGCTCGTCATCGGCACGGCACGGTACAGGCTGATACCATGCGTGCGCGCCGTGTCCTGCAGGCTCTCGAGCGTGCGGGCGCCGATGCCGCGCGCCGGGAAGTTCACGACCCGCAGGAAGGCGCCGTCGTCGTCGGGGTTCTCGATCAGCCGCAGGTAGGCCAGGGCGTGCTTGATCTCGGCCCGCTCGAAGAAGCGCAGCCCGCCGTAGACCTTGTAGGGCACCCCGGCCGAGAACAGCGTGTGTTCCAGGATACGCGACTGGGCGTTGGAGCGGTACAGGATGGAGATCTCAGAACGCGACATGCCATCGGCCACCAGCGCGCGGATCTCCTCCAGCAGCCACTGGGCCTCGTCGCGGTCGGAGAACGCCGCGAAGATGCGCACCGGCTCGCCCTCGCCCGCGTCGGTCCACAGGTCCTTGCCCAGACGGTGCGCGTTCTGGCGGATGAGATGGTTGGCCGAATCCAGGATGTGGGCATGCGAGCGGTAGTTCTGCTCCAGCCGGATCAGCTGTGGGCCGGCATAGTCGCGCTCGAAGGCGGCCATGTTGCCCACATTGGCGCCACGGAAGGCATAGATGGACTGGTCGTCGTCGCCCACCGCGAACAGCGACGCCCCGCCGCCGGCCAGCAGCGTCAGCCAGCGGTACTGCAGGTCGTTGGTGTCCTGGAACTCATCGATGAGGATGTGCCGGAAACGCTGCTGGTAGTGCTGGCGCAGCGGCTGGTTGCGCTGCAGCAGCTCGTATGCACGCAGCAGCAGCTCGGCGAAGTCCACCACGCCTTCGCGCTGGCACTGCTCGTCGTAGGCAGCGTACAGCTCCGCCAGCCGGCGGCTGTGACTGTCGTGGCCGGACACGTCGGGGGCACGCAGGCCGGCCTCCTTGCTGCCGTTGATGAAGTGCTGCACCGCCTTGGGCTGGAACTGCTGGTCATCGACGTTGAGCCCGCGCAGCAGCCGCTTGATGGCGCCCAGCTGGTCGACGCTGTCCATGATCTGGAAGCTGGCCGGCAGGCCGGCGTCACGATGGTGTGCCCGCAACAGCCGGTTGCACAGCCCGTGGAAGGTGCCCACCCACATGGCACGCGGACTGGCCCCCACCAGCATGGTGCCCAGGCGCGCCATCATCTCGCGCGCGGCCTTGTTGGTGAAGGTGACGGCCATGATTTCGGCCGGTGAGCACTGGCCGGTGCCTACCAGCCAGGCGATGCGGGTGGTGAGCACGCGGGTCTTGCCGCTGCCGGCGCCCGCCAGGATCAGTGCGTGTCCACTGGGGACGGTAACAGCAGCCCGTTGCTGTGGGTTGAGATGGGCAAGTAGATCGGCCATGCCGCCATTCTAACGGGCCATGTCCTGCCCTGGCCGGGTCTCTGCAGCAGCCGGGTCGTGTCCAGACGCATCCCCGGACGCCCCCGGATCGATTGCATGTGTCGGTGCTGAAGCAGATGTCCAAGTTTCAGTGGACGTTCCCTGCCTGTTCAGCACTTGGTGTTCCCGTCGCGCCGCCAACCGCTCGGCACGTCGCCGGCGGGTGGTGCGTTTCTGTCTGCGGCGCATGACCTGGCCGCCCCAGGCCAGCCGGCGGTATTCCTCTTCGGTGTAGCGATGCAGGCCTCCACCCAGGCGGGGAATGCGGTTGCCCGGATGCGCCATGCTGGGCCCCCAGCGCGCCTGATAGCCATCGACAGCCCGGCCCTGGCGCTCCCAGCGCCAGGCCATCAGCGCCAGGCACGCCCACCAGGCCAGGGTGGCTACAGCCAGGCCCCGAGGCACGTTCACGTGCCAGTAGCCGGTCATCACGTTGCAGGCCAGTGCCAGCATCAGCCCGTAGCCCAGCCAGCGGTGGCCATGCTCGAAGATGCGCCGGCGCAGCGTCATGTCATAGTGATCGCCCGGTACGTCGTGCAGATGCACGAGAGTGCGTGGCTGGCGCCACCCGGGGCCGCCGATGCTGCCCCGCAGCACGGTGTTGATCACCAGCAGGAGCAGCACGACCATCGCGCCCCAGCCTATCCAAGCATGGGGATGCGTCAGGTGGCTGGCCAGCGACATGCCCTGAAAGGCCATGGCCACACCCACCACCAGGCACAGCACGGCAGTCACGCCGCACAAGCCATGCACGCGCTGCCAGCCACGATGGTTGATGACCCGGGGCCAGTCCTGGCCGGGCACAATCTTCCAGTAGCGTGCCGCCAGCACGGCCACCGGCAGCAGCACGACACCGGCCGTGCCCATCAGCACGCCGTGCCAGAAATCGACTGGGTTGACTTCGTCGAGTGGCCCGGTGTGCAGGGGCGTGCGCAACCAGTCCAGCCAGCGGGTGAGCTGCGTCAGCAGCCAGGGGGGCAGATGAAGGAAATCCAGCATGGGCGGATGATACTGAACCCCGAGATGTCGGGACGCGGAAAATCGGGGGGGGGGAACCGTTCTGCACCGGCCGGGGGAGCGGCATCGATGTCGGTGTCGTCGCGACTGAATGCACGGCCATCGACCCCGCCGCCGTGGCCGGAACGACAAGAAGCCTGTTCCGGGCGATGCTGCATCCGCCGCGCATACCGGTTGTGCCCCGGGGACGCGATAGAATGAGAGGTTTACCGTACTCAACTTCTTCTCCTGGCCAAAAACCACGCCCCCCCAATGGACGAGCGTTACGACCCACGAAGCATCGAATCCGAGGCCCGCGCCCACTGGCAGCAGACCAACGCCTACCGCGCCGTCGAGCACGACCCGCGCTTTCCCAAGGGCAAGTTCTACGCCTGCTCGATGCTGCCCTACCCCTCGGGCATCCTGCACATGGGGCATGTGCGCAACTACACCATCAACGACGTGATGTACCGCCACCTGCGCATGAGCGGCTACAACGTGCTGATGCCCATGGGCTGGGACGCCTTCGGCCTGCCGGCCGAGAACGCGGCACTCAAGAACGGTGTGGCCCCGGCCAAGTGGACGTGGAACAACATCGCCTACATGAAGCAGCAGATGCAGCCGCTGGGCCTGGCCATCGACTGGTCGCGCGAAGTGGCCACCTGCAGCCCCGACTACTACAAGTGGAACCAGTGGCTGTTCCTGCGCATGCGCGAAAAGGGCATCGCCTACCGCAAGCACGGCACCGTCAACTGGGATCCGGTCGACCAGACCGTGCTGGCCAACGAGCAGGTGGTCGACGGCAAGGGCTGGCGCTCGGGCGCACCGGTGGAAAAGCGCGACATCCCGATGTACTACCTGCGCATCACCGACTACGCCGGCGAGCTGCTGAAAGAAGTGACCGAGCACCTGGAGGGATGGCCCGAGCGGGTGCGGATGATGCAGGCCAACTGGATCGGGCGCTCGGAAGGCGTGCGCTTTGCCTTCGAGCACGACATCCGTGACAAGCAGGGTCAGTCCATCGACGAGGGTCGGCTGTACGTGTTCACCACCCGTGCCGACACGATCATGGGCGTCACCTTCGTGGCCGTGGCCCCCGAGCATCCGATCGCCCGCGTGGCCGCTGCCGCCCGTCCCGCGGTGGCTGCCTTCGTGGAAGAAGCGCGTGCCGGCTCGGCCATGGAAGCCGACCTGGCCACGATGGAGAAACAGGGCGTGGACACGGGCCTGGTGGTCCGCCATCCGCTCACCGGCGCCGACGTGCCGGTCTGGGTGGGCAACTACGTGCTGATGAGCTACGGCGACGGCGCGGTGATGGGCGTGCCTGCGCACGACGACCGCGATTTCGTCTTTGCCCACAAGTATGGCCTGCCCATCCGTCAGGTCGTCAGCGTGGACAACCAGCCCTACGACACGAACCAGTGGCAGGAGTGGTATGCCGACAAGCAGAACGGCGTCTGCGTGAATTCCGGTCCGCTGCTGGACGGCAGGGGCTACCAGGACGCGGTGGACGCGGTGGCGGCCCAGCTGGCCGACAAGGGCCTGGGCGGCAAGCACGTCCAGTACCGTCTGCGTGACTGGGGCATCTCGCGCCAGCGCTACTGGGGCACCCCCATTCCCATCATCCACTGCGAGAGCTGCGGCGAAGTGCCGGTGCCCGACAAGGATCTGCCGGTGGTGCTGCCCGAGGATCTGGTACCCGATGGCAGCGGCAACCCGCTGAACAAGTCGGAAGCCTTCCTGAAGGTGGACTGCCCGTGCTGCGGCAAGCCGGCCCGGCGCGAGACCGACACGATGGACACCTTCATCGATTCGTCGTGGTACTACATGCGCTATTGCTCGCATGACAACAACGAGGCGATGGTCGATGCCCGCAACGACTACTGGATGCCGATGGACCAGTACATCGGCGGCATCGAGCACGCCATCCTGCACCTGCTCTACTCGCGCTTCTGGACCAAGGTCCTGCGTGACATGGGCATGATAGGCATCGACGAGCCGTTCGAGAACCTGCTCTGCCAGGGCATGGTCAAGGACGGGCACGGCGAGACCATGTCGAAGTCAAAGGGCAACGTGGTGCCGCCCTCAAGCGTCATCGAGCCCTACGGTGCCGACACGATGCGTCTCGCCATCCTCTTCATCGCACCTCCCGAGAAGGACTTTAACTGGGACGAGGAGGCAGTCGCTGGCGCCAATCGCTTCATCAAGCGTGCGTGGCGCGTCGTGTGGGAGCTCTCCCTCACGGGAAGCGACCAGGTGTCCCAGGGCCTGGACGTGAGCGCGCTCGACGCCCGCTCGAAGGAGCTCAACCGGACCCTGCACGAGCTTGGTCTGCGCTGCACGGTAGACTTTGACCGCAGGCAGTTCAACACCGCGATCTCTGCCTGCATGGAGCTCACGAACGCGGCGAGCAAGTACCTGGTCGAGGTCCCCGCGACCGAGCGCTCCGCAGCACTCTGCCAGCGCGTGGCCCACGACCTGGTCTGCATGCTCGCCCCCATCTGCCCGCACTGGGCCGAGGAGCTCTTCCACGAGGCACTGGGCCGTACGGGCTCGGCCTATAACGAGCCGTGGCCCGTCTTTGACGCAGAGCTCGCCAAGAGCGACACGATAGAGATCGTCGTCCAGATCAAGGGCAAGAACCGTGCACGCATCGACGTGCCCGCCGACTCGACCAAAGAGCAGCTCGAGGCCGCTGCTCGCACGGCTGTGGCCGCCCAGCTCGAGGGCAAGGACGTGAGGAAGGTCATCGTCGTCCCCGACCGTCTGGTGAACATCGTCGCGCAGTGAGGGGCGCGCATCGTGCGTGCTAACAGCGCTCGGTGCGTCCCGGCGCCCCTGTGTACGAGTCGTTCTGGCTTGACGTGCGCGGTACGCGTGCTATAGTGTGCAGTGCTGATTGGTCGTAGTTGTGTGAGGAAGTGGGGTGGAGTTCTCGCCCCGCTTCCTTTCTGTATGAACGGAAAAGGGCGTTCGGTGGGTTTCGGACGCGGGAGGGGAGGGGCGATGGCTTCGCCAGGACTCGTCGGTCGGCTGCTTGCCATCCTCGAGCCGCTCGCGGCCGAGCGTGGCATTGACATCGTGGATCTTGAGGTCGTGGGCTCTGGCAAGGCGCCGTGCGTCCGCGTCCGCGTAGACCACGCCGATGAGGCCGCGGCAGCCATCACGCTCGATGAGGTGGCCGAGGAGACGGGATGGATCTCCGCCGCCCTTGACGAGGCAGATCCCATCGAGGGCGCCTTCACGTTGGAGGTCTCCTCACCGGGACTTGACAGGCCGCTGCGTCGCCAGCGCGACTTCGTGCGCTTTGCGGGCAATCGAGTCACGCTCAAAACCGTCTCGGGGGACAGGAGTCGCTACACTGGGCTGCTCAGGGGATGGCAGGACGGTCGTGTCGTCATCGAGTGCGATGGCGAGCAATTCTCGTTTGCCCCGGACGAGATAGCGTCAGCCAAGATAAAGCCAACGTTCTAGGACAGCCGAGCCTCATCGGAAAGGATTGCTAACATGGTCGCATCAGACATGATGAACGCGCTGATGGCGCTCTGTGAGGAGAAGCACATCGATCAGGGGGAGCTCATTCGCAACCTCGAGCAGTCGCTCGCCGAGAGCTACGAGAAGGTGTTGCACCTTCCCTTTGGCGCCAAGGTCACTATCGATCGCGAGACGGGCAGCGTCTATGTCTACGAGCTCATCCCAGATGATGACTCCATGATCTTAGAGGGTGAG
>CALIXC010000050.1 GCA_938046755.1 uncultured Lautropia sp. | reverse complement strand
CGCCACGACCGGGAGCGCCAGGACCGGGCACGTCCGGCCCGGCGGCGCTGATCGGGCTTACTGGATCGCTTCCAGCAGCTTGTCGGCACGCTTGCCGTTCATCATCATGCGGCCGCGGTTGGCCTTGAAGGCTTTTTCCACGGCCTCGCGGTTGGTGGCCTTGCCGGCCTGGATGATGCCGATCATGGCCATCATCAGGTGCGGGGGGCAGTCGTAGAAGTAGAGGCCTTCCTTGTCCACCTTCAGCGTGAAGGGCTTGTCCAGCTCGCTTTTCCAGGGGGAGATGCCCTCGGGCACGGCCAGTGAACGGACCTGGTGGCCCGAGTTGGTGGGTTCGAAGATGACGGTGTCGCCCACGTCCACCTTGAGGTAGGCGGGCTCGAACACCATGCCGCCTTCCTTGCCGTTGTTGAGCATCTTCACGACGTGCTCGGCGGCGTGGGCGGGGTTGGCCAGCATCAGCAGTGCCGCAGAGGCGGCCAGGGCGGTCAGGGTCTTTTTCATGATCGGGTTTTCCGCAAAGGAGGGCCCGTACAGCGCATGCACGGGCAGGGAGAGGTCGGGGCGTCCGGCTGGCGGTGGGCCTGCCGGACGGGGCTGATGGGAAAGATCAGCTGGCGATGCCGGCCGTGCCCTGGGGGGCGGTGCCCCTGGGCACGGCGTCGTCCTCGGCCTGGTAGCGGATGGTGCGCACGTGCGGATGGCCGAAGCGGTCGATCTGCACGTCCACGGGCACGTCGTACAGGCGCTGGATCAGATCGGCCGTGATGACCTCGGCCGGTGGCCCGTAGGCCTGCAGCTTGCCCTTGTCCAGCACCACCAGCCGGTCGGCGTACTGCGCCGCCAGGTTCAGGTCGTGCAGGATGGTGACGGTGATCCAGTTGTGCGCGCGGGTCTGCTTGTGCAGGTGATCCATCAGCACCACCTGGTAGCGCATGTCCAGCGCGCTGACCGGTTCGTCCAGCATCATCACTTCGGGCGAGCGCAGCAGCACCTGGGCGAACAGCGCCATCTGCCGTTGGCCGCCACTGAGCGCGTAGATGGGCCGCTCGGCAATGTGCAGCAGGCCCACGGCTTCCAGCGCGTTCAGCGCCGCCAGCACGGTGTCGTCGTCGACCCGCATGCCCAGACGGTCCAGTCGGCCCAGCATCACCACCTCCAGGGTGGAGAGATCCAGGTCCAGCCGGGTGTCCTGCGGCATGTAGCCGAAGCGCTGGCGCCAGACGGGCAGCCGCTGCTCGCGCTGGTCGTCACCGTTGAGGCGGATGTGGCCGGCGCTGGGATGCAGCTCGCCGAAGAGCGCACGCATCAGGCTGGTCTTGCCGCAGCCGTTGGGGCCGATGATGGCCGTGACCTCGCCGGGGTGGAACTGCACCGAGTAGCCGCAGGCCACCGGGTGTGTGCCGGCGTGCAGGTGGAGGTTCTCGACTTCAAGCATGACCGCGCCTCCATCCCAGGATCAGCCAGAAGAAGAAGGGCACACCGATGATGGCCGTGACCACGCCGACCGGGAACAGCGCCCCGGGAACGATGATCTTGGACAGCACCGAGGCGGCCGACAGCATGACGGCGCCGCACAGCATGGACAGCGGGATGAAGAAGCGCTGGTCCTCGCCCACCAGCATGCGGGCGATGTGCGGGGCCACCAGGCCGATGAAGCCGATGACGCCGACGAAGCTGATGGCGGTGGAGGTGAGCAGTGCGACCAGGATGAGCGTCTTGAGCCGCAGCTTGGCCACGTCCACGCCCAGACTGCGCGCACGGGCCTCGCCCAGGCGCAGGGCCGTCAGCTTCCAGGCATCGGCCAGCAGCAGGATGGTGCACACCACGGTGACCGTGCCGGTGATGGCCAGCGACCACCAGGAGCTGCGCTGCAGGCTGCCGAAGAGCCAGAAGATGATCTGCTGGTTCAGTTCGGGGGACGACATGAACTGCAGCATGGACATCAGCGACTGGAACAGGAACAGCAGTGCGATGCCCGCGAGGATCAGCGTCTGGGCGTTGACCTGGCGGAACATGGCGATGCCGAACAGCACCGAGGCGGCCAGCATGCACATCAGGAATGCGCCCAGCGGCACGCTGATCAGCGAATCGATGGAGATGCCGATGGCGTCGGCATGCAGGCCGAGTGCGGCGCCCAGACCGGCCGCGGCCGCCAGGCCCAGCGTGTAGGGGCTGGCCAGCGGGTTGTCCAGCAGCGTCTGCATCTCGGCGCCGCCCAGGCCCAGGGCCGCGCCCACCACGATGGCCATCAGCGCCACCGGCAGCCGGAAGTCCCAGACGATGGTGACGAGGCCGTCGGCCGCATCGGGGTGGTCAAAGCCCAGCGCCGGGAAGGGCGGGTGCATCAGGATGTCGATGACTTCCCGGAAGGGCAGCAGTGACGGGCCGGTGAAGATGTCGGCCAGCACGGTGCCCAGGAGAACCAGCAGCAGGATGCCCATCCAGAGCAGCCGGCGAGATTCACGCCGGCGCTGGACGGCCAGAGCCTGCTGCAGTTTCCCCGACGGATTGGCAGGGGAAGGGGCGTTCATGCGATCACTTGGCGTCTTTCAGGCCCGTGTAGAACGTGCCGTTGGGCGTGACCGGCAGGTAGCGCTTGTAGAAGCTGATGTAGTTGGCCTGCGGATCGATGTCCTTGAACAGCTCGGGGTAGGCCACCTTGGCGATGTACTGGATCGACGGGTAGTCGGTGATGCTGCGCGAGGCGCCCTGGTACACGCCGTAGATGCGCTTGTCCTTGATGGCCGGCAGGCTGCCCCAGCCCGGACGCTTGGCATAGCCTTCCAGACGTTTCTGCGCTTCGGCCTTGTCCACGCCTTCGCCCATCAGCATGGCGTTGGGGTTCTTCTTGGACTCGGTGCCGGAGATCAGGATGACGTCGGGCCGGGAGGCGATGATCTGCTCGGGGTTCAGCGGACCCCAGTACTCCACGAACGGGGCGGCGATGTTGTCGCCACCGGCGGTGGTGATCATCGGACCCCACATGTTCTTGCCGTACGAGAAGCTGTATTCGCTCGGTCCCTTGTTGCCGAACTCGACATAGACCTTCGGCTTGGCCTTGCCGGCCTTGGCGATGCGGTGGGTGATGGTCTCGACGGCTTCCTTGTACTCGTGGGCGATCTTCTTGGCGCGGGCCTGCTGGCCGGTGATCTCGCCAAGGAGCAGCGTGCTGGCCACGTGGTTCTTCAGGTCCTGGTCGTTGTAGTCCACCACGACGACGGGGATGCCCGACTGTTCCAGACGATCCACGTCAGGTCCCAGGCCCTGGTACTGCCACTTGGCCAGCACGATCACGTCCGGGCGCAGCGCGAGGGTCTTCTCGACGGAGAAGCTCTGCACTTCCACCTCGCCCACGTCGGGTAGGTCCTTCAGCGACGGGCGATGGGCGGTGTGCAGCGCCCAGTTGGCCGGACGCCAGCCTTCCCAGGCCTCGCGCGAGATGCCGACCACCTTGTCGAAGGCCTTCTCGGTGCCGACGGCCATGTAGTCCTCGAAGTAGAAGCCCAGCAGCACGCGCTTGGCCGGCGATTCGATCTTGACCTTGCGACCCTGGACATCGGTCACTTCCTTCTGGGCGGCCTGGGCGGCGCCCATCGACAGCGCAGCGACGACAGCCGCCAGCACGGTTTTGGAGAACGAAACGGTTTTTGCCATGGTTTGAACTGACGAGAGGATGGAGGGAGGAGGCCGGGCAGGTTCCGGCGTGGGGGGGAGGCGGCTACGGGTCCAAGGCTACAGAGCCGGGCGGGTTCCCGGATGTAGGCTGTCTGGCCGTAGTGTGTTGGAAAGACGAATGAAACTCGTTATTTCCTATATTTTTTGATGGTAATCAATATGAAACCCCTTGTTAAGAATGCCCCCGCACCATGAGGGGCTATGAGCGCGTGTGAGGGAGGGGTTATTGGAGGCCGGGCTATTGTGCCCCCGGGCACACCCGTGCGCAGGAAAGGCCTTGTTCTGTCAGGCGTATTGATGGAACGCGGTACGTGAACCGGTGGGGGCAGAGGGGCGGTATGCCGGCTGGCTGCCGGACACGGAAAGGGTGCAGGGGCGCCCCTTGCGGCGGCGATTCGTGATCAGCCAGTGTTTGTGAAATAAGCGTTGATGCCGTCGCCAGCCGATCAGCCCAGCGCCTGCGCGGCCAGGGCACAGACGGTGGCGCTGCGTGCTTGTGGCGTGTTCTGCGGCCCGTTGCCTGCAGGGGCATCGGTGTCTGACCGGCTGGCGGCCAGCCGGATCATCGTGGTGGGCTGGTCCACCAGCGCCAGACCATGGGCTTGCAGCCAGTTGGCCAGGATGTCGGCATCGTGGCCATGGTCCTGGGCGGATTGGCGATCATGCCCTGCCTGAGCCTGAGCCTGAGCCTGAGCCTGAGCCTGAGCCTGAGCCTGAGCCTGAG
>CALIXC010000049.1 GCA_938046755.1 uncultured Lautropia sp. | reverse complement strand
ACTGCCAATTTGCAAGCCGCTGGCCGACTATGCGATGGATGCCTGGAAACGTGACCTGCGTCCGGATCTGGACAATCTGGTCACGCCCTATGATGGAAACCCGTCGTTCTGGCAAAACGTCACCACCTACACGTTGGGGTTTGGCGTGGAAGGGAACATTCCCTATCCGGACGGGTTGAAAGGCATCATGGACGGTACACGGGAGTGGCCGAGCCGGGTCGAAGCCGAAAGCCCTTCATCCGTCGACGACCTCTGGCACGCTGCCATCAACGGCCACGGCAAGTACGTCAACGTGCGGAACAGCAGCGGATTCCTGACGGAGATGGCGGGTATCCTGGCAGACATCTCCAGCCGCACCGGCAGCACGTCGGGCGTGGCTGTCGCCTCGCGGGCGCTGCAGGCCAACAACCAGAAGTTCGTGCCGTCGTTCAAGACGAAGGACTGGACCGGTGACCTGACGGCTTATGCCGTGGATGCTGCCGGCAACCAGGGCGCACGCCAATGGAGCGTGCTGGACTATCTGCCCAAGCCCATTGACCGGCGCATGTACGTGGGTACAGGGGCCAGGTCGGGGGCGGCCTCTTCGGCGTTCTACTGGGACACGATGAGCCCGGACGCGAAGAAGGCGCTGCGCGACGGCGCGCTCAAGGAGGAGGGAGACGGCAGCAAGCTGGTGATGTATCTGCGCGGGGACCGGACCGAGTCCGGCAAGGCATTCCGCGAGCAGCTGCAGAGCGCGGTCATCGGCCACATCATCAATTCGCAGCCGGTCTACATTGGTGTACCTGTCGATCGGGGCTACCGCTATCTGCCGGCGGCCTTCGGAAACACCCCGTCGGGCGCAAAGAGCTACACCGCCTATGTGGCACAGAAGGTGGCGCGCAGTTGCAGCGCGACCCTGCAGGGGGGCGCTGCGAAGGTCTGCGGTCCCACGATGGTTTTCGTGGGAAGCAATGAGGGCTTCCTGCACGGCTTCAATGCCAATCCCGATCCGGCCAAGGATGGCGGCCGCGAGATCTTCGCCTTTGCGCCCT
>CALIXC010000048.1 GCA_938046755.1 uncultured Lautropia sp. | reverse complement strand
CGTTCGACCCGCCTGCGCTTTGCCCCGGGCCGCACCATTGGTGGTGTGGTGGCCACCGGTCTGTCGGGACCGCGCCGCACCTCGGCCGGAGCCGTGCGCGACTTCATCCTGGGCACGGTGCTGGTCAGCGCCGATGGCCGGGTGATGCGCTTTGGCGGCGAGGTGATGAAGAACGTGGCGGGCTACGACTTCTCGCGGCTGCTGACCGGCTCGATGGGCATCCTGGGGCTCATTTCCGAGGTATCGCTGAAGGTGCTGCCCATGCCGCGCGCCGACCAGACGCTGATGCTGCCGATGAGCCAGGCCGAGGCCATCACGGCCTGCAACCGCTGGGGCGGCAAGCCGCTGCCGCTGGGCGCCACCTGCTGGCATGACGGCATGCTGTACGTGCGTCTGTGCGGTGCACGCCGTGCCGTGGACTCTGCCCGCCAGGAGCTGGGCGGCGAGCTGATGCAGGACGAGGCCGCTGCGGCATTCTGGGCGTCGCTGCGCGACCATCGGCATGCGTTCTTTGCGGCGCAAGACGCGGCGGAGGGTGAGGCCGAGCGCCACGCCCCCCTGTGGCGCCTGTCCGTTCCGGCCGCCACCGGCCCCATCGATCTTCCCGGCACGCAGCTTGTGGAGTGGGGCGGGGCGCTGCGCTGGTACCGGCCGTCGGCCGAAGCGCTCGTTGTCCTGAGCAGAACGGCGCCTGCTGAGCCCGAGACCGCCGCGCAGGCCCTGCGCGAGCGGATCGCGGCGCTGGGCGGAACGGCCACGCTGTTCCGGGCTGACGAAGCACATGGCGACGTGCTGCGATTCCACCCGCTGGCGCCGGTCAACCTGCAGATCCACCAGCGGCTGAAGCAGGCCTTCGATCCGCGCGGGCTGATCAACCACGGCCGGATGTACCCGGGCCTCTGAGCCTCATGCGACGGGCCTGGGCCCACCGAATTCTTTTTGCATTCAGACCATCATGGAAACCCATCTTGCCGAGCGCTTCCTGAACACGCCGGATGGCGAAGTGGCCGAACGCATCCTGCGGGCCTGCGTGCATTGCGGCTTCTGCACGGCCACCTGTCCCACCTATCAGATCCTGGGTGACGAGCAGGACAGCCCGCGCGGGCGCATCTACCTGATGAAGCAGGTGCTGGAAGGCGCCACGCCCACGCTGTCCACGCTGCGCCATCTGGACCGTTGCCTGACCTGTCGCAACTGCGAGAGCACCTGTCCGTCGGGCGTGCATTACTCGCGGCTGCTTGACATTGGCCGTCGCGTCGTGGCCTTCGAGGTGCGTCGTCCGCGCGGCGAGGCCATCGGTCGCAGCGTGCTGCATCGGCTCATCAGCCACAAGCCGCTGTTCGACAGCCTGATGAAGATCGCTCGCGTGGTCCGTCCCCTCCTGCCGGCTGCACTGCAGGCCAAGATTCCGCGCGTGCACGTGCCAATCGGCAAGTGGCCCACGCAGACCCATGTCCGCAAGATCCTCATGCTGAACAATTGCGTGCAGGAAGGCATGCTGCCGGCGGTGGACAAGGCCACGGCCCGCGTGCTGGACCGGCTGGGCATCCAGGCCATCATCGAACGCAAGTCCGGCTGCTGTGGCTCGCTGCCCTATCACATGGATGATGAGGTGGGCGGCCTGGCCGACGTGCGCCGCAACATCGATGCCTGGTGGCCGCACATCGAGCAGGGGCTCGAAGCCATCGTCATCAACATCTCGGGCTGTTCCGCCATGGTGAAGGACTATGGCTACCTGATGCGGCTGGAGCCCGCCTATGCCGAGAAGGCTGCCCGCATCTCGGCCATGACCTTTGACCTGAGCGAGTGGCTGGCCCGCGAGCTGGGTTCCCGCAGGCCGAAGACGGCGCTACCCACGCAGCGACTGGTCTTCCACCCGCCCTGCACGCTGCAGCACGCCCAGAAGATCCGCGGCGTGGTGGAAGCCATGCTTACCACCTGGGGGGCAGAGCTGCAGCCCATCCAGGAGTCGCATCTGTGCTGCGGTTCGGCCGGCGCCTACTCGGTACTGCAGCCCGAGCTGTCCCAGAAGCTGCGCAGCCGCAAGCTTTCCAACCTGGAACGCCACCAGCCCGAAGTGATCCTGTCCGCCAACGTCGGCTGCATCGGACACCTGGGCGGCGGCACGCAGACCCCGGTCATGCACTGGATCGAATGGATGGAGCAGCGTCTGCTGGTCGGTGGCGTGACCGACGAGCGCATCGAGATGCCCGAGATGGCACCGGACACCCACGAGGAGGGCGCTTCAGTGCGGAATACGCTCAAGGCCACCGCCATTACCCGTCCCGGGCGTGAGGGCGCATCCGAGAAGAAAGCGGCCGAGGCGGCCTGAACCCTGACGGGGCCTCAGATTGCCTGCTTGTCGTTGGCCAGCAGCAGGCCCTTGATCATCCGGTACAGGAACCAGACCGAGACCGCCATGGCCACGGGGATGGCGATGAGCCACCCCAGCCAGACCAGGGAGGCCCCCAGGCTGCTGCCATCGTTGATGGCAGCCATGGCGCCCATCGAGGCCGGGTCCACGCCCGTGGACTGGAGCATCGGGAAGGATCCGACCATCACCGGTGCAAAGGCCAGTGCCAGCACGCCCAGCGTGACCCATCCGGTGCGGATCATCCAGCTGCAGTGGCTTTCATAGGGCGTGCCGCGTGCGTCGGCCCGCTGCAGATAGGCCCCGATCACCGCCGCGATGGACAGCAGGCCTGCGCTCAGTAGCAGGCCGCCGATGGCGACGATGTAGCAGGCTATAGTCATCGTCCGCAGCGAAGCACTGCGGGTTTCGTCCTCCACGGAACGGGTGACCGGACGGGCACGGTGCACGTGCGGGGTGGTGTGGAAGGAGGCGGAGGCGTCCGTGAGGGCGTTCATGGCAGGTCCGGGCACGAGTCGGTCTGGCAAGCGCCGGAACGGGGCTAGAGTCATGCGGGGCGGGGCCGCGTTCCAGGTGATGAGCAGGATAGGCAGATTGGCCGACCCTGTCATGGAAATAATGCCGGCTCCAGCGCAACGGCCTGCACGCGGCGCGCAGCGGCAGGTGGCAGAGGACGTGCGGGACGGGTCAGTACAGCATCGGCTGGTAGGCGTTGGCCCGCAGCAGCCCCTTGATCATCCGGTACAGGAACCAGATGAAGGGAATGAGCGCCAGGAACGACAGCAGCCCGAAGGTGACGAAGCCCAGCGTGCCGAAGATGCAGATCCAGAGGATCGTCCACCAGCAGGTGCGGATCATCCAGGTGAAGTGGCTTTCATAGATGGAGCCACGGGCGGAGGGGCGCTGGATGTAGTTGATGATCAGCGCCACCAGCGACAGCAGGCCCAGCGAGAAGATGGCGCCGATGATGTGCAGCCAGTAGTCGAACATGGCTGTGCGTCGGAAGGCGGCTTCACGCTGGGTCTCGATGGTGGTGGCGTTCTCGTAGGTGTACGGCGGCATGGCGGGGGGCTCTCCGTGGTCGGCGGGAAGTCACAACGTGGTCAACCCTTCAGATGATGACACAGCCGCCCGGAATCAAGCGGCCGCGCCTTGCGGGAGCTCCCGTCTCACCATCTGTCACATCATGCCTGCCGGCATCCGGCATCCGGCATCCGGCATCCGGCATCCGGCATCCGGCATCCGGCATCCGGCATCCGGCA
>CALIXC010000047.1 GCA_938046755.1 uncultured Lautropia sp. | reverse complement strand
AGACCAGAATCCGAACGGAGAGCCCAGCGAGGAGCTCAGCTTCGGAAAATCCGAGAGCAGCAAGACCATAGGGATGAACAGCCGTGTGCCGTTCGGCGTCCTGTCGACATGGACGGACACATCCAATGACGAAAAACCCTACACCATGACCACACGGATGCTGCTGCTGCCGGGTGCTCACTCGAACCAAGCCAAGCTGTGCTTCAACACCGACATGAAATACGTAAAGCGGCTGCACTGCACCATCTGGACTGTGCCCGAAAACTGGAAGCGGAGCATGGAACTCAAGGATGACGGTCAGTACATCGTGGATGACCGCTCGACCTACCCTGGAGAGTCCGGCCTGCTTTATTGGCGTACCGGAAGCGACAGTTGAGCCCTTCTTGTTAAAATAAAAGGTTCCCGGCCTACCGTCGATAGGCCGGAACAAGCACCTATCACCAGTCTGGCAAAGTGTCCCATCCATTCTTTCAAAACGTCGCTTCGTTCCTGACAGCAACCCACATCAGGCAGCCTTCATCCGGTCCCAAGACTAGATACCAAACCCGCCCTGCTTGACTTTGGACACAATGTCCCCCAGGATGTAGACACACTCTTGGAGGCATTATGCAGACCTTCTCCATTCGTGACCTGAGGGAACGTTCGGGCGAACTCAGTCGAGAAGCGGAAGCCGGACGGCTGGCGCTTGTCACCCGTCATGGGCAGCCCCTGTTCGTCAGCGTTCCTTTCACGGATGAGCTTCTGAAAGAAGGCGTCCACGTCGCCTTGGCCGTCAGCCTCTTCAAGAACGGGGAAATCACAACAGGCAAAGCTGCTCGGCTGGCCCGGATGAGTCTGGCAGAATTCCTTGCCTACCTCAGCCAACAAGGCATCGACGTGGTGGATTACGACCCGGCCGATCTCAGCCAGGAACTGGCACTATTCAATGTCAAGCCATGAGACGTTCGGTCATCGTCTCCGATGCAGGACCATTGATCGCGCTTGCATGCTGCCATCAGCTGGAACTCCTGACCGTGCTGTTCGACAGCGTCCATATTCCACAGACCGTCCTGGATGAGACCACAGCTGACCTGACAAGACCAGGCGCCAGAAACATTGCAGCATTCGCAGCAGTGCATATTGACGTCCATCCGGACAGCATGGATCCGTTCTACCAATCCGTTGTGCCTCACTTGGACGAAGGTGAGGCCCAGGCCTTGAGCCTGGCCAGACAGATGTCTTGCTGCGTACTGATGGACGAACGCAAGGGAAGAAAAAGCGCTGCTCATCACAACATACTCGTCATCGGCACACTTGGCGTACTCCTTCAGGCCAAGCAACTTGGCGTTATCGGGGAAGTCGCTCCTCTCCTGCAACTCATCCAAGGTAACGGCTACCGTCTTTCACAGAAACTGATTGACCGGGCCCTTCATCTGGCAGGCGAATAAACCGGGAAATTTCCTCTCCACGCGCCACAGTCGCGTGGGCCTGCCACCACACCCGCCCACCGTCCAGCCCCGGCCTGCCACCGTATCATCGGCTGCTGCCGTGGCAACCTCCCCTGTTCCCCAACCTGTCTCTATGCTCCCGGGCATCACCTCGGCGCTCGAGAGCATGGACAGGCCAAAAGCCCCAGGCTCCTGGATGCGCCGCTCATACAGCCCGGGAGAACAATCATGATGAAGAACAGGTTCCGTGTTCCAATGACGGCCGCTGCACTGGCGCTGCTGCTGGCTGCCTGCGGAGGCGGTGGTGGTGGCGGTACGGAAGGCAAGGCCGTGTCGGCCAGCCCGCAAGCCCCGACGCACCTCGACCCCATCGCCGGCGCCGTCAGCGCCACCAATCCGGGCACCAGCAACAATGTGGCATCCACCCCGGCCACGTCGCCTACCAACCCTGCTGCCCCGACGGTCACGCCTGACGACGACCGAGCCGGCCGCAGCCAGACCACGCCCATCGACATCGACCAGGCCACCACCCCCAACGCCGTGGCTGCACTGTCGACCCAGGGCGTGCGTGGTGAAGTGCTGCTGAGCATGCTGGACCAGCGGCCGTGCGACAACTTCGGTGTGCTGTCGTTTGCCCCCTATGGCAACCCGGTGCCCGAAGCCCAGGACGACACCCCCGAGACCGTCTTCGGCACCACGCTGGCACAACCCGGCAATAACGAGACGGGCAGCAACTACGTGCGCCGCCCTGGCGTCGACGGTAATCCGTCGCATGCGCCCAATGCCATCTGCAGCGACGACCAGATGTACGCGCCAGCCCGTCCCGGCACCACCTATGTGATTCACCAGGACAGCAACCCGGTCTATCGCTTCACGCCAGCCACAGTAAAACGCGGCTTCCATTACTTCAGCGCTCGACTGTCGCTGCGGGTCAGCAACGATGAGTTCAGCATCAGCAATGCCGTGCACCTGACTGAGAAGCAGGATCCGGGCCGCGCCTATGCCGAGGCCCATCCGGAAGCCCAAGAACCGGAAGCGAAACAGTATGAGTGGACGGCCGACAGCGACCTGACCATCCGCAACGGCGCCCTGGTGCCCTTCGGCGTTCTGAAGGAATGGAAGGAAGGCGACTTCTCCCACCAGATCATGCTAGTGCGCGGCGAGCAGCCTGGCCAGGCCAAGCTGTGCTGGAACACCAACCTGCAGCACGTGAAACGTCTGCACTGTACCGTCTGGAACGTGCCCACCAACTTCCGTCAGGGTACGCTGATGAAGGTGCAGCAGTACGTGGCGGACGATCGCAGCACCTACGAGGGTGAGAAGGGCATGGCCTACTGGCGTGCCGGCAACGACTGATCACGTCAGCCCTGATCCATGCCTGCGGCGCACGCAGGCCCCGGACCGCCTGTCTGGCCTTTGCCGGCAGGCGGTTTTTGCATGCAGGCATCCATACGTCCCCCACATGAATTCATTGCTGCAGACACGCCACAAGAGCCCCGAAATTTGTAACAGTCATTTCCGATCACTGACGATTTGATGTGCTTTTGCCCAAGCATACGCATTGTTTTCGATCTGCTGCCGGTGTTCCTCGTATCCTGTCCTTAAAGGCGTTGACGGGACGCAGTATGTCCCGATCGCCGCTGCCGTGTTCGACGAAAGGAGGTTCATGATGCAGACATATCGACTTGGAGCCCCGCTGACGGCCGCCGCACTTTCCCTGCTGCTGACTGCCTGTGGCAGTGACAGCGGTGGTAGTGATTCGGACCTGCGGGCAGTTTCCTCCAGCCCGCAACCCTCCGCTGCCAGCACTACCAGCACGGGTACGACGACGAGCTCGACGGCCGCGACAGGCTCCCCAGCCAAGACCGGCACGACAACCGCAACGGGCACAACCCGAACCACAGGTAACGGCTCTGCCCGCCCAGCCACACCACTCATTTCCTCGGCCGGCGTACGCGGCGATGTGCTGATGACGATGCTGGATCAGGTGCCCTGCAATCAGGATCCGTCCGAAACCAGCGCCGTGGACGGCCCGGCCTATCCACGTTCGCAGAACGAAGTGTCGGACGCCAAGATCCAGTTCAGCCTGGATCCGTCCACCTACAAGGCCAACCCGGATTTCAAGTGGCCGCCCAACGGCGCCATCTTCCTGAGCCGGCCCTGCAACGCGTTCCTGTACCAGCCGGCCAAGCCGGGCACCTACACGCTGAACGTGGCTTCCTACGCCTTCAGTCGCACCCAACCGGTGAACCTGAACAAGGGCTTCAACAACATCGCGCTCACGCCGCAGCTCACCGTCACGGCCAGCGGCGCCTCACTCTCGGCCAACATGGCAGCCAGTGCTCAGCGTGACCGGAACCCCTACCCGGAAAACGTGCAGGCCACCCTGAAGCCGGAGAATGAGGACGCCACGCTCAAGGCCGACAGCGCCTTCGCCTTCAAGCTGTCCGACACAGTGGCGTTTTCCAACGTGCTGAAACAGTGGCGCTCGGGCCAGAGCACGGTGCAGCTGATGCTGCTGCCCGGCCAGACCGATCAGGCCAAGCTGTGCTGGAACATCAATATGCAGATCGTGAAGCGACTGCAATGCCAAGTGTGGCAGGTGCCCGCCAACTGGAAACGCGGCCAGGAGCTGAAGGAAGTCGACCAGTACATCGTCGATGACCGCACCGTCTATCCGAACGAGCGTGGCGTGCGCTATTTCCGCACAGCGGTGCAGCAGCAGCCCTGAGGCCACAATGCAATGCCAGCTGCAGCCGGCAGATGATAGTGCCGTCATGGCGGTCGTGAGGTCAGAGCCGTAAGCGGCGATACCCACTCTTACTGCATCATCCCTGGCCTCACGCAGGCCCCGAAAGGACAGCGCCAGAACGCCCCGCATGCCGGGGCGTTTTTTCTGTCTGGTCTCACTCGGCAAGCCTGATTCTCCCCGTAACAGACAGTCGCCTACAAAGTGCCGTCCCGATATTACGTCGGCTGGCGGGCCATAACCGATTTTCCCTGTCCAGCCCGGATCATTATCCCGTTCGGGAAGTTTGCACTCATCACAAGCCAAAGACACGCGCAGCAGGGATCGCTAGCTAGCATGGTACCTGCGGTTGCACGAAGCCGACCCGACGATTCGCCCTGCCGACAGATGGCTCCGTCCGGCAGGATGCGTCAAAGGATGGTCATGGAAGCGGCACCGTGATGAAAAGCAGGAGAGCCGGCTGCCACAAAGGTCAATCTCCGGTCGTCGGTTCGTCCTGCCCCAACCAGGAGAAGATCCATGCGCAAGCAAATGATGCCCCCCATCACCCCGGCGGCAGCCTCCCTGACACTGCTGCTGGCCACAGCCGCAGGCCATGATGCCGCCGTCGCCCAGACGACCGTTCAGGCCGCTGCCGGTGCCGAAGCCACCGTGATGAGCCAGCCCCGGGCCGGCACGGCAGCCTCGAAGCCGATCTCGAACGACAGCGTGCGTGGGGACGTGCTGCTGACGATGCTGGACCAGGCGGCGTGCTCACCCGTCATCCTGTCCACAGGAGTGAACGGTGGCCGAGCCACCGACGCCCAGCAGAGACAGTATCCAAAGGCCGTAGCCGGCGTGGCGCTGGATCCGAGCAACTATGTCAACAATGATCCGCAGAATCAGGCAGGAGGCCCGCTTAACGTGCTCAGCACCGATGCCGATTGTGTCCAGGGATTCGGATACCGGGCCGCCCCTGCAGGCAGCCATACTGTTCATGAACGCAGTGCCCCATCGTATCCGTCCTACCCTCAGTACGACGACCCATCGTCTGCCAACTTGGTGCTTCCGGAGCATGGTTTGAATGTACTGGATGCGCAGATCCCACTCACTATCACCGCCGACGGATTCAGTCTGAGCGAAACGATCAAGGCAGAGACGCGGCGCGATCGTTTCTACATCTCTGACGACAAGCGTCAACCCGATGAGCCACTCAATCGATGGAAAAGGGACTGGCCGACTGAGAATCTCCAGCTGAAGATGACCATCCCCCTGTCTGTCAAGCTGACTTCAGAAATCCCCTACGGCATGCTGGCCGTGTGGAAGGACGACAAGAAACACGACTATCGACTGATGCTTCTCAAGGGCAACGAGGGTGAAGCCAAACTGTGCTGGAACGCCAACCTGGACGCCGCCCGTCGCCTGCATTGCTCGACATGGAGCGTGCCCGCCGGATGGAAGCGCGGACAGACCATCAAGCTACTGGACCAGTATGTGATCGAAGACCGTACATCCTTCAAGGATGAAAAAGGGCTGATCTATTACACGTCCAAGGCGAAAGGCCAGTGAAGGCTCTCTGATCCGGCCAGCAACAAGGCAATAAACGCATCACGACGAGGTCGACGGATGTGCCAACGAGCATCCGGCCTATCCTTCCGCAGGCCTCGTTCACCTTCAACCCAGCTTCATTCAGGAGATAAGCACCATGAAGACCAACCGGAAAACGATACATCGCATGTCACCGACGGCAGCCGCCCTGATGCTGCTCATGACGGCCGCAGCCACACATGGCTCGGCCTTTGGCCAGACGATCGAACAGGCCACCGGCGCCGAGGCCTCGGTATCGAGCGTGCCCCGCGCGGGCAATGCCAACACGCCCCCCATCTCGAATGACAGCGTACGCGGCGATGTACTGCTGACCATGCTGGACCAGTGGACCTGCGGACCGGTCCATCAATCCACCGGTGTGGACGGCAAGAGGGCTGATGAAGCTCTGGCGTCCCTGTATCCCGACATCAACGCCGATAACACCCTTGCTCCGACGAATTACGTCGAGGATCCGGAAAAGGGTCCGATACCGCCATCGTTCACTTTCCGACCCACATGCTCCGCCTATTTCAAGTATACGCAGCCCAAGGAAGGCTCTTACAAAGTGGTCGAAACGGTTGCACCGTTCTATTACGGCTACGTCTTTGCACGTGGATTCAACCACTGGTCCGCAAGCACGCCTCTCACCATCACTCGTGACGGTTTCAGCCTGGGCACAGAAGTCCAGACAGTCCGGCAAGTCGATACCCGGTCGGGTTCCGCAGCCGGCACCGACCAGAAGGGAATCGAAACCTTCATGAAGACGACCAAGCCGTTTTCTGCCAAGCTGACCTCAGCCGTTCCCTATGGGGTTCTGATGCAATGGACTGATGGCGGCAGGCAGAATTACCAGATGATGCTGCTGAAGGGCAACGAAGGTCAGGCCAAGCTGTGCTGGAACACCAACACCGACATCGTGCGGCGTCTGCATTGCGGTACATGGTCTGCACCCGCCGGCTGGAAGCGAGGCCAGACGCTGAAGTCCGATGGTCATTACGTGATCGAGGATCGCGCGCCCTACGCGGGTGAAGGTGGGATGATCTATTTCAACGACCGCAGCGAATGATCATCTGATACGTCCATCCGGCGACACGGGCCGGAAGTCCGGGTAGCAGAGAATCGGTGGACTGCAACCCGGCTCCCGGTCGGTGTTCGCCGACATCCATGACGTGTGTTCCCCTGCAACCCTCACCCTGACAAGCCGCAACCCCGGAAACCATGGGTGTCAGGTATCCAATACAACTAGTTTCAGTAATTTTCAAATATCGTTGCACCGTAATATTTCCGGCAATTTCCTTCCCCACCATGCAGGTGCCGTCGGCGGTCCTGAAACCCTTTCAAGGTCGTTTGACCGACGGGCCTGCCAGGCAGCCCGCTCTGCACCCGATGGTGTCTATCTGCCCGGCATGCGCCACATACCGCCACGGCATCAGGTTCCACTAACGCATCTAGGCTATTTGCCGGGAGATCCTCATGAACCGACCTGATCTTCGTCTTTCCCTGACGGCCGCTGCGCTGTTGACCGCACTGGCCGCCTGCGGTGGCAGCTCCGATTCGACAGACAGTGACACTGCAGCCAAATCCCTGCCAGATATGGCGAACCCCAGCGGGCTGGCCACGAAGGATGTGTCACCCGCTGCCGGTGACAGCGCGGCCGCCCGGGACCCTGCTGCAGCCGCTGCCACCCAGGCCAGCCAGCCTCGCGAAGGCACACCGGCCTCGGCGCCCATCTCCAACGACAGCGTGCGCGGCGACGTGCTGCTGACCATGCTCGATCAGAAGGCCTGCGCCATGGCCGTTCTGGCCTCCGGACTGGATGGCCCCCGCGCCGACAAGGCGGTCTCGGACCAGTATCCGGAGATCAAGACGGATGTGATCCTGGAACCCAGCAACTATGTCAGACGGCCGGATGCGCCGACATGGCCAAGCAGCTGGATGTTCGACGCTTCATGTTCCAGCACCCATACGGCCTACCAGCCCGCCGCCGCCGGCAAGCACACCATCAACGAATACAGCACGCCGTATTACTACAACAACACCAGCATGACGCAGCGCCGCTTCAACTATTGGACGGCCAAGGTCCCCCTGGAAGTGACGGCTGACGGCTTCAGCGTGGGTGCACAGATCCAGGTTTCGGCCAGATTCGATCCGGCGAAGCCCGGCGGCGGGCGCGTCGACAACGTGCCTGCTCCCGTGGAATCTTCCCTCTCCACGGACAAGCCCTTCTCGGCCAAGCTGACCTCGGAAGTGCCCTATGGCACGCTGGTACAGTGGGCCGATGCCGCCGGCCACAATGACCAGCTGATGCTGCTGAAGGGTGACGAAGGCGTTGCGAAGCTGTGCTGGAACGGCAACACCACCCACGTTCGCCGCCTGCATTGCACGGCGTGGTCAGTGCCCCAGAACTGGAAACGCGGCGACAAGCTGAACTTCGTAGACCAGTACGTGGTGGAAGACCGTGCCCCCTATGCCGGCGAGTCCGGGCTGATCCACTACTCCGCAAAGGCCTACGCGGGTACCGCAGCGAAGTAAGGCTACCTCAGCCATTCTCCGGCGAAGGGATGCCGCGCACCACCTCCCGCAGGATGTGGATGTGCGGCCCCGCGTGAAAGGGAGAAGCCGTCACGCGGACTTCGACACGGAACACGTCGCGCAGAAGCGCTTCGGTCAGCACATCGGTCGGGGTGCCATGCGCGACGATCTTGCCCTGCTGCATCACGATCAGCGCATCGCAGAACATGGCGGCATGGTTCAGATCATGTAGCGCAATGATGCTGGTGATGGGCAATGCCGCCACCAGACGCATCAGACTCACCTGATGCTGGATGTCCAGATGGTTGGTGGGCTCGTCCAGGAAGAGTTCCTTCGGTTCCTGCGCCAGGGCTCGCGCGATGTGGGCACGCTGACGTTCGCCACCGGACATGTTCTGCCAGCCGTCCAGACGCTTGTGGTCGATGCCAGTATGTGCCATGGCACGTTCGACAGCGTTTTCATCCGCCTGTGTCCAGCCCGACAGAAAGCTGCGGTGCGGAAATCGCCCCAGTTTCACCACATCGATGACACGCAGATTGGCCGTGGTGCTGGCATGTTGCTCCACGAAAGCCACGCGCTGCGCCAGCCGTCGCCGTGGCATGCGTTGAATATCCTGATCATCGAGCAGCACCCGACCGGAAAAGGGCTTTCTCAAGCCAGCCAGAAGGCGCAGCAGCGACGTCTTGCCGGAACCGTTCGGGCCCAGCAGACCCAGCGTCTGCCCCTGTGTCACCTGGAAGGACACACCATCGACCACCGTCCTGCGGCCGATCTTCCAGACCAGGTTCTCGGCCGTGATGCTGACCACGTGAGCCTGTCCTCTTGCGGTGTCTGCGCTTTCTTCAAAGGCTTCAGTCATCGGCAGGTTCATGGATTCATGAGGATTCATGCAGCACGCTGCATTCGGTAAAGCACGACCGAGAAGAACGGCACGCCCACGAGCGCCGTGACGACCCCCACCGGCAGGACCTGTTGATCCACCAGAACGCGCGAGCCGATATCAGCCAGCACCATGAAGACGGCACCGGCCAGCGCGCATGCTGGCAGCAATCGCGCATGCAATGGCCCCACCACGTAGCGCGCGGCGTGCGGCACCACCAGGCCCACGAAGCCGATGGACCCCACCATGCTGACGATGGTGGCCGTCATCAGTGCAGTGAGCGCGAACAGCACCAGCCGTGCAGCGGTGACATTGACGCCCAGTGCCGATGCCGCTTCATCACCGAATGCGAAGGCATCCAGCACACGCGCATACATCAGGCACCCCACCAGGCCCGCCGAGATGACCAGCGCCAGCAAAGCGAACTCGGGCCACCGTACGCCGCCGAAGCTTCCCAGCAGCCAGAACATCACGTCGCGTGCCTGCTGGGCGTTGGCAGCCGTGGTAACAATGTAGGCAGTCACGGCGTTGAAAAGCTGCGAGGCAGCCACACCGGCCAGGATGGTGCGATCCGGACCGCTGCGCATGGCGTTGGACAGGAGCGCCACAAAGAAGAATGCTGCAAATGCGCCGGCGAAGGCGCCCACCGACAGGCCAACAACACCCACACCCATGCCAAGGATGACGATGAGCACCGCACCAGTGGATGCTCCTGCGGATATGCCCAGCACGTAGGGTTCAGCAAGCGGGTTGCGCAGCAACGCCTGCATCACCGCTCCGGAAAGCGCCAGCCCGGCGCCACAGAAGGTGGCGGCCAGTGCGCGGGAAAGTCGATAGTCCCAGATCACCGTCTCATGGATGCGACTGATGTCGACCTGCGTCCAGCCCAGCCGGTTGGTGATGGCATGTCCGGTCGTCGACAGTGGAATGGGCAGATCTCCGATGCCGACGCTCACACCAACGACCAGGGCGATGACGAGCAGCGCCGCGGCCAGCAGCGTGCTCCATAGGGCCAGCGTGCGCATCAACGGGCTTCAGACTTGCCCGAAGAAGCGCCGGATTTCTTCGAGCCGGGTACCTTCGACGATGCACCGCTTGCCTGTGAAGCCGCCTGATCCTGCAGCGCCCTGGCCACCTGCTCGGCCCCGTAGATGGTGCGCACCGACGGATTCATGGCAGAACCATCCATCACGATCAGCCGCCCGCTCTTCACTGCCGGCATTTCACGGGTAGCAGTATCGGACGTAAGGAACGCGATCTTGGCCTGAGGCTTGTCCAGCTCCCAGCGGTTGCGATCCAGGCTGGCCACCACGATCACGTCCGGATGGGTGGCGATGATGCTTTCCCAGCTCATCGTCGGCCATTCGGTCTCGTTGGTGACGGCGTTCGTACCCCCCAGAAGATCGGCAATGTAGCCCGATGCACCATTCTTGCCGGCCACATAGGCATCAATATCGTCGGCATCCATCAGGCACACCAGACGGCCGAAGCCGCAACAGTAGCCGTAGAAGG
>CALIXC010000046.1 GCA_938046755.1 uncultured Lautropia sp. | reverse complement strand
GGAGCCTATCCGGAATTTTGTGTGTGAGGGCATACCATGACGTCTGACAGGAGGAACTATGTGTTTTTTCCAGGCGGTCGATGTCAGGGTGTGTGACGGTGTGTGGTGTGGTCTGAGGGGGCTTGGTGGTGGAGCGTGTCTGGTTGACGCATTACCCATGCGGGGTTCCTGCGGACATCGACCCGGACAGCTATCGTTCGCTGGCGCATTTGCTGGAGGAGGCTATGGTCCGGCATGCGGGGCAGGAGGCGGTGGTCTGTCTGGGTCGCACGTTGACTTACGGGGATCTGGACCGGCTGTCCATGCGATTTGGGGCATGGCTTGAATCGTTAGGGTTGCCGAAGGGTGCACGTGTGGGGCTGATGATGCCCAACTGTCATGCCTATGTGGTGTCGTTGCTGGGGACGCTGCGGGCGGGGATGGCGGCGGTGAATGTCAATCCGCTCTATACACCGCGGGAGCTGGGGAACCAGCTGCGGGACGCCAGTGTGGATGTGCTGGTGGTGCTGGAGAACTTTGCGCATACGGTGGAGAAGGTCGGTCCAGAGGAACTGGTTCGACGGGTGGTTCTGGCCTCGATGGGGGATTTGCTTGGGGGGCTGAAGGGCTGGGGGGTGAATATGTGGCTCCGCCATATGCGACGGATGGTGCCCCCTTTCAGGTTGTTTGGGGCAGTCCGGTTTGCAGAGGTGATGCGGCAGGGCAAGGGACTGCCGTTCGTGCCGCCCCGACTGGAGGGGGCGGATCTCGCCTTTTTGCAGTACACGGGCGGAACGACGGGTGTGTCGCGGGGGGCGATGTTGACGCACCGCAATATGGTAGCGAATGTGTTGCAAGGCTGTGCGTGGTTCCACCCGGCGATGGATCAGCCTGGAAAGCCGACGCCGGGGGGGGCGCCGGTGTTCGTGGGGGCGTTACCGCTCTATCATATCTATGCGCTGTCGATCTGCCTGCTGGTGAACATGCAGCTGGGGGGCAAGCTGATCCTGATCCCCAATCCGCGTGATGTGAAGGGGTTGGTGAAGGCACTTCGACCTCATCGTCCGGTGGTGTTCCCGGGGGTAAGCACGCTCTATGACATGCTGGCAAGCCATGAATTGTTTCGAGGGCTGGATTTCTCGAACTTGCGGATCTCGCTTGCTGGAGGAATGGCTGTGCCGAAGGCGGTGGCACAGCGCTGGGAGACGGTGACGGGGTGTCCGGTCTGTGAGGGGTATGGTTTGACGGAGGCGTCACCGATGGTGGTCTGTTCTCCGACAAACACGATGGCGCATGATGGGACGGTGGGGATGCCGTTGCCTTCGACCGAGATCGGGATCCGGGATAATGAACTGCGCCCCCTTCCATGGGGGCAACCAGGAGAGGTGGTGGTGCGCGGTCCGCAGGTGATGGCTGGCTATTGGCGGCATGCCGAGGACACGCGCGCGGTCATGACGCCGGATGGTTTTCTGAGGACCGGGGATATCGGTGTGATGGATGAGCGCGGTTATTTGCGCTTGCTGGACCGAAAGAAGGACATGATCCTGGTGTCGGGATTCAATGTCTACTGCAATGAAGTGGAGGATGTGATTTGCAGCCACCCGGCGGTGAAGGAATGCGCTGCAGTCGGGGTACCGGATGAACACTCCGGACAGGCAGTGAAGATCTTCGTGGTGCGTCAAGACAGGACGCTGACGTGTGAGGCGCTGTTGGCGTATTGCAAGGAGCGTCTGACGGGCTACAAGCGTCCTCGGATCGTGGCTTTTGTGAAGAGTTTGCCCAAGAGCGATGTGGGTAAGGTATTGCGTCGCCCGTTGCGTGACGGTACGGCGGTTCTGGAGGCGGACGAGGCAGAAAAGGCGGCTTGAGGCGCTGACACACTAAGAAAAACACCTGGTACCGCGATGCGGATCGGGTGTTTTCCCCTGGAGGTGGGTCCAACCTCGCTGGCCGCTGGACTGTCCTGGGATAGGGAAGGTCTAGTGGCTGGGGGTAGGGCTGGGAAATTCCTATGTCAGTCGAGCAGCAGTAGTTCGACGCGGCGGGCTTCTACGTTGTTGCCGGAGCCAGTGGTCTGCTCGGGTTTGCGCAGAATGATGCGTTGCGCCAGGATACCTTGGGAGATGAGTGTATCGCGTACGCCAAGGGCGCGACGCTTGGCCAGTTTCGCGGGGGAGTATCCGAAATTTTGTGTGCGGGGCCTGAATGGCTACCCCACCATGGTGGGGTAGCCGGCGATTGATTCTCACACAACGTAGCGCGTGAAGCGATCACCGAAGGCAATCGCAAACTGGTTCATGGCCTGGCGCCATTCGCGCACGCTGCGACCACTGTCAACCATGATGTTGCGCAGCGCCAGCCACATCAGCTTGGTGGCAGCCTCATCGCTGGGAAAGTGTCCCCGCGTCCTGATGATCTTGCGTAGCTGGCTGTGCAGACTCTCGATGGCGTTGGTGGTGTAGATGAGCTTGCGCACCTGTGGCGCAAAGGCAAAGAACGGCACCACCCGATCCCAAGCCCGGCGCCAGGCCTGGGCCACGGTCGGGTAGCGCTCACCCCAGGGACCTTGCTCGAAGGCCGTCAGCTCGGCCTCGGCGGCCTGCGCGTCGACGGCCGTGTAGATGGGCTTGAGCGCTGCAGCCAGCTCCCTGCGCTCCTTCCAGCTGGCGTACTCCAGGCTGTTGCGGATCAGGTGCACGATGCAGGTCTGCAGCGTCGTGGCCGGAAATACCGCCTCCAGCGCCTCGGCAATCCCCTTGAGGCCATCGGTCACAGCAATCAGGATATCGGCCACGCCCCGGTTGCGCAGATCGTTGAAAACCTTCATCCAGAAACGTGCACCTTCGGTGTTCTCGATCCAAAGACCCAGCACGTCGCGGCTGCCATCGGGCAGGATGCCCAGCGCCAGGTACACTGCCTTGTTGCGCACCACGCCGCTTTCCCGGATCTTGACCCGCAACGCATCGAAGAACACCACCGGGTACATGGTCTCCAGCGGCCGGGATTGCCAGGCCTGGACCTCCTCCATGACCTCATCGGTCACGGAGCTGATGAACTCGGCGCTGACCTCGGTGCCGTATTGCTCCATCAGCAAGCCCTGGATCTCCCGTACCGTCATGCCCCGAGCGTACATGGCCACGATCCGCTCATCGAAGCCCTTGAAGCGCCGCTCATGCTTCGGAATCAGGATCGGCTCGAAGCTGCCCTCACGGTCCCGGGGCACCTCGATACGCAGCGGCCCGTCCTCGGTCAGCACCGTCTTGGCGCTCTTGCCGTTCCGGTGATTGGTGGCCTCTTTGGGCTTGTCCTGCCCGCGGCCATAGCCCAAGTGATGGGACAGCTCCCCGCTCATGGCACGCTCGATCAGCGCCTTCTTGAACGCCATCGAGGCCTGCTGGATGGTCTCGGCCGTCATCGGACCCTGCTTCTCGATCTGGTCCAGCAGCTCCCTGGGAATGCTGGGCATCCTGGCAGCGTTGGCCTTCGCGGCACGGGTGGTCTTTCTGCTCGGCATACGTCGTCCTCCTGTCAGACGTCATGGTATGCCCTCACACACAAAATTCCGGATAGGCTCCCGGCAGGCGCTGGAAGGCCAGCCCATCACGGCCGACACAGCGCAGCTTGCTGCCGCCATCGGCGCTGCCCTGCCGTCGGATGCCATGCTGGCGTGATCCGGACATCCAGGTCAAGGTGCGCCTCCACCTCAGCGGCAAAGAAGGCCAGTGCTTCACGCGGGTAGTCGAGGTCATGCCAACCCCGTTCAATTCACGATAGAATCGTGAATTGAACATACTCCCTCAGCGAACCGAAAGTGGCCATTCGCGCATGGAGGCACGCATGTACATCGACCGCCAGATGCAGCCGCTGCTGACCGAGCTGCAGACGCAGTTTCCGGCCCTCCTGGTCACGGGGCCACGCCAGGTGGGCAAGTCCACCCTGCTGAAGCACGTGGCCCCCGACCATCACTATGTCAGCTTCGACGATCCGCTGCTGCGCCAGCAGGCGGGTGACGACCCCGCCCTTTTCCTGCGCAACCATCCCGACCGCCTGATCCTGGACGAGGTGCAGCACGTGCCTTCCTTGTTCCCGCTGTTGAAACTGGACATCGACCGGCGACAGGACAATGGCCGTTACCTGCTGTCCGGCTCGCAAGCCTTCGGGCTCATGCAGAACGTGAGCGAGAGCCTGGCAGGCCGTATCGCCGTGCTGAATCTGTCGGGTCTGTCGCTGCGGGAAATCCATGGTGTGACGTTCACGGACAGTTTCATTCCCACTGACGACTACCTGCAAAAGCGCGAAGCCAGCCTGAAGCCCTGTCCGGACATCTGGGAGACCATCCATCGTGGCTACATGCCACGCCTGTACCAGCAGACGGTGAACTGGGATGTCTATTACGCATCCTACGTGGCCACCTACATCGAGCGCGACGTGCGCCAACTGGCCAACATCGGCAGCACGTCGGATTTCACACGCTTCATGGTGGCCGTGGCGGCGCGCAGTGCAGAACTGCTCAATTACAGCAGCGTGGCCCAGGATGCCGGCATCTCGATGGACACCGCCAAGCGCTGGATGGCCGTGCTGCAGGCTTCGGGCATCATCCACCTGCTGCCGCCCTATCACAACAGCCACCTGAAGCGAGCCATCAAGACACCCAAGCTCTACATGCGGGATACCGGCCTGATGGCCTGGCTGACCAAGTGGCTCACGCCCGACACCATCCGGCTGGGTGCACGCAGCGGCCAGTTCTTCGAAACCTTCGTAGTCAGCGAGATCATCAAGTCCTTCCAGAACCGGGGCACAGTGCCGCCGCTGTACTTCTATCGAGACACCTCGCAGAAAGAGATCGACCTGCTGATCGAACACGGCCGAACGCTCTACCCCATCGAGATCAAGACCAGCGCCAAGCCCGACAGGCGCATGGGTAGCGCCTTCCATGTGCTGCACACTCACCTGCCCGCTGCCGACATCACTGTGGCACGCGGCACGATCATCGACCAGTACCCCCAGAAGCTGTGGCTGGCCGACGACCTGCTGTCATTGCCGGTGGAGTATCTGTAGGATCAATCGTCCTGCTTGGACTTCTCTTCCCTTTCCCTTTTGAGATCAATCATGTTGATCTGGAAAAAATAATAGGCAACAGCCAGTATGGGCACCATGATGCCACCAAAGAGAGCAATGAGCACGCCCTTTCGAACATCATGGCTAGCCCCCATGAGAACAGGAAGAAGCAGGGATGAAAATGAAACGATGGAAGACCATTTCATCACCCACCTCATGCCCAATCCTTTCTCGGCACCCCAAGCGGGAATAAATGTACCGGCAACACAATAAATAAAAAAATAGGCAACTATATCGGTAACGACACTACTCCCTGCCATGAGTATCACCCCCAGCATGCGTAGATAGGGCAAGCATTTCAACCCAATCTATCACGCCTACATCAGAGCAGGCGGAAACGCCTTCAGACTCTACAGGGCAATCGCACGTTCATGTCCGGGACTGCTCCCTCCTTCTGCACCAAGCGCCCGCTTACGGACATGACCTCCTAGGCCAACCTTCGGACCAAGGCATGCTTTCTGATCAATACATACGATACAAGTCAGATCAGCGAACTCGTGCATGGAAAGCGCCCCATCAGCACCGATACCGCATTGCGTCTCGGTCATGGGGCGCGTTTCTGGCTGAATCTACAGACCGAGTACGACATGCGGATCACGGTGCGCACCATGCACGACAAGGTTGCACCGCGTATCCGCACCTTTCAGCCCGGACACGCTTGAACGCTTACCGCGCAGCAGTCCCCGCACGCCGCAGCCAGCGACCCAGCCAGGAGTTGTCGGCGCGCCAGGCGGCTTCCTGCTGCACGTGGGCCGGCAGGCGATTGACCAGGAAGGGGATGGCGAGCAGCAGCACGGCCAGATCATCGGCCAGACCGAACAGCACCATGAAGTCGGGGATGACGTCCAGCGGTGAGAACAGGTAGAGCCCCGTGGCCACGATACCCAACCGGATGACCATCGGTGTGGCGGGGTTGAGCAATGCGTACCACAGCATCATAGCCTCGCGGCCGGTGGCACGTAACAGTCGGTGGATTCGCAGCAGCCACATCATTGATACCCTCTCCTGGAGTGGACCCTGCCGCTGCCCTGTGAGGGGCTCCGGGCGCCTCAGGATGAGGCGATGCGTGGAACGCATTCTGTGGCGGCATGTCCTAGTGATGGAAAGCGCCGCCTGCTCTGCATTCGGCGCTTACTTGACCAGCTGATTGATCTCGATGATCGGAAGCAGCACAGCCAATACGATCATGAGGACAATGCCGCCAGTAATCAAGATCAGGATGGGCTCCAACAGGGTGGTCATTGTCAAGGTTTTACGTTCCACTTCCTGCGACAGGGTCTCGGCAGCGCGTTCCAGCATCTGCGGCAATTCGCCGGTGGCCTCGCCGCTGGCCGTCATGTGGATGAGCAGCGGCGGTAGCGTCTTGCCAGCACCCAGCGCACGGGCCAGCGGTGCGCCCTCGCGCACGCGGCCCAGGGCCTCGCGCACTTCGGCCTTCATGGCGGTGTTGTTCAGTGTATCGGCACCAGCTTCCAGGGCACGGATAAGCGGCACGCCGCTGGCGGTGAGGATGGCCAGCGTGGAGGCGAAGCGGGCGGCGTTGATGCCGCGAATGAGCCGGCCGAACATGGGCATGTTCAGCAGCTTGCTGTGGAAGGACAGTCGCGCGGTGGGGGCCTTGAGCGAGTAGTGGAAGGCGGCCCAGGCGCCGCCCAGGCCCAGCAGCACCAGCCAGCCCCAGTTGCGGATGAAGTCGGAGGTGCGGATCAGGATGAGCGTGAGCAGGGGCAAGTCCTGACGAGTCTGGTTGAAGACCTGCACGACCTGCGGCACCACGTAGGTGAGCAGCGCGATGATGACGAGCACCGCCACAACCGCCACGATGATCGGGTAGGTGAAGGCCATCTTCACCTTGCTGACCAGCTGGGTGCGGTTCTCGACGTAGGCAGCCAGCCGCGACATCACCTGCGCCAGATCACCGGACTGTTCGCCGGCGCTGATCAGTGCCCGGTAGGTGTCCGGAAAGTCGCGTGGGAACTTGGCCATGGCGGCGGTCAGCGTCTGGCCGCTCACCACGTCGCTGCGCACGGCGGCGAAGCGCTCACGCACGCGGGCCGATTCGGCCTGCTCCACCACGGCGTTGAGCGCCTTTTCCAGCGGCAGGCGGGCGGTCAGCAGGCTGGAGAGCTGACGGGTGCACAGCGCCAGGTCGGCGTCCTTGAGACGGCCGCCCAGGTTGATGTGGCCGGCATTCTGCTCAGCCGACAGCGCCACCACCTCGATGGGCGTCTGGCCGCGATCGCGGATGATGGCGCGGGCCTGGCGGCTGGAATCGGCATCGACGATGCCCCGATGCAGGACACCGGCGGCATCGGCCGCCTGGAAACGATAGGCTGGCATGGTCGGTCAACGGAAAGGTGAAACAACGGGCATCGGCAACGGGCGGCCTCAGTCGCGGGTGGCACGCACCACCTCGTCCTGCGAAGTGATGCCGGCATCGATCCAGCGCTGGCCGTCCTCGCGCATCGAGCGAAAGCCGTTGGCACGCGCGGCAGCACGCAGCTCGCCTTCGCCGGCGCTCTTGTGGATCAGGCTGCGCATCTCGTCGTCGACGGTGACGATCTCGTAGATGCCGGTACGGCCCTGGTAGCCGGTGCGGTTGCAGGCCAGGCACCCCACCGGACGCCACTTGCCGGTAACGGTATCTTCGGTGCGGCAGCTGGGGCAGAGCTTGCGCACCAGCCGCTGCGCCATGATGCCGATGAGGCTGGACGACAGCAGGAAGGGCTCGATGCCCATGTCGATGAGTCGGGTGACGGCAGAGACCGAGTCGTTGGTGTGCAGCGTGGCCAGCACCAGGTGGCCGGTGAGAGACGCCTGCACGGCAATCTGGGCGGTTTCCACATCGCGGATCTCACCGATCATCACCACGTCTGGGTCCTGGCGCAGAATGGAGCGCAGCGCCTTGGCGAACGTCATGTCGATGCGCGCGTTGACCTGCGTCTGCCCCACTCCGTCCAGGTCGTATTCGATGGGGTCTTCCACCGTCAGGATGTTGGTGGACTTGGAGTCCAGCCGCGAGAGCGCCGCGTACAGCGTGGTGGTCTTGCCCGAGCCGGTGGGGCCCGTCACCAGCACGATGCCATGCGGTTGCGAGATGAGATTGTCGAAGCGGCGCAGCAGATCCGGGCTCATGCCCAGCCGGGCCAGGTCCAGCCGCCCTGCTTCCTTGTCGAGCAGACGCAGCACGGCGCGCTCGCCATGGCCGGTGGGCAGTGTGGAGACCCGCACGTCCATCGGCCGGCCGCCGATGCGCAGCGTGATGCGGCCGTCCTGCGGCAGGCGCTTCTCGGCAATGTCGAGGCTGGCCATGATCTTAATCCGCGACACCAGCGCTGCGTGCAGTTCGCGGCGGGGCCGCACCACGTCACGCAGTGTGCCGTCCACCCGGAAGCGCACCATCGAATAGGTCTCGAAGGGCTCGATGTGGATGTCGGACGCATTGTCGCGGGCGGCCTGAGTGAGCAGCGCATTGATCATCCGGATGATCGGCGCATCGTCCTCGGATTCCAGCAGGTCCTCCACCTTGGGCAGGTCCTGCATCAGCCGCGACAGGTCGATGTCGCCGCCCACCTCGTCCACCACCGAGGCGGCCGACCCCTCCTGCTGCGAGTACGCGCGCGAGATGGCGCTGCTCAGCTCGTCGGCCGGCTTGACCACCGGCACCAGCCGGTATTTCAGCGAGCGCGACAGCTCGGCCAGCGCCGTGGCCGGGGTATTCTCACCCACCCAGACCTCCAGCGCATCATCGCTCAGCGCCGACACCAGGATCTGGTGGGCACGGGCAAAACCATAGGGCACGTAGCGCGCGGGGGAAACCGAAGCCATTCGTCGTATCGCCTGCTATCTCTGGATCAATCTCAATCTATGTTCACTTCGACCTGGTTGCGCAGCTGCACGGGTTCGGGCGTGGCGTTCTGCGGGCGGACCGCCTGCTGCCGGGCCCGCACCGCGTCGTCCAGCGAGCGGAAGCTGCCGGTGGTGCGCACCTGCTCCGATTGCCGCCGATTGTCGTTGGCGGCATCACGCCGGGTGCCCTCGCCGTTCCCATTGCCGGCCCCGCCGCGACGGACCTGGCGCGAGCGCGGTGCCGTGTTCATCAGGCTGGACATGTCAGGCTGAGGAGCACGCAGCGAATTGGCCGGCACCACGCCCAGGCTCTTGGCCTCTTCGGCCGAGCCCGGCATCAGGCCAGGTTCACGCGCCGGCGGCACCCGTTTGGCGTTGGAGCTGCCCGGCCTCGGCGGCAGTGGATCCAGCTCCGGCTGCTTCACGTCCCCCACACCGAACGGCGAAGGCAGGCGTGCATCCTTGCTGCGCTGGTTGATGTAATCGTAGCGGTTGGCCGTCACGTCCCAGGCCTGGTCGGCGCTGCGCAGCACCACCGGCCGCAGGAATATCAGCAGGTTGGTCTTGACGCGCTTGCGGTTGTCATAGCGGAACAGGCGTCCCAACCCCGGGATGTCGCCCAGCAGCGGCACCTTGCTAACGCCACCCTCCACGGAGTCCTCGATCAGACCGCCCAGCACGACGATCTGGCCGTCGTCAACCAACACGTTGGAATCGATGGCGCGCCGGTTGGTAATAATGCCGGCCGGCTGCGAAGTATCGACCACGGCGGAGATCTCCTGGGCGATCTCCATCCTGACGGTGCCGCCCTCGGAAACCTGCGGCCGCACACGCAGCATGGTACCCACGTCCTTGCGCTCGATGGTCTGGAACGGGCTGGACAGGGTGTTGTTGGTGGTGGCGTACTGGCCGGTGACAAAGGGCACGTTCTGGCCGATGATGATGCGTGCCTCCTCGTTGTCGAGCGTGAGCAGGTTCGGCGTGGCGCGGATGTTGCTGTTCGTCTCGGTTTCCAGCGCCCGGGCCAGCAGGCCCAGGTTCAGGAAGTTCTGACCGAAGAGGCTCACGCCATTGCGCACTACGCCTACGTTCAGGCCGTTGGAACCGGCCAGCGCGGCCGGGTTCTGCGTGACGGCCAGAATGTTGGCGCCGCCGGTGCCGAAGTTGGTGCCGCCCACCACGGAACTCTGGCCGGGCCGGCTGGTGCCGAACTGCCACTGGATGCCCATCTCGGCTACCGTGTTAGCCTTGACCTCGACGATCAGCGATTCGATGTAGACCTGGGCGCGACGACTGTCGAGCTGGTCGATGACACCGCGGATGTTGCGGTAGACCGGTTCGGGCGCGGTGATGATGAGCGAATTGGTGGCCGGGTCAGCCGCGATGATGGCACCGCCCGCCTTGATCGACATCGGCCCCTGGTTGCCCCGGTCGCGGTTGATGCCGCTCTGGCTGCCCAGGCCACCGCCGCTGCTGCTGTCGCTCTCCCCGAAGGACGAGGACAGGCCCGACGAGGAAGAGCTGCTGTCGCCGAACAGGCTGCCGCTGCCACTGCTGCTGCCGTTCCGGTTGCGGCTGCTGCCGAAGCCGCTGTCCGAGCCATTGTTGCTGCCGTTCGATTCACCCGACAGCACGGCCTGCAGCACCTCCACCAGCTTGGTGGCCTCGGCGTTCCTCAGGTAGACCACGCGCATGTTGGCCTGGTCGGCATTGGCAGGCCGGTCCAGCTGTTCCACCAGCGAACGGGCCAGCGCCAGCTTGGAGGCATTGGCGCTGCGGATCAGCACCGAGTTGGTGCGCGGATCGGCCATCACCACCACGCGTTGGGTGGGGTCGGAGCCAACACCCGGGCCACCACCGCCGCCCCGGTTGCCTTCGTCCATCAGCTTGGACACAGCCACGGCAATGTCGCTGGCGATGGAATTCTTGATGACCACCACCTGCACCTCGGCCGCCGGGCGCGGGCTGTCCAGCGTGGCGATGACCTTGGACAGCCGCCTCAGGTTGGCAGCGTAGTCGGTGATGATGAGCGTGTTGTTGCCCGGGAAGGCCGTGATGGTGTTGTTGGGTGAGACCAGCGGCCGCAACACGGGGATCATGTTGTTGGCCGATTCGTGATTCAGCTGGAACACCTGAGTGATGACCTCGTCGCCGTCGCGCGCAGACGCGGCGCCAATTTCCACCGGGCCGGACTGGAGCTTGGCATCGGCCTCGGGCACCACCTTATATAGGTCCCCCAGGTCGACGATGGCGAAGCCCTGCTGGCGCAGCACGGTCTTGAGCAGCGCGAAGGCCTGCGCACGGTTGACCGGACGCGGCGTCTCCAGCGAGATCTTGCCACGCACGCGCGGGTCGATCACGAAGGACTTGTTGAGCAGATGGCCGAAGGCGCCGATCACCGAATCGACCTCGGCATCCTTGAAATTGAGGTTGATCTGGCCGGCGACCTTGCGGGCGGGCGGTTGGGCCGGAGCCGCAAGGGCCGGCACCGTGGCCATCACCAGCAGGGCCTGGACCAGGAGTTTGGACGAATGGCGCAACTTCATGCTCCTATCTTGATCATGGTACGAGTCCCTTCCTGCCGCCCCAGCAAGCGTACCAGGGGCGCCAGCTTCAGACGTTCAGACTCGTCGACTTCTGCCCAGGCAGTGAAACGCAGTCCGTGACTCGGATTGAAAACACCTTCCCCGCTCAAACGCAGCGGGCCTTCGATCGATGACATCTTCAGCATCGTGTCGGCCTGGCGGCCGTCAATGTCGAGCCGGTAGGCACCCAGCGGCCGCACGGGCGTGAGGGCCGAGGCCACATCGCGCAGCTCGATGGCGGCCACGCCGTTGGCCTTGCCGTTGACGATCTCGAACGGCTCCCAGGACAGCGCCAGCGAGGCCGTGGGCTGCACGGTACTCCAGGGCGAACCCAGACGCGACAGGCTGACATTGGGCAGACGGATGCTGCCGGCAGAAAAGCGCGGTCTTGCAAAGGTACCGGAAATCTCGACGGGCTGCGCCATGCTGTCATGGCGGGCCAGCACCTGCACGCGACCGATGAGCAACGGCAGCACCTGGATGTCCCAGCGGATGGCGCCCGGAACCAGCACGCCGGGCAGCGGCAGCACGGCATCGGGTTTTTCACGCTCTCGCACGGCCAGCGCGGCCACGTCCACCAGCACCACCTTGCCCTGGCCATGCCAGATCGAGCCGGTGGCATCAGCCAGGCGAACCCGGCCGTGGGTGGCCACCTTCAAGCCCCAGTCCGCCATGGCGGCCGGAGCCAGCACCAGCGCGGTCACCAGGGCCACCAGAAGGCCTAGCCCTGCCCACAGCGCGATGCGACCCTTGCTCCAGGGGCCGAACCAGGCCGGCTTCACCGATTTGGATCGACGGGAATCATTTGCCACGGCGTGCCATCTCCAAGGCCAGACGGCCACTGAACACCCCCGGGGATTCGCGGGTGACCGACAGGTCGACGATGCGGGTGCGCGTCTCGCGCACGGCCGCATCCAGCCAGAATATCCAGTTCTCGAACGGGGCCTGGTGGAAGCGCACCTCGATGATGTCGCCCTGCGCCTGCACCTTGGCCGCTTCCTTGTCCATGCCGCGCGCGAGCAGCGACTGCTCCAGCCGCGCCGTCACCTGCGCCACCGTCTCGGCTGGCGCATCGGCGGCATTGGCCAGCTCGCGCGCCTCGCCCGCCATGTGATCCATCTGCGCCAGATCGGCACGCAGCGTGGGCAACGTCTTCTGCAGGCGCTGGCGCCCCACCCAGGCCGGCTCCAGCAGCACCTGCCAGAAGATGATGACCAGCAGGAAGCAGCCGGCGATGATCAGCATCCGCCGGTCGCGGGGCGCCAGCGACGCCCATTTCTGCAACAGGTTCTCCAGCATGTCAGCGGCCTCCCTGCGGAGTGAGTCGCGCGGTGGGATCCCGCGGGTTGTCGAAGGTGAGCGAGAGCCCCAGACGCGCGGCATCCTGCACCAGAGCCTCGCGCATCGTGTCGTTGGTGCCCACCTCGTCGACGAAGCGGATCTTCATCGTGCCCTCACGGAACTCCAGCGCCTCGATGGTACCGGGGCCCCGCTCACCCACGGCCTGCGCGAAGCGTGCCAGCAGCGGCACGAAGTCATCCGGACCGGGGCGACCGCTCTTGAGACGCAGGTCGTTGATGTTGCGGCGCATCTGCAGCACCGGATCCACCATGGCGGCATTGGGGAAGGCATCGTGGAAGCGCGCACGGATGGCGTCCTGCAGGCCGGTGGCCTCGGCGCGCATCTGCAGCCACTGCAGGTTGATGCCCACCACCAGCGCGGCCAGCGCGGCGCCCGCCAGTGCTCCCACGCCCTTCCACAGCCGCCAGTCGACGCGCGACAGCATGGTCCTGAGACCGGCGTTGCGCGCAGCCAGCAGATCGAGCGGCGCATTGCGCACCGGCGGCACTGGCACGAAATCAAGCCGGGTCTCGGAAGGGATGGCCGCCACCTTCATGGGCGAGCGCCATTCCTGCTGTCCCAGCCAGACATCGATGCGCGACGGGGGCGCACCCATCAGCTTGCCCGACAGCAGCGCGCTGGCGGTCTCGCGGTGGGCGGATTCGCTCTCGCCCGCCGCCCAGCCGGTGCCGCTCCATTCGCCGGTGCGCACCGTCAGGTTGTCGTCCGAGGCTAGCACCGTCCACTTGCCTGCATCCCAGGGCAGCACCAGCTGACCCGGCCACAGCGCATCGACGCGGATGCCGGCCGTCTTGAAGGCAGCCAGCACGGCATCGACCCAGTGCGCGTCGATGACGCCGATGACTCGCTGACCATCGGGCAGCACGGGGCCAGGCACGATCAGGCAGCGCACCGGATCCTGCAGCACGTATTCCTCGATGATGTTGGGCAGCGCCTGTTTCAGGCGCTTGCCCGACAGGGGCGGCACCGGTGCGGTGATCAGCGCCACATCGCGGGCGTCGGCAATCAACCACACCTGGCGCACGCCTTCCAGCGCCTCCAGCGACACGAGACGGCGCTCGGACTCGTCGTCACCGCCAATCTGCGCATGGAACACCGGCCGCCCACTGCTGAGGACGGCTTCGCCGGCGCTGCGCGGCGGTAACCAGATGACGGCCTGATGCCGTTTCAATTGCTGTGACGCCATATCACCAGTACACCCCCCGTATCGAGGCGCTTGAGCAGGGTTTGGGTTTCAGATTCGACGCGGTCGTAGCGAATGATGCCGTCGGCGATGAAATAATCCGACTTCACCGCGACAAGCGTTGTATCCAGTGGGCTATTTGCAACAAGTCCCAGTGCCGGATCCGACAGGGTGCGCGCCGGGGCCACGTCCCGGTTGGCAATGAAGCTTCGGATCGACGCCGGGTTCCAGGTGCGCGCCACCGCCTCCAGCACCTCGGCCGTGGCCGAGTTGACATTGACGGTGCGTGCGTCGCTCGGCAAGACAGTCACGTGCGGCTCCAGCTTCCTCATCACCTCGTCCGAGAAGCCGGGCAGATCACGCAGATCGTCGAAACGCTGCAGCGGCATCACCCAGTCCTCGCCGCTGCTGCGGCCCTGACGCTTCTGGGCCGCCACCTTGCGCACGCGTGTGAGGATCCGGTCCACCAGGTTCTCGGGCAGCGACAGGATACCCATCAGTCGCTTGAGGGCCACCACGTGCGCCACCGAGACATCGGCATTTTCTGCGTTCGTGGCGTTGCTGCCAAGATTGCCATTATTGCCCGACTGGCCATTGTTGGCAGACTGCCCGTTCTGGGTATTGGTGTTGCCCGCATCCTGCATTACCAAGGCATTGACGTTGAAGCGGGCCTGCGCGTCACGGATGCGGCCGGCCAGCATGGCCTGGCGCGAGGAATCGCCCACCTTCGCCCCGCCGGTGACGGTCTCGTCCAGCTGCGTCTCGGCCACCGGTGTGGCCCAGATGGAGCCGGACCAGTCGTAGTCGCGGTGCGAGTTGCGCAGGATCACCTTGGCCCAGTCGATGACGGCGCGCTCGATCCAGCGCGTCTGCGCCAGCGTGGCGCGGTTCTCGATGGAACGGATGGCCACGCTCTCGCGGTAGAAGAGCGAGGAGACGATGACGGTGGCCAGCGCCACCACCAACAGCGCAGTGACGATGGCCGCGCCTCGCTGCGGGCGGATGAAAACAGGACGGAAGACAGGGACGGGACGGGTCATGGCGATCAATCCCGGATGGAGTAGATGCGCAGGAAGCGCTGTCCATTGGTGCGTTCGATAAGCACCTCGATGCCACCCAAGCCCAGCCGATCCTGCTGTTCGTCGGCAATGCGTCGGGCAGCCCGGATGTTCTCGGCCACTTCGGCCGGCGTGGTGGGCGTGATGCCCGGCAGATTGGGATAGGCGTTGTTGCCGTAGGGATCGTTCTTGTCCTGGCCGCTGCGTTCATTGTTCCGGCTGGTGTAGGTCTGCAGCTGGCTGCCACCCATCCAGCTGTTATTGACCCAACCACGCACGCGCATCGACCGCACGTCCATGAGGATGGGCTGCCACACGAGCGACTGCACCGCACCGCCCACCTGGCCACCGGAATTTGCACCGCGCTGCCATTCGCTGAAGCCGCGCTCCAGTCGGCCACCGCGCACCTGGTAGACCACCCGCTGCAAGCGCGTGGCGCGCCCGGTGCGGGCAATCTCGCGCACCAGCATCATCGACTGCGAGGCCGCTCCGCCAGCGCCACCTTGGTCCTGCACTACGCGGATGGGGCGGATGCCGCCACCCAGGTTCTTCACTGGCCAGGTGCCCAGCAGGTCTTCTTCCAGCTGCGCCAGCGCCAGCGTGAGCGAACGAAGCTCGTCGGATTCGGTCACCAGCCGCTCGCGGCTCTGCACCACGGCATCCAGCCCACGCCAGCTGAGCACGGCCAGGATGGCCAGCAGCGCCACAGCCACCAGCAGCTCGATGAGCGTGAAGCCGACAGCACGGCGTGACAGACGGGAAAAGGTGCACGGCATCATGGTCAGCGCACCGTACTGTTGTCGACCACCGCAAAGCCCAGCAACCGCGCCAGTCGCCCGCCTTCCTGCGAGCCGCCCTCGTTCTGCCCACCCTGGGTCGAATCGTAGACCTGGATCTCGATGCGGCGGAAATTGGGGTTGGCCGTGGTGTAGACATCTTCCTGGCAGAGAAGCGCCAGGTCGCCCTGCGGGCAGTCGAAGCTGCGCCGCCCCACAGCGGGGAACTCACGCCGCACACGGATCTCGGTCAGTCGGTTCTCGGCGCTCCACTGCGCCAGCGTGCGGGCGCGCAGATCGGCTGAACTGGCGGTGATGGACCCCACGGCCCGCAGCGAGGCCATGAGCGCGATGGAGATGATGGTAAGCGCCACCAGCACCTCGATGAGGGTGAAGCCCCGGCGTGCAGCCCTGCCCGTCTTGCCAGACAGGCATGCGAACCTACTGAAAATGGTGGGCTGTAAAAATAAGGGCATCGGTCAGAAACGAAACGCCCCGCAAGGGGCGCATGCAAGCGTGGCAGGGGTTACTGCGAAGGCGGCTGGCGCTGCACCTCGAAAATGCCCAGCCCATTGGCGTGTATCTCGACGGAACCGGCGTCGCGCGTGAGGATCACGCGAAACGGGGGCTCGATCATGTCGCGCCCGAATTCCAGCATATCCGAACCGTCCGCCTTCTCCACACGCACCCGAGTGGGGCTTTCCCACTGACGAGCGCGCAGATGTGTGTCATCTTCGATGGGACGCCATTGCCTGTCCTTGAAGATGATGAAGCGGTAGCGGTCTCGGGTGTTCTCAAAACGGATGGGGGCCCCGCGTATCTGGGCTTCCTCGCGGGCCAGCGAAAACAGCTGGCTGAGGCGTTCGGCATCGGTCTCCAGCGCTCGCAGCGGACTGGGCGAGGCGGAAATGACCGTCATCGACAGCACAATACCGATGATGATCAGCGCCACCATCAGTTCGACGAGCGTGAAGCCGCGCACACGGCGCATGCAGTGCCCGCACGACGCGACGGCAGGCGCCCATCCGCCAGTGACGGGCGCCGCCAGAGCCTCGTCAGAGATCCCAGCTGCCGATGTCGGCATCACCCGCCTCGCCACCGGCCACGCCGTCGGCGCCGTAGGAGAACACGTCGATCTCACTGTGCACGCCCGGATTCAGGTACTGGTAGGGCTTGCCCCAGGGATCAACCGGCGCCTTGTCCAGATAGGCCTTCCAGTTCTTGGCCGCAGGCCCGGAGGTGGGACGGTTGACCAGCGCGTCCAGCCCCTGCTCGGTGGTGGGATAGCGGCCGTTGTCCAGACGATACAGCTTGAGCTGCTGCATGATGGCAGCGATGTCGGCCTTGGCCGCCACGGCGCGGGCCTCGTCGGGCCGCGACATGAAGCGCGGCACCACCAATGCTGCCAGCACGCCCAGGATCATCACCACCACCATGAGTTCGATGAGGGTGAAACCGGTGGCGCGACGCCAGCTGCTGCGGGCCGCTTGCAGGCGCAGTGCCGAAGAGACTGCGGGCAACCGTGTGTCGGTCATGTTGGCCGTCGATGCGGAGACACGTGTTTTCATACCAGCGTTTTTCTCGCAGAGTGTCCTGAGAGGTTTTAACATCGGACGATTGAAGCAGATTCTTCCTCTGCCGTAACTGGCTTGTATGATAGCAGCCACTGCCTGCGCCTCCGGGCGCACGGCGATTACGCCCCATTTCCTTGAGACGACCTCACCATGCGGAGTTCTTCTGCCGTCATCCGACTGCTTTCGCTGTTGCTCTTCCTGCTGCTGGTCAGCATCGTCACCTACTGGGCCATGCAGTTGACGGCGCCGCGCGGCGCCATCGCACCCAATGATGCAATCGGTGACAACAATCGACCTCCTTTACCAATTGCCAGCAGATTGTTTGGCGCACGCAACACGGAAACGGTCGATACCGCCCCGCCCCCCATCGACGTGAAGGTGGCGGGTGTGCTGCAGGCCGGTTCACGTGGGGTGGCTGTGCTGGGCATCAACGAGCGCCCGGTAGCAGCCTACGCCGTCAACCAGAAGCTGGGTAACGGCTCGGTGCTGAAGGCTGTGCACGATGACAAGGTGATCATCGAGCACAATGGCCGACGCATCGAATTCCCCGCTCCGGCCCGCTACAGCCTCGACATCCTCACCAGCAACGCCGGAAACTCCCGCCTGCCGCGTGGCACGATGCCCGATGGCATTGAACCGGCCGAAGGCAGCGGTGATGGCGAGAACGGCATCGCAGGCTCGGGCGCGCATGATCCGCACGGCAGCGGCCATGCACCTGTTGGCATGGCGCCCGGCGAGGGCGACATGCCTGCGCCGGCCGAAGGCATGATGGACGACGGAAGCGGCCAGATGCAGGGTGACATGCAGGGCATGGATGCCCCCGGCGCCTATCCGATGTCGCCCTCGCCCGGCATGGCACGCCCCGGCCTGGACATGCAGGACAACGGCGGCGACCTGCCCTACGGGGGCGATGACGCCAACCTGCAGGACGGCGTAGCGCCCGAGCTGGGGGACGTGATGCCCAGCGGCGACCAGGCCAGCAATTTGGACGGGCTGACCCCCGAGGAACAGGCAGCCGCGCTGAACGCGCTGCAGCAGGGCACGGGACGTGCCTCGTCCCGTTGACCGAAAGAGCTGCTGGTCCATCTTCCCTCCCTAAAGTAGTAGCCCGGGCGCATAGCCCGGGTGGCCCGCAGGCGCCGCCAACAGAAGCCCGAAGACCCTGTGCCCCTCCCTGAGGGCGCACCGCGTGCGTTGCGCGGCGCGGGTTCCTTTAGTCTCAGGCTCCTTTAGAATGCGAGGCTCCCTGTCTGGCGAAACCCCATGAAGTCCTATCTCGACCTGCTTGACCACGTGCTGACCCACGGTGTGCGCAAGGAAGACCGCACCGGCACCGGCACGCTGTCGGTCTTCGGTCATCAGATGCGCTTTCCGCTGACTGACGGCTTTCCGCTGCTCACCACCAAGAAGCTGCACACGCGCTCCATCATCCACGAACTACTGTGGTTCCTGAAGGGCGACACCAACATCGGCTACCTGCGCGACAACGGCGTCACCATCTGGGACGAATGGGCCGACGCGCAGGGCAACCTGGGTCCGGTGTACGGCGCGCAGTGGCGCAGCTGGCCCACCCCCGACGGCCAGCACATCGACCAGATCACCCGCGTCGTCGAGGACATTCGCCGCTCGCCCGATTCGCGCCGATTGATCGTCTCGGCCTGGAACGTAGGCGAGCTGCCGCATATGGCGCTACCCCCCTGCCACGCGCTCTTCCAGTTCTACGTGGCCGAAGGCCGGCTTTCCTGCCAGCTCTATCAGCGCAGCGCCGACATCTTCCTGGGCGTGCCCTTCAACATCGCGTCCTACGCGCTGCTCACCCATATGGTGGCACAGCAGACTGATCTGGAGCCCGGCGAGTTCATCTGGACCGGCGGTGACTGCCACCTGTACCTGAACCACCTGGACCAGGCCCGGCTGCAGCTGTCACGCACGCCGCGCGCCCTGCCCCAGCTGAAACTGGCGCGCCGCCCCGAATCCATCTTCGACTACCGCTTCGACGACTTCGTCATTGAGGACTACGATCCGTGGCCGGGCATCAAGGCGCCGATCGCGGTATGAGCAAGTCCAGCCTGACGATGATCGCCGCTCGCGCCCGCAATGGCGTGATCGGCCACCAGAACCAGATGCCCTGGCACCTGCCCGAGGATCTGAAGCACTTCCGCCAGCAGACCATGGGTCACGTGGTGCTGCTGGGCCGAAAGACCTGGGAATCCATCGGCCGGCCGCTGCCGGGCCGCCGCATGGTGGTGATCAGCCGCCAGTCGCTGACGCTGCCCGAGGGCGTGGAACTGGCCGCCAGCCTGGACGAGGCCATTGCGCGCCATGCAGCCGAAGACGAGATCATGGTGATGGGCGGGGCGCAGATCTACGAGCAGGCCTGGTCACGGGCCGACCGGCTGCTGCTGACCGAGATTGCCCTGGATCCGCCGGGCGACGCCTGGCTGACCGCCCCCGACCCCGCCCAGTGGCAGGAAGTGTCGCGCCAGAACAGCACCAGCCAGGACGGCGTGGCGTACGCGTTCATCGAGTACCAGCGTCGTCACGCGGCGGCTCCCTAGCCCTCCTGGCTACTCCCCGGCCGCCCCCGTCGGCTGCACACCGCTGTTTGCAAAAGATGGCAACATCCAGAGGGCTAGCAGGGCGGAAACGCTGTGTGTTCGCTATCAAACCATGATTTTTGGACAAACATGCTAAATTGCAACATGAGAGACACATAAGGAAACGCCAGCATGTGCTAGCACTCCTCCGGAACGGGATCCGGGCCGTCTCGATGTACTGCAATCACGGGCAACCTTTCATGACGACGTGCGCCATACAGGTCAAGGTGTCACCGGTCGCCGGCACGCGCCACGGCGAGGGATGCCCACGCCCGAAAGGAATGGCCCTCGAGCCCCCTGACCCGGCGTGCCCTGCTGGTACGCCCCAGCCTCTGGTCCCGTCTCCCACGGCATGGTCCGTTCGGCTGCGCCGAACCTGCCGTGCCCTGCTGCTGGCCAGCCTGATAGGCGCCGCCCTGCCCGCCAGCGCGGCCACGCTGCGCTGGGCGGCCCAGACCGAGATCACCTCGCTGGACCCGCATGCCCAGACCCATCCGCAGGTCCAGGCCGTGCTGCAGCAGGTCTACGAATCGCTGACCCGCTACTCTCCCGGGCTGGATGTCGAACCGGCACTGGCCCAGCGCTGGGAACAGCTCACCCCGGTCATCTGGCGCTTCCACCTACGCCAGGGTGTACGCTTCCATGACGGCAGCCCGCTCACGGCCGATGACGTGCAGTTCTCGCTGGAACGCCTGAAAGGCGCCGGCAGCACGCTGGGCACCATGCTGGCCGGCATGCGCAGCGTGCGACGCATCGACGAGCACACGATCGACATCGTGCTGGGCAAGCCGATGCCGCTGCTGCCGCGCGTCCTGACCGATGCACGGATCATGAACCGGCGCTGGGCCCGGACCCACTGTGCCGAGGCCGTGCTGGCCTCCAAGCCTGGCGGGAGCGGCTATGCTACCCGCAACGCCAACGGCACCGGTCCTTATCGCGTCGCCGAGGGTTGGGCTCCCGGCCAGCCGCTGCACCTGGACCGCAACCCGGACTGGTGGAATACCGGTGGTTTCCCGGGCAACGCCGATCCCGTCATCTACCAGGCCATTGCCTCCGACGACGACCGGCTGCGCGCCCTGGAACGGGGCGAGGTGGATCTGGTGACCGACCTGCCCGGCCAGCTGATCCCGGCGCTGAAGCGCCTCCCCGGGCTGCAGGTACATACCGACGTGTCACAGCGCACGCTGCTGATCGGGATGGACCAGTTCTCGGATTCGCTACGGTACGGTCACACCGGCATGGCCAACCCATTCCGCGACCAGCGGGTGCGGCACGCCATGGCACTGGCCATCAACGAGCGCACGCTGATGCGCGTCAGCCGCAACATGTACCAGCCGGCCGGCGCCATCGTGGCTCCCGGCGTGAACGGCTGGACCGAGACGCTGGACCGCCGCGAGGCCACCAACCTGCGCCAGGCCCAACAACTAATGACCCAGGCCGGCCACGCAGCCGGCTTCAAAGTGACGCTGGACTGCCCCAACAACCGCTACGCCTACGACCAGCAGATCTGCAAGGCGCTGGTTCCGATGTGGGCCCGTATCGGCATCCGTGTGAAGATCAACAGCCTGCCCTTTGCCAGCCTGGTACCCAAGCTGGAAACCCTGGACAGCAGCCTGTGGATGCTGGGCTGGGGCAGCCCCGATTTCGACGCCCTACAGAACCTGCTATCGCTGGCCTACACCCGGTCCGACAAGGTGGACGGCACCTACAACGCCGCGCGCATCAGCGACCCGAAACTGGACAGGCTCATCGACCAGGCCCGCTACGAGAACAACCCCATCAAGCGCGCGGGGCTGCTGCAGCAGGCGCTGGAGATCGTGAAGACCCAGTCCTACTACCTGCCCCTGGCCCACGCCATGCGCGCCTGGGTCATGCAACGCTCGATATCGCTGGTGGTACCACCCACCGAGCGGCCCGAAATGCGCTTCATGATCGTGACCGGGCGGCGCGCTACCGTCAGTGACACCACTCCCACGGCCCCGGGCAGGGCCGACAGGAATCAGCCCGCCGACGCGCGGAACAGGTAGCTGATCCCCACCGCCTGGGCGCCAGGCACAATGCCGGGCTTGACGATGCTGATGCGCACCCACGGGGCCTGAAAACGCGTGACGATGGCTTGGCAGAGATGGTGCGCCATGCGCTCCAGCAGCCGAAAGCGCTGGGCCGCCGCCTCTTGGCGGATGAGATCGGCCACGGCGGCGTAGTCGACTGTATCCTGGAAATTGTCGGACAGGAAAGCTGCCGTCGAGGGCAGCCCTACAGCCACATCGATGGACAGCGGCTGGGACGTGTGCCGTTCCTGCGGATAGACACCGATCAGCGACTTGACGACGAGACCCTGCAGGAAGATGTGGGGCGAGGTTTCAGGCATGGAAGAAATGATGGCGCCTCCGGCACGGTGAACGTGCATCCCCTCCAAGGCAGGGGGCGGCCATGCGCCATGATACCCGGCAGGACGCCGGTGGCGAATGGGCTGTGACGGGCGGCGATTCTAGCATTCCGGGGGGGAATGGCTGGAGACTGGCCATCACGGCTTGTAGAGTGGAATGAGGTCAGAATGACAGCACCGTGAGATTCGTCACAGGGTGAAGAATTTTCCAAGCGCCTCGGGGTGCGTTGAAATCCACGCCGGCGCACTGAGACAGCCGTTTCTCAGTGAAACACCGCGTCCCACAGACCCATGAGCTCGAAGATTCCGTAGAGCGCCGCCAATCCGGCAGCCAGCTGGATACCTTGCGCCACCAGCGTGTCTTCTCCATAAATGTCCCTGCAGTGATTGAGAGCCACCAGTTTTTGCCAGATCCGCTTGAGCACGTTGCCCTCGTCTTTGATAAGACTACCAACGGGATTGTACGGACAGCCAGCCGAACACCCTTACCGACGAACAGACGGCCGCCTGTCGACCCGCGGCCGTGGAGGTGACGTTGTTCATGCTTCAGCGGATAGGCAGTGTGGGATATTCGGGGCACTGGATGCACGGAGCACGCCCATGGGGAAACAGCAGCCCGCAAACGACAAGCCTGACGGTCTTGGCCG
>CALIXC010000045.1 GCA_938046755.1 uncultured Lautropia sp. | reverse complement strand
GGCGGCCGTCGCCGTGGCGGATCAGCGTGAAGGGCCGCCTCCAGGCGTCGGTGTGGTCGCTGATCCGCAGCCGGCCCAGGACGCCGGGCAGCTCGCACCTGCCCGACGAGCCGGCGGCCACGCCCAGCACACTGCCCAGCACCAGCGCCAGCGACAGCCCCGCAAAGGCGCGCCGCGCCGTGACGGCCAGCTGCGGCCACAGCGCTTCGGCACCGTGGCCCTGCATCAGCTGCAGAAGCATCTGCGCCGTCTCCAGCGGCGTGGGCAGCACCAGCGGGCCATACCAGGCGGCCAGCGCCTCCCACAGCGCCATGCCCAGCAGCAGGCTGGCAATGGCCCCCCAGCCGCTCCAGAGATAGCTGGGCAGGGCGCCCAGCCAGGCACGCAACAGTTTCATGAATGTGTCTCTCCCAGAGAGGGGCATTGTCGCACCGGTGGCAACAGTGCCCCCTTCACCGATATCAAGTCGAACGGCACGGGCCCCCCTCCGGCCACGACGGGTACGGAACGTGGGACGGCACGGAACGTAGGGGGTGGACGACCTGCCGTTCCGTCCCGGTCGGCATGATGGACGTCGTTGCTGCCATGCAACACGCGGATTGGCCCGGCATTCCACGTTGCCAACCCAGTTACGGACATGCCGTTATCATGGAGCGACAAGCGAAGCCTTATCATTTGCATTGTGATGTTTCAATCGGATTCCCCGGATGTCGCTTCGGCATCGGTGCATCAATGGGTGGGATGTACCGGGCGAGGGACGGTCGGCGAGATCCATGGCCCCCATTCCCTAGATTCCCGAGAGGAAACGATGAGCAAACAGAGACAGAGACGCCGTACCCGTCGGCAGCTGCAATGGCTGGCCGCTTCGATGATGCCGCTGGCCGTCCCCGCTGCCGCACTGGCCCAGAGCGCCGAAGCCACCTTGCCCGAAGTGGAAGTGCTGGGCACGGCCGAGCAGGCCTGGAAGCAGGCACCCGGCGTCTCGGTCGTCACGCAGGACGATCTGGCCACCCAATCCACCAATGACCTGAGCGAAGTGCTGCGCAAGCAGCCCGGCGTCAACCTCACCGGCAACTCCACCAGCGGCCAGCGCGGCAACAACCGCCAGATCGACCTGCGCGGCATGGGCCCCGAGAACACGCTGATCCTCATCGACGGCAAGCCGGTCAACAGCCGCAAGTCGGTGCGCTACGGCTGGCGGGGCGAGCGTGACACCCGGGGCGACATGAACTGGGTGCCGGCTGAATCCATCGACCACATCGAAGTGCTTCGCGGCCCGGCAGCGGCCCGCTACGGCAACGGCGCGGCCGGCGGCGTGGTCAACATCATCACCAAGGGTACGCCCGACAAGCTCGCCGGCAGCGCCACCCTGTACTACAGCCACCCGCAGCACAAGGAAGAGGGCGGTTCACGGCGCGCCAGCTTCAGCCTGGGGGCCCCGCTGTCCGAGATGCTGGGCTTGCGGCTGACCGGCAACATCGCCAAGACCGATTCGGACGCCTGGGACATCAACCGCAACCATGCCTCCACCCGCACCGGCACCTTTGCCGGCACCTTCCCGGCCGGCCGCGAGGGCGTGCGCAACCGCGACCTGGACGCCCGGCTGAGCCTCAAGGCCAACGCCCAGCATCGTCTGGACCTGGACGCCAGCTTCAGCCGCCAGGGCAACATCTACACGGGCGACACGCAGAACACCAACAACTACACCACGGCACCCAACGGTCAGCTGGCCCCCACCGCGCGCCGCGTGCAGGATGCGCTGGGCAGCGAGACCAACCGGATGTACCGCAGCAACTATGCGCTGACGCACACCGGCCGGTATGAAGACGGCGCGTCGTCCTCGGCCTACGTGCAGCACGAGATCACCCGCAACGAGCGGATGGACGAGGGCCTGGCCGGCGGTACCGAAGGGCTGTTCTCGACCGGAAACTTCAGCACCGCGCGTCTCAAGAGCACCACCCTGCACGGTGAATACAACCAGCCGGGCAAGTGGGGCAGTCTCGATCACGTGATCACACTGGGCCTGGAGGGCGTGCACCAGAGCTTTGACGACCCGAACTCGGTGTCGCAGGCCACGACTGAAGGCGGGACCATTGCCGGACTGGCCAGCACGGGCCGCAGCAGCAAGATCAGCGCCAAAATCTACTCGGTCTTCGTCGAGGACAACATCGAGCTCACGCCCGACACCATCCTGACCCCGGGCGTGCGCTTCGACCACCACAGCAAGGCCGGCAACAACTGGAGCCCGTCGCTGAACCTGTCGCACAACCTCACGCGCGAAATCACCCTGAAAGCCGGTGTGGCCCGGGCCTACAAGGCGCCCAACCTGTACCAGCTCAACCCCAACTACCTGCTGTACAGCCGCGGCATCGGCTGCTGGGGCGGCGGTGGCTCCTGCTACCTGATGGGCAACAGCAACCTCAAGGCCGAGACCAGCATCAACAAGGAGCTGGGCATCGAGCTGGCCAACGACACCCTCGTGGCCGGCCTGACCTACTTCCACAACGACTACCGCGACAAGATCGAGGCAGGCCACTCCGTCATCGGCAAGGCCACCGGCGGCACGGGCCGTACCGCCAACGCCAGCATCTTCCAGTGGGACAACGTGCCCAAGGCGCTGGTCACGGGTCTGGAAGGCACGTTCAACTACAACTTCACGCCGCAGGTTGCCTGGACCAACAACCTCACCTACATGATCAAGAGCGAGAACAAGTCCACGGGCGAGCAGCTCTCGATCATCCCGAAATACACGGTGAACTCGCGCCTGGAATGGAAGGTCACCGACGAAGCCAGCGTCTTCGGCACCGCCACCTTCTACGGCCGGCAGAAGGCCAACAAGCTGGACTACCAGGGGCTGCCCGTGCAGGGTGAGGAAGCCCAGGGCCTGTCGCCCTACGCCCTGGTGGGCCTGGGTGGCAACTACGCCGTCAGCCGCAACCTCAAGGTGGGCCTGGGTGTGGACAACCTCTTCGACAAGCGCCTGTTCCGTCGCGGCAATGCCGTCGGCGTGAACAACCCGCGCACCATCTACGGTGCCGGTGCGGCCACCTACAACGAACCCGGCCGCACGTTCTACGTGACGCTGACGGGAACGCTGTGATGGCCTGAATCCACACCGTCGCAGGAACATGCCCCGGGCCGCATGGCTCGGGGCATCCACAGCCCGGGGTCTTCCCGGGCTTTTTTCACAGAAGTCCATGAGAGCCGGGAAGCCCATGATCACATTACATCTGCTGAAGCAGTCTCGCGCGCTGCGTATCGTCTGGCTGCTGGAACTGCTTGGCCTGGAATATCGACTTGAACAATATGCCCGTCACCCGGAAACCCTGCTTGCACCGGATGAGCTTAAAACCTTTCATCCGCTGGGCAAATCGCCCATCCTGGACGACAACGGTTTCATTCTGACCGAAAGCGGCGCCATCACCGACTACCTCATCCAGACCTATGGCGGCGGACGCCTGATGCCCGCACCAGGCAACCACGACTACTGGCAATATCAGCGCTGGCTGCACTACGCCGAGGCGTCACTGATGCCGCTCATGCTGCTAGGGCTAGTCTTTCGCAAGATCGATGAAGCCCCCATGCCATTCTTCGTCAAGCCCATTGCCCGCAAGATCACAGGCAACACACGACACAACTTCATCGACCCTCAGACTTCACTGCATCTGGGCCATATGGATGAATCGCTGAAGGGCAGGGCCTGGCTCCTGGGCAATGACATCACCGGCGCGGACATCATGATGAGCTATCCCCTACAGGCTGCCGCCGAGCGCTTCGGACTGGATGCCTATCCCAACATCCGTGCCTATCTCGCCCGCATCGAGGCGGATCCTGCCTACATCCGGGCGGTGAAGAAAGCAGGCACCAGTCAGCTGGTCTGAATCTCGTATCCATGACACTCTCTGTTCGATACCAGAAAGCAGAAGCAGGAGGCAGAACTATGCACGGCGGCATCCATCTGTACCACCCTCTCAATACCCTGAAGCAGGTCGCGGACAGAATCTGGATTGCAGACGGCGACATCATCCACATGCACTTTCCGCTGGGCGTGAAGGTGCCATTCAGCACTCGCATGACGGTTGTGCGACTGACGGATGGCAGCCTCTGGTGCCATTCCCCCATTGCACCCAATACCGGATTGTTGCGGGAGCTCGATGCGTTGGGTGAAGTCCGCCATCTGGTTTCGCCCAACAAAATCCACTACGCCCACATCGCCGCGTGGAAACGGCATTACCCGCAGGCGCTTGCGTGGGCAAGTTCCGACGTGCGCGAGCGGGCGGCGTCACAGCATATTGCCGTTTGTTTCGATGCCGACCTCGGTGCCGCCGCGCCGCCGCAATGGGCGGACGATTTGACGCAAATGCCGTTTGCGGGCAGCGCAGCGATGGAGGAAACCGTGTTTTTCCACCGCGCGAGCCGAACCCTGATACTGGCCGATTTGATTGAAAACTTCGAAACCGCCAAATTTCCCAGCCGCTTTTGGGCGGGCGTGATGAAACTGACGGGTATCGCCGACCCCGACGGCAAAGCCCCCGCCGACTGGCGCGCCACGTTTAAAGACAAAGCCGCCGCCAGCGCCAGCCTCGCGCAGATGCTGGTATGGCAGCCTGAAAAAATCATCCTCGCCCACGGGCGCTGTTACGAGCGCGACGCCGTCGCCGAATTGAAACGCGCGTTCCGTTGGCTGGACTAGGCGGCAGAGGCAGCCTGAAACCCCGCGCAGCACGTTTCGGCGCAGCCCAAACGGCACAACCCGTTTTCAGGCTGCCCACATGACCACCCCCACCCCGCTCAACCCGCTCACCATCCCCGTTCACGGCATCCACCTTATAGAAGCCAGCGCAGGCACAGGCAAAACATGGAACATCGCCGCCCTGTTCACCCGCCTTGTGCTGCTGGAAAAACAAAACGTAGAACAAATCCTAGTCGTAACCTTCACCAAAGCCGCCACCGCCGAGCTCAAAACCCGCCTGCGCGCCCGCCTAGACCAAGCCCTCGCCGCGCTTAAACGCACGCCCAACGCCCAAACGCAGCCCCAAACCCTGCGCCAAAACAGCCTAGACGACAAAAACCGTCCCGACGACTTCCTCTTCAACCTGCTCAGCCAAGCCCTCGCCAGCGAAAGCCAAAACCGCCTGCAACTGCGCCTAACCGCCGCCATCAGCAATTTTGACAACGCCGCCATCTACACCATCCACGGCTTCTGCCAACGCATCCTGCAAGACTTCGCCTTC
>CALIXC010000044.1 GCA_938046755.1 uncultured Lautropia sp. | reverse complement strand
CGCGTCATCCCCGGTGGCACGCCATGCCGGGACTATCCATCGTCATCTGCGGGGAAACCAGCCCTGCCCCGGAGCGGCACGCCTGCTAAGCTCACGAAAACGCATCGCAGTACATACAGGAGACCCGCCATGACCCTCACCCCCATTGACGACCCCACCCTGATTGCCGAGATCGCACCCATCGGCAAGCTGCGCGCCGTCATCAACCTGGGCAATGCGGTGCTGGCCCGGCAACAGCCCGACAACGACGAGCCCGCCGGCGTATCGGTCGACCTGGCGCGCGCCTTCGCGCGCCTGCTGGGTCTGGAACTGGAACTGATCCCCGTGAAAGTGGCCGCCGAGGCCGTGGCCGCCGTCACCGAGGAGCGGGCCGACATCGGCTTCTTCGCCATCGACCCGGGCCGTGGCGCCGGCATTGCCTTCACCGCACCCTACGTGCTCATCGAAGGCGTCTACCTGGTGCGCAACGACTCGCCGCTCACCGACAACGCCCAGGTCGACGCCCCCGGCCGCGACATCGTGGTCGGCAAGGGCAGCGCCTATGATCTCTACCTCAGTCGCCACATCCAGCACGCCAGTCTGGTACGCGCCGCATCGTCACAGGCCGTGGTCGACACCTTCCTGGCGGGCAACCACCAGGTGGCCGCCGGCGTGCGCCAGCAACTGGAGGCCGACGCCACCCGCGTGCCCGGCCTGCGCCTGCTGCCCGGCCACTTCATGGTCATCGAACAGGCCATGGGCCTGCCTCGCAGCCGCAGCGCCCGCGCCGAAGCCCTTCTTCGCAGCTTCGTCGAGCACGCCAAGGCCAGCGGCGAAGTGGCCGCCGCCCTGCAGCGCAACCACGTCCAGGGCGTCTCCGTGGCCCCGCCGGCACGCGGCTGAGGCGCCATCAAGTCACCATAGACCTCGGCTTCCAGCATGGCCCCGGCATCCGCCCCCGCATCTCCAAGTCCGGGTGGGCTGATGTCAGGATGCCGGTGTCAGGCGGGGTTGACACAAAATCGAACAGATCCATGCCCCTGGTTGCCGCCAATTGACAGCCGGCCGGGGCAGCAGGCATTCTTCGCGCCGGACGGTTCCATTCGGCAAAAAAACCCGATGCACCATCGTCATTCATCAAGAATGGTCAATTTGCGCATACCATTGAGGGTTTCTACTGAAAACGGCCTCACCGACGGGCCGGGCCCCTGCCCGGTCGGCCCCTTCACAGGCCATCCCGCGCGCTGCCGCCCGTCCCAAGGACTGACATGACCGAGTTCGTTCCCCAAAACAGCTACACCAAAGAAGAACTGATCGCCTGCGGCAAGGGCCAACTGTTCGGCCCTAGCAATGCCCGGCTGCCCCTGCCCAACATGCTGATGGTCGACCGCATCGTCGAGATCAACCGCGACGGCGGCAAGTACGGTCGTGGCGAGATCATCGCCGAGCTGGACATCACCCCCGACCTGTGGTTCTTCGGCTGCCACTTCGAAAGCGACCCCGTCATGCCAGGCTGTCTGGGCCTGGATGCCATGTGGCAGCTGGTCGGCTTCTTCCTGGGCTGGACCGGCGCCCCCGGCCGCGGTCGCGCCCTGGGTTGCGGCGAGGTCAAGTTCAGTGGCCAAGTGCTGCCCAAGCACCGCAAGATCACCTATCACATCCACATGAAGCGCGTGATGAACAGCAAGCTGGTGCTGGGCATCGCCGATGCAGAGATGAGCGTGGACGGCCGCAAGATCTACGAAGGCAACGGTCTGCGCGTGGGTCTGTTCACCAGCACGGACGACTTCTGAACTCCGTGCCGAGGAACTCCGCCCATCGCCTGTCACGCAAGCATCCGGGAGCCAAAACATGAAACGAGTCGTCGTCACCGGTATAGGCATCGTCTCCAGTCTGGGCAACAACTGCCAGGAGGTCCTGGCATCGTTGCGGGGACTGAAGTCGGGCATCACCTTCGACCCCGTCTGTCGGGACATGGGGCTGCGCTCCCAGGTGGCCGGCAACATCGCCCTTGATCCCAAGGAGCACATCGATCGCAAGATCTTGCGCTTCATGGGCAGTGCAGCCGCCTACTCCTACATCGCCCTGAAGGAGGCCATCGCCCAGGCAGGGCTCTCCCCCGAGCAGGTCTCCAACCTGCGCACCGGCATCGTCGCCGGCAGCGGCGGTGCCTCGTC
>CALIXC010000043.1 GCA_938046755.1 uncultured Lautropia sp. | reverse complement strand
TTCTACAATGTCGGGAGCGGTTCTTTCATGAAACCCCCTTATTCCTTTCCGGGCGGACGCGCCCGTCATCCATGACCGATTCTGTTTCATCCGAGTCTGCTTCCCTGTCTTCAGGTGCGCCTGCCGCTTCCGAGCCTGCTCGGGTGGGGCCGCAGTCGTTTCTCACGCTGCATTACCGCCTGAGCCTGCCGGAGAACGGCGCCGATGTGATCAACACCTTTGAAGGTAAGCCGGCCACCCTGCAGCTGGGTATCGGCCAGATGTCTGAAGTGCTGGAAAATTGCCTCGTCGGAATGGCCGATGGCGAGCACCGCATCTTCGAACTGCCGCCGGGCGAGGCCTTCGGCCAGCGCAATCCCGACCTCATCCAGCGCGTCTCCAACGCACTGCTTGAGCGCGACAGCCTGCCCGATGACGCCGGCACCTATCAGCCCGGCGACCTGGTGGAATTTCCCGCCCCTGGTGGCAGCCGCTTTGCCGGCGTGCTGAAGGAGCAGGACGAGACCGGTGCGCTCTTTGACTTCAATCATCCGTTAGCCGGCAAGGCCGTGCGCTTCGAGGTGAAGCTGCTGGGGGTGCTCTGAATGGGATCGACGAACGAGGTTGACCTGACCACCGTGGACCTGCACCGCAAGCCTGGCGGGGCCGGGGGCCCGGCCGAGATGCAGGCCGACGTGGAAGCGCTGCTGGCCGCGCCGCTGCCCGATGGTGAAGAGGCCGTGCTTCTGGCGCAGCCGCGCGGCTTCTGCGCCGGCGTCGATCGCGCCATCACCATCGTCGAGCGGGCACTGGCGCTGCATGGCGCGCCCATCTACGTGCGGCACGAGATCGTCCACAACGACTACGTGGTCTCCACGCTGCGCGAGAAGGGCGCCATCTTCGTCGACGAGCTGGACGAGGTGCCTGACGGCGCCACGGTGATCTTTTCCGCCCACGGCGTGTCGCGCGCCGTGCGGGCCGAGGCTTCCGGTCGTGGCCTGCAGGTCTTCGACGCCACCTGTCCGCTGGTCACCAAGGTGCACGTGGAAGTGGCCAAGATGCGCAAGGAAGGCCACCACGTTATCATGATCGGCCACGCCGGCCACCCCGAGGTGGAAGGCACCATGGGCCAGGCCGACGACGGCATCTATCTGGTGGAGACCGAGGCCGACGTGGAGCGGCTGCAGGTGCCCGAAGGCGTGTCGCTGGCCTATGTCACCCAGACCACGCTGTCGGTGGACGACTGCCGCGCCGTCATCGACGCGCTGCGCCGGCGCTTCCCGCAGATCAACGAGCCCAAGAAGCAGGACATCTGCTACGCCACCCAGAACCGCCAGGACGCCGTGAAGTTCATGGCGCCGCAGTGCGACCTGGTGCTGATCATCGGCAGCCCGTCCAGCTCCAACAGCAACCGGCTGCGCGAAGTGGCCGAACGCCACGGCTGCGAGGCCTACCTGATCGGCAGCGCCGCGCAGCTCAACCCGGCCTGGCTGGAAGGGCGCAAGCGCGTCGGCATCAGCGCCGGCGCTTCGGCTCCCGAGATTCTGGTCGACGAGCTGGTGGCACGCCTGCGTGAGCTGGGTGTGAAGTCCGTGCGGCCGCTGGAAGGCGTTCAGGAGAACATGGCCTTCCCGCTGCCCAAGGGGCTGGCGGTCCGGCGCCCGCAGGCCACGGGCGGAGCCTCGGCGGACGACGATGCAGCCAAAGTTCCCGCCGTGGACGCACCAGCAGCGGGTAATGCGTCGGCAGCGGGCACATTCGCATGAAGCTCATACTGCTGTCGCGCAGTTACTGCGGCCTGTGCCAGAAGATGCTGGATGCGCTGCAGCCCTGGCGCGAGGCCCACGGCTTCGACATCGAGGTCGTCGACGTGGACGCCGACGAGGCACTGGTGGCCCGCTATAACGAGCTGGTGCCTGTCCTGCTGGACGGCGACGTAGAGATCTGCCACTGGCACCTGGACGAGGCGAAGCTGCAGGCGCATCTGCAGGCGCGTCCGAAAAAGCACGCGCCGATCGGCTGCCCGTAGAAGAACCCGACACTTTGGCCCATCTGCGTGCGCCCCCGCGGATGCAGGGCCAGCCGTTCATCCCTTCATTCATGGTTGGGAGACCTGTTCGGTTCTGCCGTGTTCGGGGCTACTACCATTCGGCATTCACATGCCCGGCCCTGCCGTATCCGGATCATCTTCCGGCCTGGCCATCGTCCGACATTCATGTCCTGTCGGCAGTCATTTCATGTTTGCCAGACTCTCACAGCTGTTTCCAGCGTGAAATACCTTCTTTGGCTAAACTCCGCTCTCTCGCTTCTTACTAGCAGTTATCCCAAACTCCCCCCTCAACAGGAGAATCCGAATGGACCGTCGTTCCTTCATCGGCAGCACCGCTGTCGCCTCGCTGGCTTCCCTGCCTCTGGCCGCTGCTGCTGCCGAGCACAACCATGGCACCCACGCCCATGGCAAGCACGCTGCTGCGCCTTCCGCCCCCAATCTGTACGCTGGTGTTCTGGCTGCCGCGGGTGAGTGCGTCACCCACGCCGAAGTGTGCCTGGCCCACTGCCTGAACTTGCTGGGTGAAGGTGATCAGAGCATGGCTGCCTGTTCCAAGGCCGTGAACCAGATGCTGGCCCTGTGCAAGGCCCTGCAGAGCCTGGCTGCCCAGCGTTCGCCGCTCACCCCGGTCCAGGCCAAGATCTGCATCGAGGCATGCAAGCAGTGCGCCGACGCTTGCAAGGAGCACATCGAGCACCACGCCGAGTGCAAGGATTGCTACGAGTCGTGCCTGAAGTGCGTCGAGGCTTGCGAGAAGATCGCCGTGAAGTGATCGTCATGGCATGCGGCCACCCTTGTGTGGCCAAGGTGGTGCGATCAGTGGCATGTTCCATGATTTGATGGCATGCACCGCAGATCGGTGGCACCCCCCAACGAAAAGACCCGGCACAGGTTCCTGTGACCGGGTCTTTTCGTTGGGGGGGTGCCTGGCATGGGCATGCAGCTGGAGGGTGATCAAAGCCTGATTGCCCGGGAGGAGACGCGTCACAAGTTCACGTATATCGACCTGGCGGCTAACCGA
>CALIXC010000042.1 GCA_938046755.1 uncultured Lautropia sp. | reverse complement strand
GTGTGCCGTGCGTAACCCGGCCTCCGCCGTGGCCTGTGCAAGCGCCACCCTCCCGCCCCGCCCGCAGCCGCTATAATTCGCGGCTGTTTTTTTGTGGAGGAAGGTAATGCGTCCTTTGGTGAAGGTGATTGATGTGGCGGCGCTGCGCCACAATGTGCGGGTGTTGCGCCAGCAGGCAGGGGCGGCGAAGTTGGTTGCGGTGGTGAAAGCCGATGCCTACGGGCATGGCGTGGCGAACGTTCTGCCTGCGCTCACGGATGTGGACGGTTTTGCCGTCGCGTCCATGGATGAGGCCTTGCAGCTGCGCCAGTTGGGCGTTGGCCAGCCGGTGCTGTTGCTGGAGGGGATTTTTGCCGCGGATGAGGCGGCGCTCTGCGCGCGGCACGGTTTTGTGCCCTGTGTGCATTCGCCGGAGCAGCTGCAATGGCTGCGCGGTGTGAATGGGCTTTCGGCGTGGGTGAAGGTGGATTCGGGGATGCACCGTCTCGGTTTTGCGGTGGATGATGCCGCGCGCTGGTTGCCGCAGGTGCTCTCGCTTGCCAATGTGCGCTGGCTCGGCGTCGCCTCGCATTTTGCCTGTGCCGATGCCGATGTTTTGGATGATGCGCGCGCGCAGTTGGCGCGGCTGGATGCGCTTGCGTTGCCGGATGGCTGGCAGCGTTGTTTTGCCAATTCGGCGGCGCTCTTTGTCTTGCCGGAGGCGCGGGCGGATGTGGTGCGCGCCGGGCTGGCGCTCTACGGGATGTCGCCCTTTGCTGATGGCGATGCGGCGCGGCTGGGCTTGCGTCCGGTGATGTCGCTGCAAACGCAGGTACTCGCCGTGCGCCGCCTGCAAGCGGGCGATTTCGCCGGCTACAGTCACGGGTTTCAGGCGCAGACGGCGGGCAATTTGGCGACGATTGCCCTCGGCTATGGCGACGGTTTTCCGCGCGCGATTGCAAGCGGCGCGGTGCAACTGCTGCTCAACGGCAAGCGTTATCCGCTAGTCGGCCGGGTGGCGATGGATATGGCGCTGGTTTGGCTTGGCGCGGATTCGGCGGCGGTTGGCGATGCGGTCGTGGTTTTTGGCGAGGGCAATCCGGCGGAGCGGGTCGCGGCGCAGGCGGGGACGATTCCTTATACGCTGACGACGATGCTGACGGCGCGGGTGCGCGCGGAGGTGGTCGATGGCTAAGGCGAAGTCGCGCTTTGTCTGCCGCGATTGCGGCGCGGCCTACCCGAAATGGCAGGGGCAGTGCCACGACTGCGGCGCCTGGAACACGCTGGAGGAGGAAGCGGCGCCGGTCGCGCCGCCGCGTGCGGGCAAGGGCGGCGGTTATGCCGGGGTTGCCGCCGGACAGGTGCAGCGGTTGGACGCGGTGGAGTTGCAGGCGGAGACGCTGGTGCCGAGCGGCATCAGCGAGTTTGACCGCGTTCTCGGCGGCGGGCTGGTGCGCGGCAGCGTGGTGCTGATTGGTGGCGATCCGGGCATCGGCAAGTCCACGCTGTTGTTGCAGACGGTGCATCATTTGGCGCAGTCGATGCCGTGTTTGTACGTCAGCGGTGAGGAGTCGCCGCGCCAGATTGGGCTGCGCGCCGAACGGCTGGGGCTCGCGCGCGAGCGCATTGTGTTGTTCAGCGAAACGCAGATTGAGCGTATTTTGGCAACTGCCGCGGCGGAGCAGCCGGCGGTGCTGGTGGTTGATTCGATTCAGACGCTCTACAGCGAGGCGCTTTCTGCCGCGCCGGGTGCAGTCAGCCAGTTGCGCGAGTGCGCGGCGCAGTTGGTGCGCTTTGCCAAGTCGAGCGGCACGACGGTCTTTCTCATCGGCCACGTTACCAAGGAGGGCGCGATTGCCGGCCCCCGCGTGCTGGAGCATATGGTCGATACGGTGCTGTATTTTGAAAGCGAGGCGGGCAGCCGCTTCCGCATGCTGCGCGCGGTGAAGAACCGCTTCGGGCCGGTCAATGAGCTGGGGATGTTCGCCATGCTGGAGAATGGCTTGAAGCCGGTGAGCAATCCGTCGGCGATTTTCCTCTCGCGCCCGGACGGGCAACAGCCCGGCAGCGCTGTTTTCCCGGTGTGGGAGGGTTCGCGCGCGCTCCTGGTGGAGGTGCAGGCGCTGGTCGATGGCGGCGGCTACGCCGAATACGTGACGGCGCCGGCCGGGCAGGTGCTGCCGGTGCCGGCCGGTTTCTCCATGGCGCAGGCCGCCTCGCTGCCCGAGACCGCCTTCACGGTCTGGGCCAACGTGGTCGAGCGTGGCCGTCTGGCGGAGGGCGAGACGCTGCTGGTGCATGGCGGCACGTCGGGCATCGGCGTGATGGCCATCCAGGTGGCCAAGGCGCTGGGGGCGCGTGTGTTCTGCACGGTGGGCACGCCCGAGAAGGCTGAGGCCGCGCTCAAGCTGGGGGCCGATGCCGCCATCGACTACCGGCGGTGCGACTTCATGGTGGAGGTCTCGCGCCTGACCGAAGGCCAGGGGGTGGACGTGATCCTGGACATGGTGGGTGGCCCGTACATCGAACGCAACCTGAAGAGCCTGGCCGTGGAAGGCCGGCTGGTGCAGATCGCCTTCCTGCAGGCCTCGAAGGTAGAGGTGGACTGGATGCGCCTGATGCTCAAGCGTCTGACCTTCACCGGCTCCACGCTGCGCGCCCGCTCGCCGGAAGAGAAGGAGCGGCTGTCACGTGCCCTGCAGGACAATCTCTGGCCACTGCTGGAGGCCGGCAAGGTGAAGCCCGTCATCGACCGGGCCTTCCCCCTGGAAAAGGCAGCCGAGGCCCATCGCCGCATGGAAAGCTCCGAGCACGTGGGCAAGATCCTGCTGGCGGTGAAGCCGGGTATCGAGTGATTACCCAAAGATGAACTGCCGCCCCGCCCGATGCCGCTGCATGGCGTTCTCGTGGGCGATGCACATCAGCATGCCGCAGCCCACGCCCAGCGTCACCAGGGCGGTGCCACCGTAGGACATGAAGGGCAGCGGCACGCCCACCACGGGCAGGATGCCGATCACCATGCCGATGTTCACGAAGGCGTAGGTGAAGACGATCATCGTCATGGAAGCAGCCAGCAGGCGTGAGAACAGGCTCTGCGCCTGGCTGGCGATCATCAGGCCGCGGGCGATGAAGGCGGTGTAGAGCGCCAGCAGGATGCCGGTGCCCACCAGGCCGAATTCCTCGGCGTAGACCGAGAAGATGAAGTCGGTGGTGCGTTCGGGCACGAAGTCCAGGTGGGCCTGGGTGCCCCGCAGCCAGCCCTTGCCCTGCAGGCCGCCCGAGCCCACGGCAATGGTGGACTGGATGATGTGAAAGCCCTTGCCCAGCGGATCGTTGGTGGGATCGATCATCGTGAGCACGCGCTCTTTCTGGTAGGGCTTCATGTTGAGCCACAGCAGCGGCATGGCGGCCAGGCCCACCACCAGGCTGCCCAGAATGACCCGCCAGCTCAGGCCCGCAAAATAGATGACGAAGGCCCCGGCCGACCCGATGAGGATGGCGGTGCCCAGGTCGGGCTGGCGACCGACCAGCGCCACCGGCAGCACCAGCAGCATGATGGCCATCAGGTGCACGTAGCGGCTGCGCAGCCGGTTCTTGCTGATGTGGAAGAACCAGGCCAGCATCAGCGGAATGGCGATCTTCATCAGTTCTGCCGGCTGGATGCGGGTGAAGCCCAGGTCCAGCCAGCGCTTGGCGCCCTTGGCCGTGATGCCCATCAGTTCGACACCGAACAACAGCGCCAGACCCACCAGATAGATGGGAATGGCCACGGCCCGCAGGTGACGTGGGTTCAGACTGGCTACCAGCCAGGTGATCAGCACCGCCATGCCCAGATTGCGGGCATGCACCACCAGACGTTCGCTGCCTTCGCCGGCCGCCGAATACATGGTGACGAGGCTGATGAGCGAGATGGCCAGCAGCACTGTTGACAGCCAGGGGTCGAAGATGAAGACGCGATGACGCAGGAAGCGCCACAGGGCGGCAGCGTTCATGGGTTGGCCTCCACGGGGGCAGGCGGTGTCGGCGTGCGCTTGCCCAGCAGGTAGAAGTCGAAGATCCTGCGGGCCATGGGGGCTGCCGTGCGGGCCCCGAAGCCGCCGTTCTCCACCACCAGCGCCAGCGCGATGCGCGGGTTCTGCGCCGGGGCGTAGCCGATGTAGAGCGAGTGGTCGCGGAAATGGTGCGCCACTTTCGCCTCGTCGTATTTCTCGTTCTGTCGGATGCCGATGACCTGGGCCGTGCCGGTCTTGCCGGCCGATTCATATTCGGCGCCCTGGAAGGCGGTGCGTGCCGTGCCCTTGCGGGTGACGTCGGTCATCGCGCGCTGCACCAGCTTCAGGTTCTGGGATGAGACGCGGATCGGCTTGCCGTCGGGGGCTTCACCGCTGTCGGGCATGACGGAGCCGACGTGGGTGACCAGATGCGGGCGGTGCGCCACGGCATCGTTGGCCAGCGTGGCGGTGGCGTGTGCCAGCTGCAGGACGGTGAAGGCGTTGTAGCCCTGGCCGATGCCGACCGAAGGCGTCTCGCCCGGGAACCACGGCTGCTTGAATCGCTGCTGCTTCCACGCAGAGGACGGTAGCAGGCCGGGCTGTTCGTCGGGCAGGTCGATGCCGGTGAGGCGGCCAAAGCCCCAGGGCAGCATGAAGTCGTAAATGCGGTCCACGCCCAGATCGTAGGCTGCGCCGTAGTAATAGGTGTCGGACGAGACCACGATGGACTTGTACAGGTCCACGCGGCCATGTCCTTGCGGCTTGGAGTCACGGAAGCGGTGCTTGCCCAGCATCCAGTAGCCCGGGTCCTGGATCGTCTCTTCGGGCTTGCGGACCTTGTTTTCCAGCACGGCCAGCGCCATGAAGGGCTTGTAGGTGGAGCCGGGAGGATAGGTGCCGCGCAGCGGCCGGTTGAGCAGAGGCCGATCGGGATCGCCGTTCAGGGCCTGCCAGTTGCGGTGGTCGATGCCGTCGACGAACAGATTGGGGTCGAAGCTGGGCATCGACACGAAGGCCAGAATTTCACCGGTACGCGGCTCGATAGCTACCAGTGCGCCCCGATAACCAGCCAGCAGTTCTTCGGCCAGCTGCTGTAGCGGAATGTCCAGCGCCAGCCGGATGTCCTGGCCGGGCGTGGCCGGCTGCCGTGACAACGAGCGCACCGGCCGGCCGCTGGCGGTGATCTCCACTTCCTCCAGGCCCACCTTGCCGTGCAGCGGGGTCTCGTAGCTCTGCTCCAGCCCCAGCTTGCCGATGTGGGTGCTGCCGGCGTAGTCGGATGTTCGCTCGGTCCGCGCCAGCATGTCGTTGTCGGCGTTGGAGATGCGACCGATGTGGCCGATGACGTGTGCCGCCGTGGTGCCCAGCGGGTAATGACGGTGCGGCCGTGCCTTGATCTCCAGGCCATCGAAGCGGAAGCGCACCGCTGCCAGGCGGGCGGCTTCCTCGTCGGTCAGTCGGGTCTTGAGCGGGATGGTGCCGTCGGTGTTCTTGTTGCCGGCGGCCAGTCGCTTGAAACGGCGCACCTCCAGCGGACTGATCGGGACGATCTTCGAGAGCTGCTGCACCAGCCGGTCAACGTTGCGCGCCTGGCTGGTGGCGATTTCCAGGGCCGGCGTGTACACGTCCTCGGCCAGCACGATGCCGTTGCGATCCAGGATGCGTCCGCGCTGCGGAGCCAGCGGCAGCATGGTGATGCGGTTGTCCTCGGCCAGTGCGTGGTACTTGTCGTAGCTGGCCACCTGCAGATTCCAGGCCTGGGCGGCCAGCAGTCCGAAGCCTGCCAGGCTGCCTGCCATGGCGATCATCAGCCGGCGATTGAAGCGGGCCGGACTGGGGGGCTGGGGCGGACGACGCATGGCCACGATGCTCTGCGCTCAGTGGCCGTGGTCGTCTGGCACGTAATGCCAGTAGGCCGGTCGCCGGCGCGCCGTGTGGTGGGGCTGGGGCGAGCCAGCGCCCTGCATGACCAGCTCTTCCGGATCGATCCAGGTCGGAGAGGCGTTCTGGACCTGCGGCGCGGGCGTGGCTGGGGCGGTGTGACTGTCGGGGGCAGCAACCGGCTCGTTGGCGTGCGCGTAGATCGGCACGCCGGCAGGGGCTGCAGCGTCCCTGTCGCTCTCTTCGCCCGCCACCCGTTCCGGATCGACGAAGGGGGCCGTGCGCGGGCCGTGCGTGGCTGCACCCGTCGATGTGTGGCGGGGGGCGCGGCGTGCCGGCAGCAGCAGGTCGGCCAGCGGCCACAGCAGCGCGGTACCCAGCCAGGGCAGGAACTGCTCCGGCCCCTGGAAGGGCAGCCCCAGCAGGAAGCGGGCGCCGGTCAGTGCGGCCTGAGCCATCAGGAAGACGCCCAGCATGTGCAGCATCTGCCCGCCCAGCCGGAACCAGGCAATGCGCCGCTGGAACTGCAGCGTCATCCCGACAATCACGGTGTAGAGCAGCGCGTGTTCACCCAGCGTGCTTGCGGTGTGCGCGTCCATCAGCACGCCCAGCACGAAACCGACGGCCAGCAGGCCGCGCTGCGGGCGATGCAGCGCCCACCAGGCCAGTACCAACGCCAGCACATCCGGGATGACCGGGCTCTGCCCCCAGGGGGCCAGCGCCACCAGCATGGCTAGCAGCAGTGAACCGGTCATTCGGGGCCAGTCGGCCACACCGTGGGACGATGGAGGGGCGTTCATGGCAGTGCAGCGCCTGGCGTGGACGCAGTGGGGTCGGCATCGTTCGGCTCGGCAGCGTCCGTTGCATTGTTCGGTGCGTGCGGCATGCCGGCGGACGTACCCGAGGAGGGCATGTCTGGCGTCGGCGCTTTGGGCGTCGGCCGTGCGGGCGGCGTGGCTTCATCCTGAGCGGGAATGGCCGAGGTGTCAGGCTGCAGCACCAGCACCATGCGCGGGTCGGTCAGGCTGGCCAGCGGGCGCACTGTCACCTGCGCGAAGGGCTCGCCGGCAGGCAGCGTCACATCCTCCACCACACCCACCGGAACACCGGGCGGATACAGGAAATCCAGCCCGGAGGTTTGCAGCACGTCGCCAATCTGGATGTCGGCTTCCTTGCTCTGGAAGCGCAGCTCCATCAGCGCTGGGCTGGGGGTACCGAAGGCCAGCGCGTGCAGACCGTTGCGCCGCACGCTCACCGGCACGCTCATCACGGGGTCGGTGATCAGCGTCATCTCGCTGCTGAACGGATAGACGCGCGTGATCTGACCGATGACGCCCCTAGCGTCGATGACCGGCTGTCCAGCGGCTACGCCGTGATAGCTGCCCCGGTCCAACAGACGACGGCGCGTGCCCGCGTTGCGCGGCTGCATTACGGTCTCGGCCACGATGGCTGCTTGCGGGATCTGCAGCCGCAGCCCGGCCAGGTCACGCAGCGATTGATTTTCCTGGCGCAGCCGCTCGGTGGCGGCCAGTACGCCCGCCTGCTGGATGAGGATGGTGCGCAACATTTTGTTGTCGTTGCGCAACGCTTCCATGTCGTCGAAGTAGCCCTCGAAGGACTCGACCTGCTGCATGGGCCAAGCCAGCGCCACCTGCACCGGATACAGCGCTCCGCCCAGGACCTGACGCACCGGCGCAAGCACCCCCAGCCGGGCGTCGGCAAACATCAGTGCCAGGGCCAGCAGCGAGAGGAGAATGGCGATGCCGGGCTTCGGAGCATCCGGCGCGTGGTAGCGGGCAGTCATTCGTGGGTGAAGATACCACCCAGTTCGTCCATGCGCTCCAGGGCCAGGCCGCAGCCGCGCACGACGCAGGTGAGGGGTTCATCGGAGATGAGGGTGGGCAGCCCGGTCTCTTCGGCCAGCAACCGGTCCAGACCTGGGATCATCGCGCCGCCCCCGGTCAGCATGATGCCGCGTTCCGAGATGTCGGCGCCGATTTCCGGGGGCACCTCTTCCAGTGCGATCTTCACTGCCGAGACGATATGGTTCAGCGGTGCGGTGAGCGCCTCGCGGATCTCGTTGGTGCCGATGCGGAAGGCGCGTGGAATGCCCTCGGACAGGTTGCGGCCCTTGACCTCGATTTCCTTGCTGTGCGCGTCGGGGAAGGCCGACGCCACTTCCTTCTTGATCTGCTCGGCCGTGCTTTCGCCGATCAGCATCCCGTAATTGCGGCGCACGTAGGTGATGATCGCCTCGTCGAAGCGGTCACCGGCCACGCGCAGCGAATTGGCATGCACGATGCCGCCCAGCGAGATGACACCGATCTCGGTGGTGCCGCCGCCGATGTCGATCACCATCGAGCCGGTGGCTTCGGAGACCGGCAGTCCTGCGCCGATGGCAGCCGCCACGGGCTCTTCCAGCAGATATACCTCGGAAGCGCCTGCGCCCAGCGCCGATTCGCGGATGGCGCGACGCTCCACCTGGGTGGAGCCGCAGGGCACGCAGATGACGATGCGCGGGTTGGGGGCGAACACCGTGCCCGGATGCGCCATGCGCACGAACTGCTTGAGCATCTGCTCGGTGACCGTGAAGTCGGCAATCACGCCGTCCTTCATCGGGCGGATGGCCTGCATGTTGCCGGGAACCTTGCCCAGCATCAGCTTGGCTTCGCGGCCCACCGCCGTGATGGTGCGCTTGCCGCCCGGGGCTGTGTCGGTCCGGATCGCCACCACCGAAGGCTCGTCTAGCACGATGCCTTTGCCCTTGGCATAGATCAGGGTGTTGGCCGTTCCCAGGTCGATGGCCAGGTCGTTCGAGAAGTATTTCTTAATGAAACCGAACATGACGACACGTCGCTTTATGTTTCCGAAATAGCCGAAGGATCATACCGTTATACTTCTGCGCATGTCCGCCTACGGGTCTGATCAGGGACTGCCGGTCGCTGGTCCGTGGTAAACGTTTCCTTTGCGTTGCAGACATACCACCGCCTGGGGCCCCTGCGGGCCGCGGGCCTTTCCAAGTTTCGTGTACCGGAGCAGGTCGCCATGCCGTCTGCCCGGTTCCGCCAGGGGATACCCGATGTCACTCACGTCCGACGACATTTCACGTCTCGGCGAACTCGCCCGCATCCGGCTGGATGATGCGGAGCGCGCCCACATGCTGGCCCAGCTCGACGACATCTTCGGCATTATCGAGAAGCTGCGCGCTGTCGACACCACCGGCGTCGAGCCCATGACCCACGCCGGCCATGTCGGCCAGCGGCTGCGCGACGATGTCGTCTCCGAAAGCGACCATCGCACCGAGAACCAGCGTTCCGCGCCGTCCGTGGCCGATGGCCTGTACCTCGTCCCGCGGGTGGTGGAGTAAGCATGAGCACAACCAAGACCCTGCTGGAAACCGGCGATCTCGGCGCCATCAGCGCCGCCCTGCAGGCCGGTGAAGTCTCGGCCCGTGAACTGGCCGAGCACTGCCTGGCGGCCGCTGCCACCAGCGACATCAATGCCTTCGTGGACGTGCAGCCCGAGCTGACGCTGGCCCAGGCCGACGAGGCCGATGCCCGGCTGGCCGCTGCCCGTCAGTCCGGTGGGCGCCAAAGCCCGCTGCTGGGGGTGCCCATGGCCCACAAGGACGTCTTCGTCACCCGCGGCTGGAAATCCACCGCTGGCTCGAAGATGCTGGCTGACTACCAGAGCCCCTTTGATGCCACAGTCGTGCGCAAGGTGCGCGAAGCGGGTGCCGTCTGTGTCGGCAAGCTCAACTGCGACGAGTTCGCCATGGGCTCGTCCACCGAGCACTCCGCTTTCGGCGCGACGAGGAACCCGTGGGACCTGGAGCGCATCCCCGGTGGGTCGGGCGGCGGCTCCGCGGCCGCGGTCGCCGCCTACATGGTGCCCCTCGCACTCGGCTCCGACACGGGCGGCTCGATCCGCCAGCCGGGCTTTGTGACAGGCACGGTCGGCGCCAAGCCCACCTACGGGGCGGTGTCGCGCTACGGGCTGATCGCCATGGCCTCGTCCCTGGACCAGATCGGCCCCGTCACCCGCACGGTCGCCGACGCGGCCGCGCTCACCGAGCTGGTCGGCGGGTTCGACCCGGCC
>CALIXC010000041.1 GCA_938046755.1 uncultured Lautropia sp. | reverse complement strand
GGGCACTGGTTGGCCCCGGCTTCGCCGTGCCACGGCCAGGGCCGCAGCCCCCAGCGGGCCGCTCACCCAGATGCTGTCACCTGCGCGGGCTCCGTCGCGGCGCAGGGTCCGGGTGGCAGCCACCTGCCCCAGGACGGTGAGGGAAATGTTGAGCGGGCCGCGCGTGGTATCGCCCCCGATCAATGGGCAAGCAGCCCGGGCCGCCAGCCCGAACAGGCCGTCCGCAAAGCCTTGAAGCCAGGCGGCATCGGCTGTCGGCAGCGCCAGCGCCAGCGTGAAGCCGACGGGCCGTGCGCCCATGGCAGCCAGGTCCGACAGATTGACGGCCAGTGCCTTGTGGCCGATGGCCGCTGGATCGGTACCCTCGAAGAAGTGGTGCCCCGCCACCAGCATGTCGGTGGAAACGGCCAGTTGCTGGCCAGGGGGCACGGGATCGAGCAGCGCGCAGTCGTCGCCGATGCCCAACCTCACCAGGCTGTCGGCCGCCGAGCCTGCCGACGCAGGCAACGGCAGCAGTGACTGCGGGTGTCCAGCAGGCAATGGCGCCGGTTGGCACTCGAAGTACTGCCGGATCAGTGCGAACTCGTTCATTCAGCCCGCCGGCCGCACCTCATGGGGGCGCACGGAAGGCGCGATGCAGTCCAGCACGCCGTTGACGTACTTGTAGCCGTCGGTGCCGCCGAAGTTCTTGGCCAGCTCCACCGCCTCGTTGATGACCACGCGGTAGGGAATCTCCTGCAGGTCCTTCAGCTCGAAGGCGGCCTGCATCAGGATGGCCCGTTCGACGGGGCTGAGCAGGTTGAGCGGCCGGTCCAGGCTGGGCAGCAGGATGGCTTCCAGGGCACTGGCCTGGCTGATGGTCCCCTTGAGCAGGGTGTCGAAGTGGCTGTGATCGGCCTTGTCGAAACCGGGACTGGTCTCGATGTGGGCCTGGATGGCACCGATGTCCTCAGCCGACAGCAGCCACTGGTAGATGCCCTGCATGGCGAATTCCCGCGAGCGCCGCCGCGCGCTGCGTGTGCGATTGCCTGCGGCGGCGGCCGGAGAACGTCCCTGCATGCTGCTCATTCCTCGTCGTCGTCGCCGTCGTCGTTACCATGCAGTGCGTCCAGCGACTCACCCAGGCGAACCATCTCGATGGCCACCCGGGCAGCCTCGGCACCTTTCTCAGCAGTGCGCTGGCGGGCCTGCTCTTCGTTGTAGGTGGTGAGAATGGCGTTGGCCACGGGGATGCCCAGCTCCAGGCTCACGCGGCTCACGCCGGCTGCGCTCTCGTTGCAGACAACCTCGAAGTGGTAGGTTTCACCCTTGATGATGGTGCCGATGGCGATCAGGGCGTCGTACTCGCCCGAGTTGCCCAGCTGCAGCAGCACCAGCGGCACCTCCAGGGCGCCCGGCACGCTGCAGACCAGGATGTCACTTTCGGCCACGCCCAGCTTCTTCAGCTCGGCCACGCAGGCTTCCAGCGAATCCTTGCCGAATTCCTCGTTGAAGCGCGCCTGCACGATGCCGATACGCAGGCCCTGACCGTTTTCCGATCCCTTCATTTGATCGACGCTCATGTGTGTTTCTCCGCTGTATGCGTTGAGTCTATGTCAGTTTGATCCGGCTGGACTGCCGTCGGCATCCGCCTCCAGGTAGCCGGTCACTTCCAGGTTGAAGCCCGCCATGCTCGGCATCCGGCGCTCGCGTGTCAACAGTTTCATGCGCCCCACACCCAGGTCCCGCAGGATCTGGGCACCGATGCCGTAACTGCGCAACGTGCGCGAATCGTTGGCGCTGCCGGCACGGCCGGCTCCCGGCTCGGGGTTGGCCCATTGCTCGATCTGGTCGGTGACCGTCTCGGCATCGGGGGCACAGTTAAGCATCAGCAGCACGCCGTTGCCGTGGGACTGGATGGCCTGAAGCGCCGGATCCAGCGGCCAGGCATGGCGGCTGGCCACGCCCAGCAGATCCAGCGGCGAGAGCGGCTCGTGCACGCGCACCCAGGCTTCGTGGTCGGGCTGCGGCTTGCCCACGACCAGCGCCAGATGCGGCTGGCCCACGGTCTTGTCGCGGTAGGCGATCAGGTCCAGCTCACCCACCACGGTCTGCACCTTGTGCTGGCCGATACGCTCGATCATCGATTCGTGGGCGCTGCGATAGGCAATCAGGTCGGCGATGGTGCCGATCTTCAGGCCATGCTCGCGAGCAAACTCGATCAGGTCCGGCAGGCGCGCCATCGTGCCGTCTTCCTTCATGATCTCGCAGATCACGGCGGAAGGCGTGAGGCCCGTCAGCGCCCCCAGGTCGCAGCCAGCCTCGGTATGGCCGGCGCGTGTCAGCACGCCACCGGGCCGCGCCATGACGGGGAAGACGTGGCCGGGCTGCACGATGTCGGACGGCTTGGCATCCGCGGCCACGGCCGCCTGGATGGTGCGCGCCCGGTCGGCTGCCGAGATGCCGGTGGTCACGCCTTCGGCCGCCTCGATGGACATCGTGAAGTTGGTGCTCATCTTGGTGCCATTGACGGCCGTCATCAGCGGCAACCGCAGCCGGCGGCAACGCTCTTCCGTCAACGTCAGGCAGACCAGGCCCCGCGCATGGCGGGCCATGAAGTTGATGGCCTCGGGCGTGACGAAGTCGGCCGCAATCAGCAGGTCGCCTTCGTTCTCGCGGTCCTCGTCATCGATCAGGATGACCATCTTGCCCGCACGGAAGTCCGCCAGGATCTCGGCGGTGCTTGCCACGGACGACAGCATCTCGTTCTTGGTCACGTGTATCTCCTGCGCGTGTGCGCTTTTTTCCTCAATTCTGTGCGGGCAGCTTGCCAGCCACCTCCTGCATCCGTGCCAGGTAGCGGGCCACCGTGTCGATTTCCAGGTTGACCAGTCTGCCGGGGGCCTGGTGCTTGAGCGTGGTCTGCGCCACCGTGTGCGGAATCAGGTTGATCTGGAAGGCGCAGCACCAGGGTTCCGCCCCGCTGCGCGGGCCACCGTAGGCGCCAGCCGCCGTGCCCTGGGCACCCGACGAGGCGACCGAGGGGCCACACCCTGCCAGCACGGCCCGGGCCGCCTCCGGCCAGGCCGGGTCCACGGCCTTGGCCAGCGGCAGGTCTTCCACGTGGTTGACGGTCAGGCTGACACCATCGACGGTGATGGAGCCCTTGTAGACGAGAAAGCCGGCCAGGGCCTGCGGCGCCAGGATCTCCAGCAGGTGGCTCTCGCCCACTGGCTCGAAGCGGCGCACCACCCCCAGACCATCCACATGCCCCGACACCAGGTGACCTCCCACCCGGTCCGACAGGCGCATGGCCTTTTCCAGATTGACGAGCCCCGTGCCAGCCAGGCCGGTGGTGCGGCGCAGGCTCTCGGCCGACACATCCACGGCAAAGCCGTCGGCCGTCTTCTCGACCACCGTCATGCAGGCGCCCTGGATGGCAATGGAATCACCGATGGCAACATCCGACATGTCCAGCTCTCCGGCGGCGACATCCAGCCTGACGCCATCCTCTCCCAGCGGGGATACCTGGCGGATGCTGCCGATGGCGGCGACGATACCTGTGAACATGGTCTGCTTCCTGCGCTTGGAAAGGGAAGGCTGACGGACATCGTCCGCAGCCTGAATAAGAGGATGATAAAGAGAAAAGCGTCGCCGCACCCTGCCCCAGGATCAATATCCCTGCTGCAGTGACGGTGCATCATGCACGGATGATGCGTCATGAATCACGGATCGCCCCATTCGTGCCGGGTGACGCGGGCGATTCGCCCTGGGCCTCGGTCAGCACCCGAAGGCGCAGACGCAGATCATCGCCCACCGGCGTGGCTTCCCGCCACGCCAGCCGGATGCGGTCATCCAGGCCCGGCACGGCCGGCAGCGCAAAGGCAGGCAGCCCCTGCCCCAGCAACGCAGGCGCCACATACAGCAGCAGCTCGTCCACACAGCCCGCCTGGATCAGCGCCGCATTCAGCCCCGCCCCGGCCTCCACATGCACCTCGTTGAAGCCGGCCTCGCCCATGGCGCGCATGAGCGCCGGCAGATCGACATGCCGACCATCTGCCGCCGGCAGGTACAGCAGCCGTACCCCCCGATCCAGCAGCCGCTGGCGGTGACCATCGTCAGGCCAATCAGGCGGCACGGCATGGGCCACCCAGGTCTCGCCCGGGCCGAAGATGGCAGCATGCCCGCTGACCTGCAGCCGGGCATCCACCAGCACGCGCACCGGCTGGCGTTCCGTCGCCACGTGGCGCACCGTCAGCGCGGGATTGTCGGCCAGCACGGTACCGCTGCCCGTAAGGATGGCGCTGGCTCGCGCCCGCCAGGCATGGCCGTCGGCGCGCGCCGCTTCACCCGTGATCCACTGGCTTTCGCCATCCGGCAAGGCGATGAAACCATCCAGCGAGGTGGCCGCCTTCAGACGTACCCAGGGCCTGCCCCCCTGCATCCGAGAGATGAATCCCTCGTTCAGCGCCCGGGCCTCTTCTTCCAGCAGCCCGCAGCGAACATCAATGCCGGCGGCCCGCAACCGCCCCAGTCCCTGTCCATTGACCAGCGGGTTGGGGTCTTCCATGGCCGCCACCACGCACGCCACGCCGGCTTCGACCAGGCGGTCGGCACAGGGCCCAGTCCGTCCGTGATGGGCACAGGGTTCAAGCGTGACATAGGCGGTTGCGCCGCGCGCCCGCTCGCCGGCCTGCTGCAGCGCCAGCACTTCGGCAT
>CALIXC010000040.1 GCA_938046755.1 uncultured Lautropia sp. | reverse complement strand
CGCGCAGTCGCGCGAACCAGCTGGCCCGCGCCGGCCGCACCGCCTCCGGCATGGCCTGCGTGGGCGGCACGATCTCGCTCTCGCCATAGACCGTGGTCTCGCTGGTTGCCGACGCACCCCCGTCCACGGACATCGCCGGAACGGACGCCACCGTTTCCGATGCGGAGGACATCGCCTCCGATGTGGACGCCACTGTCTCTGATGCGGGGGACATCGCCTCCGGTGTGGACACCACCGCCTCCGGCACCTCGGCCGTCAGCGTCGGAATGTCGTCCAGGCCTGCTTCTGGCAAGGAGACAGAGACCTCGGCCGGCGCAGCCGCAGCCTCTTCAGTGGCCGCAAACTCGGCCGCAGCGGCCTGGGCTGCGGCTGCATCTTCCTTCTCTTTCTTCTTGCGACGGAAAAAACCGAACATGTCGTGCTTCCAGTGTGAGTCTGTTCCAATTCTAGAGCCTGTCTGCCCCGCCAGCCGTCCGGGCACCAGGAGCCCGCCGAAGTGAACGGATCCCGACAGGCGGGCTGGTGGCGACAAAGCGCACGATCTGCCATCATTGCACTGGAGCTGCACAGCGGAAGACTCATGTCATGACCAAACGACTGGATCCATTCTTGCAAGCAACAGACCCAAGGCAGCCCGCGAGATGCGCATGAGGATTGATTCCAGCGTCATGCCTGATGTAGACAGCTGATTTTCCATGCCCTCCCGCATTCGCATCATCGGCGGCCAATGGAAGCGCCGCCTGCTGCCCGTGCCCGACTCGCCGGGCCTGCGGCCCACCCCCGACCGGGTGCGCGAGACCCTGTTCAACTGGCTGGGCCAGGACCTTTCCGGCTGGCATTGCCTTGATCTCTTCGCTGGCTCAGGGGCCCTGGGCTTCGAGGCCGCCTCGCGCTGGGCAGCCCGCGTGCTGATGGTCGAACAGAACCCCGCCATCGCCCGCGGCCTGAATGCCAGCGTCCAGCAGCTCGGGGCAGGGGGCTGCATCGAGGTCATCCGTGCCGACGCCGCCCGCTGGCTTGACCAGCGCCCGCCCATGCTGCAGGATTTGATCCTGCTGGACCCCCCCTTCCGGGCCGGCTGGCTGCCGCGCATCCTGCCGGCCGTCCTGCCCTGGCTGGCGCCCTACGGCCTTGTCTACGTCGAAGCCGATCACGCCATCACCGACGACTGGCTGGCCCAGCAGGGCTGCAACAGCCTGGCCGTCATCCGCGCCGGCAAGGCCGGACAGGTCCATTATCAGCTGCTTACTTCCGAACCATGTCCCTCGTCGTCTACCCCGGAACCTTCGACCCGCTGACCCTGGGCCACCAGGACGTCGTGAACCGCGTCGCTGCCCACCACGAATCCGTCGTCGTCGCCATCTCCGACAGCCGCTCCAACACCCTGTTCACCATGGCCGAGCGCGTCGACATGGCCAAGGCCATCCTGGTGGGGCTGCCCAACGTGCGCGTCATGTCCTTCTCCGGGCTTGTCACCGACTTCGCCCGCGACATCGGTGCCAGCCTCATCGTGCGCGGCCTGCGTGACGCCAGCGACTTCGACTACGAGCGCCGCATGGCCAGCCTCAACCGCATCCTGCAGCCCACCATCGACACCCACTTCATCATCCCCGACGACCGCTACCAGTCCATCACCGGAACCCTGGTGCGGGAAATCGCCATGATGGGCGGCGACGTGCGCGCCTTCGTCAATCCCGTGGTGCTTGCCGCCCTGCAGGAAAAATACCTCAAGCGCCAGCAGGAACCGCGCAGGGAGAGCCGCTGACATGGCCCTCATCATCACCGACGAGTGCATCAACTGCGACTGCTGCGAACCCGAATGCCCCAACGAAGCCATCTCCATGGGGCCCGAGTACTACATCATCGACCCCAACCGCTGCACCGAATGCGTCGGCCACTTCGATGAACCCCAGTGCGCCCAGATCTGCCCCGTCGAGTGCATCCCCATCAACTTCGACCTCAACGAAAGCCGCGAACAGCTCCACGCCAAATACCTGCGCCTGCAGGAAGAAAAGGAGGCGCTCAAAGGCACCGTCCTGACCGGCACCGATGGCCAGCCCGGACGGATGCCTGCCGACAACCCCGTCAGCGGTTGATCAGCGTGCTCTTGCCAAACAGGCTCTCCACCAGATCCACCACCAGCTCTGCCGTCTGATTGCGGAGATCCAGCGCCGGATTCAGCTCCACGATATCCAGCGACGCCAGCCGGCCCGTGTCCGCAATCATCTCCATGCACAGCTGCGCCTCGCGGTACGTCGGCCCCCCGCGCACCGCCGTCCCCGTCCCCGGCGCAATCTCCGGATCCAGAAAATCCACATCGAAGCTCACGTGCAGATGCGTGCCCGCATCCACATCCGCCAGCGCACGGTGCATCACCTCGCGCATGCCCAGCTCATCGATCGCACGCATGTCGAACGCCCGCAGCCCCAGCTGACGGATCATCCGCTTCTCGTGATCATCCACCGACCGCAGCCCCACCTGACAGAAATGCTCCGCTGACAGCGCCGGCGTCTGCCCCGAAAGCCCGATCAGCGGCTGAGGCCCCAGACCCAGCAGATTGGCCACCGGAATCCCGTGAATATTGCCGCTGGGAGAAATATCCGGCGTATTGCAGTCCGAATGCGCGTCCAGCCACAGCACCCGCAGCTTGCGCCCCGACGCGCGGCAATGCCGCGCCACCGCACTGAGCGAACCCGCCGCCAGATGGTGATCACCCCCCAGCATGATCGGCGTGCGACCTTCCTGCAACTGCGCCAGCACCGCATCGTGCACCGCCTGCGTCCAGAAAACCGCCTCCGGCAGATTGCGCAGCCCCGCCGCCTTCGGATCACGCCCGCCGCGCGGATTTACCGGCCCCGCCAGATTGCCCGTATCCACCACATCCACCCCCAGCGCCCGCAGCGCTGCTGGCAGCTGCGCCACCCGCAACGCATCCGGCCCCATCGCCGCCCCCAGACGGCTGGCCCCCACGTCCGTGGGCGCACCGATGAGCGCGACCCGGTGGGTGGGTTGAGGGTTGAGAGAGGAATCGGTGGTGGGGGTGAGGGGGGTGGACATGGTGCTTGCTGGGGAGGGAGGAACAGAGGCCAGAAACCGTTGCGGCGCCTGCCGCCCGGACTCTGGATTCATCCTGGCGACCGCATGGGCCGGGGTGACAGGGAACATAGCACGGAAGGGAGCAGACGGCAGACTGAGGCTTGGGGGAGGAAGCCCGAGAAGCGCAAAAAGCAACGGGTAACAGGGGTCAGGCGGCGGTGGCAGGCATGTCGGGTCAGCCCGCCTTGTCCGGGTAGCGCGAAGGCAAGGCACGGGAACGAGCGCCCCTTGCATGTCTCTCCAAGAATCATACAGTTAAAGGTCTCACAAGACCCATATACATTCATAAGCATCCTGGTTGGAGCGCTAAAAGCGGTGACCCCGCATGAGGTGCCCATGTCGGGCGTCAGTCTTGCCGGTTATTGAACTTAACGTCCTGAATGGATATATTGGTCAGTATAAGCATCTCCAGCAGGCTGCTAATTCATGTCAGACTTCATGCCCCTCCCGGTCGACCGCGCCATTCGCAAGCTGGGCCACGACCTGTCGCTGGCCCGCCGCCGCCGCCGCATCTCGCAGGACTCCATGGCACAGCGCATGGGGGCATCCGTCTCCACCGTGCGCCGCATCGAAAAAGGCGACCCTCGTATCCCCATCCACTTCATTGCCCGGGCGATGATGATCCTGGGTGACCTGAAGGCCCTGGAAAACCTCATGGACACCGCCAACGATGACATTGGCCTGTTGCTGATGGATGAGCAGCTGCCCAAGCGGGTACGGATGCCCAGGAACGTGTCGGGAGGGTTGTAATGGCTGCACCATCAAACACCCTTCGCCAGCATGTGCAGGTGTGCGTGGGGCAGAAAGGCACCCCCATCGGATCACTCATCTACACCCGCCAGGGAAGACGCGAAAGCACGGCCTTTGCCTACGACGCCAGCTGGCTGGCCAGCCCGGATGGCTTCAATGTTTCAGCCGACCTGCAGTGGACATCCGGCTACCAGCCTCACAAGGCCGCCACTGCGCATGACTCGCCCTTTCATGGCGCGCTGGCCGATACGGCACCGGATGCCTGGGGAAGAAGAGTCATCGCGCGGGACCATGCCAAGCGCCGCCAGAAAGACCCGACCCTGGGCGCACTGACCGAACTGGACTACCTGCTGGCCGTGGACGACAGCGCCCGTGTTGGTGCGCTGAGGCTGAAAGGTGCGGATGGCCAGTGGCACCGTTCCGTTGAGCCCGGCCGCCGGACCACGCCGCCCCTCATCGCCCTGGAGCGCGCCTTCCGGGCCAGCCATGCCATCGAGCGGGGGGACGAGACCGACGAAGACCTGCGCTACCTGCAGGGCAGGGGCACCTCCCTGGGCGGCATGCGCCCCAAATGCACCCTGGTGGACGAGAACGGTCGCCTGGCCATCGGCAAGTTTCCCAGCATCGGTGACACCCGAAGCGTCACACGTGGCGAAGTGCTGGCCTTGAAACTCGCCCAACGTGCAGGCATCCAGGTCGCCGAATCGAGAGTCGTGCAGCTGGCAGACATTCCCGTCGCCCTCATCTACCGCTTCGACAGACAGCCGGATGGCGGGCGCATTCCCTACCAGTCGGCGGCCACCATGCTGCAGGCCTCGCGGGATGATGAAAGAAGCTATCTGGAAATCGCCGAAGTCATTCGCCGCCATGCGCTTGACCCCACCGCCGACCTGCAGCAACTGTGGCGACGCCTCATCTTCAACCTGCTCATCACCAACGTGGACGACCACCTGCAGAACCACGGCTTCCTACATGCCACGAACGGCCACTGGCGTCTCTCACCAGCATTCGACATCAACCCCTTTCCAGACAAGGACAGAGAATCCAAGGTGTGGCTTTCGGATGAGGAAGGCCCCATCACCAACACCCGCATGCTGCTGGCTCGCTGCCGGGATTTCGCGCTGACGCCGGAGAACGCGCAGAAGGTACTGGATGAGGTGAGAACAGCAGTAGCCGGATGGCGTGAGGTGGCGCTGTCGTCAGAGGTGGGATTGACGCAGAAGGAGCTGTGGGGGTTTGAGGGGGCATTCCTGCCCGTGGTGTAGAAGCTGGTCGAGAAGTAGGCCGCAGAGGAGGGGAAGCGCTCGTCGCTCCATGGCGGCCGTTCATGGGGAAGAAGCGACCGCTGGTCGGCGTATCGATGGTAATTGTCCACGGCAGATGGACGGCGTGTGTAGCCCGTCATACCGTCCTGAAGGTGGCAGCCCAATCTGTACCGAAACGGTCAAGGGCTGCCTGGAGGTGATCCCAAACAGCAGACGCTGTTGTAGATGACGGAGCCTCAAGAGTACGAGACAGCTCTTCATGAAAAGCAGTGGACATGGGCATTCATAAGTTCCTCGCTCACTCATCCAATGATCCAGACAAGGTTGACCCACAGCCATTGGATGACCACCTGAAGGGTGTTGCTGCCCTGGCGGCAAAAAATGCGTCGCATTTTGGTGCGGAAAAGCTCGCTGAAACCATGGGGCTTCTACATGACCTTGGGAAATACACCATACCCTTTCAGGAGAGGCTGGCAGGGGCGCGTATCAAGGTTGACCACTCCACACGGGGAGCGCAGGTCGCGCAAGAACGCTACAAGACAGCCGGCTATCTGTTGGCCTATGGAATAGCAGGCCATCACGCAGGGCTTGCCAACGGTGCCGGCCAGAATGGAGAGAGATCCTCACTGGAAGACCGCCTGGCTGACAAGTCATTGCCGCCGCTTGAGGCGGTCTGGAAAGACG
>CALIXC010000039.1 GCA_938046755.1 uncultured Lautropia sp. | reverse complement strand
TGCTCGACATCTGTGGCGCCCGCCCTGACTGGGTCATGCGTGACCACGTCGAGGAAGCCGTGGCCGCCATCCGCGAACAGGTGGGCGACGAGGAAGTCATCCTGGGCCTGTCGGGTGGCGTCGATTCCAGTGTGGCCGCAGCCCTCATCCATCGCGCCATCGGTGACCAGCTCACCTGCGTCTTCGTCGACCACGGTCTCCTGCGGCTGAACGAAGGCGACATGGTCATGGACATGTTCGCCGGCAAGCTGCACGCCAAGGTCGTGCGCGTCGACGCCAGCCAGCTCTTCCTGGATGCCCTGGCCGGCGTCTCCGACCCCGAGCAGAAACGCAAGATCATCGGCCGCCTGTTCGTCGATGTGTTCAAGGCAGAAGCCGAGAAGCTCAAGGCTAGCGGCGCCGGTCACAAGGGCGCCACCTTCCTGGCCCAGGGTACCATCTACCCCGACGTCATCGAGTCGGGCGGCGCCAAGAGCAAGAAGGCCGTCGTCATCAAGAGCCACCACAACGTCGGCGGCCTGCCCGAACAGCTGGGCCTGAAACTGCTGGAGCCCCTGCGCGACCTCTTCAAGGACGAAGTGCGCGAACTGGGCGTTGCCCTGGGCCTGCCCCCCGACATGGTCTACCGTCACCCCTTCCCGGGGCCGGGCCTGGGCGTTCGCATCCTGGGCGAAGTGAAGAAGGAATACGCTGACCTGCTGCGCCAGGCCGACGCCATCTTCATCGAGGAACTGCGCTCCACCATCGAACCCCATAGCGGCAAGAGCTGGTACGACCTCACCAGCCAGGCCTTCACCGTCTTCCTGCCCGTCAAGAGCGTCGGCGTCATGGGCGACGGCCGCACCTACGACTACGTCGTGGCCCTGCGCGCCGTCCAGACCAGCGACTTCATGACCGCCGACTGGGCCGAGCTGCCCTACAGCCTCCTGAAGAAGACCAGCAGCCGCATCATCGACGAAGTGCGCGGCAGAGTGCCGGTCTATGCGGGCACGGGCTGCATCACGACCGCGGATACGATACGCCTCAGCAAGCGCGCCGAAGAGCTCGGTGCGGATGCGCTTTCGATTGTGACCCCGAGCTTTGCGCTCGCGTCCCAGAAAGAACTCTACGACCATTATGCGGCGGTCGCAAAAGAGGTGCATATCCCGATTATTCTTTACAACATTCCGGCGCGGACCGGCAATAAACTCCTGCCGGAAACGGTACAGGCGCTCTGCCGCGATATCGATGTGATTGTAGGGGCCAAGGATTCGAGCGGCGATCTCGAGAATTTGAAGGCATATATCCGCCTCACCAAGGAACTTTCCAAGGAAGTTGCGATTCTCGCGGGCAATGACGGCGCAATTCTCACCTGCCTCAAGGAAGGCGGCGCGGGCGGCATTGCGGGGCGCGCAAATATCTGGCCGAAGACACTTGCGAGCATCTACGACAAGTGGATTGCGGGCGATGTTGCGGGTGCAGAACAGGCGCAGGAGGCGATTTCCGCGCTGCAGAGCATCTTCCGCTACGGCAACCCGAATACGATTATCAAGACAGCGGTCGAGCTCCTCGGCTACCCGGTCGGCAAATGCCGCGCGCCGTTCTCCTATGTGCCGGAAGAGGGAATCGAAGCCTTGCAGGAACTGCTGGATCGGAACAAGGCGCTTGGCCTCGCCTGAGGAGTCAGTATGGAAAACAGACCGATAGTCGGTATTACAATGGGAGATCCGGCCGGAACCGGACCGGAAATCAGCATCAAGGCGCTCGCAGACCCGGCGCAGTATGAGTTCTGCCGCCCGCTCATCATCGGCGACGCCGACATCATGGAGCAGGCCAAGGGCTTTGTGGGCCATCCGGAAATTCGGATTCACCGTTGCGAAACGGTTGCGGACGCGCTCTTTCAGCCGGGAACCGTTGACGTGCTGCATCTGCCGCTCATTGCGGATGTGAAGAACTTTGAGCTCGCCAAGGTCAGTGCCGAAGGAGGCAATGCCGCGTTCCAGTGCGTGAAAAAGGTCATCGAACTTGCCATGGCGGGTGAGGTGGATGCGACCTGCACGAATGCGTTGAACAAAGAGG
>CALIXC010000038.1 GCA_938046755.1 uncultured Lautropia sp. | reverse complement strand
TTGATTAGGCAAATCTCACGCTAGACAAAGCGGACCACACTGCGTGCTGGCCAACATTAAGAAGAAGATGGGAATTTCGAGGTGCCCTAAAGCCGGTCGGGGCTTTCCGTAGTCCCCCTGCAGCGATACCGTGACCAGATCACCTCGCTGCATCACTCCCAGCCCTCGACAAGGCTGGCAGCTTTCTCAGTAAGCTTCAGAATCTCGGCTTCGGCCGGATCCCCCTTCAAGGCCAGGCACTGCCTGCGCACCTCCGCCACGAACTCCGGAGAACGCGTATCCGGCACCCAGAACTGGACAGGCCGTAGCCCCGCGGCACGCATCCTCTCTCGGTACCGTGCAACAACCTGATTGGCAGCTTCTCTAGCTTGCGGCATCTCTATCTCCTGGCGACGAAGAACATGCTACATGACATGTCATCGTACTTCAATGGAAGATGGCGCACTTGCTTGCTCAGATGGATGCCCAAAATCGCCATGCTGCCTCCTCACCGCCCCCCATCACCCCCGGCCCTACACGGCTGCGCCCCCTCCCGCCGCGGATCGCCATGCCGATCGAAGCGCTCGTGGCGCATCTCCCCCGTGGGGCGCTGCCGATAGTTCTGGGCGGGCTCGCAGTCGGCCGCCTTGGTCGTCGATGACGAAGGTATCGCCGAGACATTCTCCGTCTCGTTCTCGACACCTTCCCTGCCAGATCGCCCCGCCAAGCCGCCTTGCCCATCTCCGGATACCTGATGCCCGGCACGCGCACCATCCACGCCCAGGGCTTCCTCATCCTGCGACACGAGCAGTGGCGTGGCCAGGGTAGCCACCACCAGCAGGACCAGCACGGAAGACACCGACGCCAGCGCGACGCCCGCCAGGCTGTAGCGGGGCGGTGCATCGGGGATGGCACAGGCAATGGCGCGGGTGACGACCCATAGGCCATAGACGGCCAACACCAGGCCCAGCGGCTGGGCGATCCCGGCCGGCAGCTCCAGCGACTCCAGCAGGGCCGACAGCACGTTGGGCACCAGTCCGGCAGCCAGCAGCAGGTTGAAGAGCGGCCCCCGGCCATCCCAGCGCCCGTCGCGCATCAGCCACCAGCGCAGCACGCCATGCACCAGGCCGTACAGCAGCGCGTTCAGCCCCAGCCCCACCAGCAGCGCCTGCGGGATGGTCATCAGCGGCATGCCGTCGTCCTGCGTGAGGCTTGCCAGACTCATGCCCACCAGGACGCCCAGCACGACCAGCACCCCTACGGTCTGCCGGCGCGGCACCTCAAAGGCCGACAGCGGCAGGTCCCGCAGCAGGAAAAGCGAAAGGGCGGCAGAAATCATGGCAGGGCTACTCCTTCAGGCCAACGGCTCCGACACGGCACAGACTGGCGTGCACTCCCGGCGTGTCGTCAGCCGCTGCCGGTTCTTCATGGTAGCTGTGGGCCGCCGTCGCCTTGCGCAAGACCCTAGGTGCATCAGCGCAGCATCTCGCCCTCTGACGCTTCATCTTCCTGCGGGGCACTCAATCCTTCAGCCACAGTCTCCGCAAGCGGACGCCCTTAGGGCTGAGGTAACGGTCGAAGTCTCTCCGATCAACGGTCAGGATGGCATGGACACCGATACGGTCTGCAGCAAGCACCAGGGCCACGTCAGCCAAGTCTGCGCCTCCGTCCTCATACTGCACCATGTAGTCCGCCATGTCGGACAGCTCGGCGGGATCGCTGGAAAGCAGCGTCAGTCGGCCTGCCGCCGCCCAGCGCAGCATGTTGATTCTGGACTTGTCGTTGAGCAGGTGGCATGCCTCGGTCAGTACTTCCCACACCGAATACAGGCGTACCCCAGCCAACTCACCCAGCATCCGTACAGCGCTGGCATGGTGGGCATCGCCGTCGTTGAACAGGGCAACAAGGAACCCTGTATCAACCAGCGTAGCCGTATTTCTCACGCAGCTTCTCCAGCACGGCCCGCTTGAGCGGATCCTTGACCGAGTCGGGATCGCGCAGCCCTCCGCCCTGGCCGATGAACATGGCATCGATCTCGGCCTCTGTCTTCTCGGCTGGGATGACCCGAGCGGCATAGGCGGCAATGCTGCGACGCACAAACTCGGACTTGCTGATATGCAGCCTGTCGGCAGCCAGCGTCAACAGAGCATCGTCTTCGGCGGTAAGTTGCAGGGACAGGCTCATGAAGCACCCAGAGCAGTGGAAATCGCGCGTATCGGGCAGCCGCCGCCAGCCAGCTTTTCAGCGCGCCACCCTAAACCGTGTTTATACGGTACTTGAGGAAGGGCTACAAGCCCCGCTCCTGCGAAGCCCTGCCCTCCCCCCGGCCGCATCAACGCAGCATCTTGCCCGGATTGAAGAGCCCCTCCGGATCCAGCGCCGCCTTGATGCGCGCCATCAGGGCCACGCCCTCGGCACCGGCCTCGGTCTCCAGGAAGTCCATCTTGTGCAGGCCGATGCCGTGTTCGCCCGTGCAGGTACCACCCAGCGACAGGCCCAGCGAGACGATCTCGCGGTTGAGCGCCTCGGCGCGGGCCACCTCGTCGGGGTTGTCCACGTCCACCAGAATCAGGCAATGGAAGTTGCCGTCGCCCACGTGGCCGACGATCAGCGATGGGAAGCCGCTGGCTTCCAGCAGCTTGCGCGCGCCCTCGACAGAGGCCGCCAGCCGCGAGATGGGCACGCAGGTATCGGTGGAGATGGCCCGTGCGCCGGGTCGCATCTGCAGGCCGGCAAAGTAGGCGTCATGCCGGGCGTTCCACAGCCGGGTGCGCTCTTCGGGCTTCTCGGCCCAGGCAAAGTCCGCGCCCCCCTCGTCGGCGGCCAGCTGCTGCACCAGCTCCACCTGCTCGGCCACGCCGGCCGGGCTGCCATGGAACTCGAAGAACAGCGTGTAGCCTTCGCGCAGGTCCAGCTTGCTGTAGGCATTGATGGCGCGGATGGCGGGCGGGTCGAGGAATTCGCAGCGCGCCAGCGGCACGCCCAGCTGGATGGCCTGGATGACGACATTGACGGCCTGCTCGGCCGACGGGAAGTTGACCACCGCAGCCGACACCGCCTCGGGCAGCGGGTGCAGACGCAGCGTGACTTCGGTGATGATGCCCAGCGTGCCCTCGGCCCCCACAAAGAGGCGGGTCAGGTCATAGCCGGCCGACGACTTGCGGGCGTGCGTGCCGGTATGCACCACCTTCCCTTCGGCCGTCACCACGGTCAGTGCCAGCACGTTCTCGCGCATGGTGCCGTAGCGCACGGCGTTGGTGCCCGAGGCACGGGTGGAAGCCATGCCTCCGATGGAGGCATCCGCGCCGGGATCGATGGGGAAGAAGAGCCCGGTGTCATGCAGCTCCTGATTGAGCTGCTTGCGGGTCACGCCGGCCTGTACCGTCACCAGCAGGTTTTCAGGGGCCACCGACACGATGCGGTTCATCCGCGACATGTCCAGCGTGATGCCGCCCCGGATGGCCAGCAGCTGACCCTCGATGGACGAACCCGCCCCCCAGGGCACGATCGGACAGTGATGCGCACGGCAGAGCTTCACCAGGTCCACCACGTCCTCGGTGCTGTCGGCAAACACCACCCCCTCGGGCAGGATCAGCGGGTAGATGGATTCATCGCGACCATGGTGCTCGCGCACCCCGTGCGACACCGAGAAGCGTTCTCCGAAACGCTGCTCCAGCGCGGCCTTCAGGGTTTCGTTCAACCGGGGCGCCGCGGCGCCCTGCCCATCGTTCGTCATCGTCTTTCCTGGGTTTGGATCATCAGGGTTGCAAAGCGGCCCGGCCGGAATCCGCCCCCGCCATCACCCGGGGCCGACGGGCCAGCGCCGGAGGGTGGATTCTAGATCGCGGCGCAACTCGGCGCTGCATCGCAGCATCCTTTCACCCCGGGTAAACCCTAGCCCACGACGTTCCCGTACAGAGCGCAGGGGGTCCGTAACGGGTTGTAGTATCTCGGGAATATCTGAACAGAAGGAATTCCTCCATGGCCCCGGTCATTACCTGCATCGAAGATCTCCGAGTCATTGCCAAGCGCCGCGTGCCGCGCATGTTCTACGACTACGCGGACTCCGGCTCCTGGACGGAATCCACCTACCGCGCCAACGAAACCGCCTTCCAGAAGATCAAGTTCCACCAGCGCGTGGCAGTCAACATGGAGAACCGCTCGCTGGAAAACACGATGATCGGCGAGAACGTGACGATGCCGGTGGCACTGGCCCCCACGGGGCTCACCGGCATGCAGCACGCCGACGGCGAGATCCTCGCAGCCCGCGCCGCCGAGAAGTTCGGGGTGCCGTTCACGCTCTCCACCATGAGCATCTGTTCCATCGAGGACGTGGCCGAGCACACCAGCCGCCCGTTCTGGTTCCAGCTCTACGTCATGAAGGACAAGGGCTTCGTCGAGCGCCTCATCAACCGCGCCAAGGCTGCCAAGTGCTCGGCGCTGGTCATCACGCTCGACCTGCAGATCCTCGGCCAGCGCCACAAGGACATCAAGAACGGTCTGTCCTCGCCGCCCAAGCCCACGCTGCGCAACCTCATCAATCTGGCTACCAAGCCCTACTGGTGCTGGCACATGCTGCACACGAAGCGACGCACCTTTGGCAACATCGTCGGCCATGCCAGCGGCGTGAGCGACACCAGCTCGCTGTCGGCCTGGACCAGCCAGCAGTTCGACCCGGCCCTGTCGTGGGACGACGTGGCCTGGATCAAGGACAAGTGGGGCGGCAAGATCATCATTAAGGGCATCATGGAACCTGAGGATGCCCACCTGGCCGTGAAGTCGGGGGCCGACGCGCTGATCGTCTCCAACCACGGCGGCCGCCAGCTCGACGGTGCGCTCACCTCCATCGAGGCCTTGCCCGCCATCGTCGATGCTATCGGCAAAGACGACATCGAGATCTATCTGGACAGCGGCGTGCGCTCCGGTCAAGACGTGATCCGGTCCATAGCCATGGGCGCACGCGGGGTGTTCATCGGCCGCCCCTTCCTGTACGGCCTGGGTGCCATGGGCGGGGCTGGCGTCACCAAGGCGCTGGAAGTCATCTACAACGAAGCCGATCTCACCATGGCCTTCTGCGGGTTGCGTAACATCAAGGATGTGAACAAGAGCATCCTGGTGCCCGGCACCTACCCAACGTGAGCGACTCAAGCTTCTTCTGGCACGACTATGAAACCTTCGGGCGCGATCCGCGCCTGGACCGGCCGGCACAGTTCGCTGGCATCCGCACCGACCTCGACCTGAACGAGGTCGGCGAGCCGGTGATGCTGTACTGCCAGCCGGCCCCCGATTACCTGCCCGACCCCGAGGCCTGCCTGCTGACCGGCATCCTGCCGCAGGAGTGCCTGGCCAGAGGGCTACCCGAATACCGCTTTGCCGATGCGGTGCTGGCCGAACTGGGTGCCAGCGGCACCATCGGCGTGGGCTACAACTCCATCCGCTTCGACGACGAAGTAACGCGCCACCTGCTGTGGCGCACGCTGCGACCGCCCTATGACCGGGAATGGCGCAACGGCTGCAGCCGCTGGGATCTGCTGGACGTGGTGCGCGCTACGGCCGCCCTGCGCCCCGACGGCATCGAATGGCCACGCTACGACGATGGCCGCCCCTCCTTCAGGCTCGAACATCTGAGCGCCGCCAATGACCTGGCCCATGCACAGGCGCACGATGCCTTGTCGGACGTGCGCGCCACCATCGTGCTGGCTGCGCTCATCCGCAGCCGCCAGCCCCGGCTCTGGAACTTCTGCCTGGCGCTGCGCCAGAAGCAGGCTGTGCTGACCGAGATCGGTTCCGACCGTCCATTCATCCACGTCTCTGCCATGTACGGTGCCGAACGGGGCGGCATGGCGGTGGTCTGGCCGCTGGCCCAGCATCCCACCAACCGCAACGAGCTGATCGTCTGGGACCTGATGCACGACCCCGCCGAGCTGGCCGACCTGGACACGGAACAGATTCGCCTGCGGCTCTTCTCGAAGACCGAGGATCTGCTCGAGGGCATAACGCGCCTACCCATCAAGAGCCTGCACATCAACAAGTCCCCCATCGTCATCGGCAACCTGAAGGTGCTCACGCCGGCCGTCATCGAACGCTGGCGCATCGACATGGAGGCGATCACCCGTCACACCGAGACGGCCCGACGCCTGACCCCGCAGCTGGCCAGTCGCATGGACGAGGTCTACCAGCGCCCCCGCCCGCAGGGCTCCGCCCCAGACGTGGACGGCGACCTGTATGGCGGCTTCATCGGCAACGACGACCGTCGGCGTCTGGACGACTGGCGCGAACGGCTGGATGCCAGCGCCCCACAGACCGCAGCATCACCAGATACCAATCATTCACATATTCAAATTCCGTCTTTTGAGGATCCCCGACTTGAGGAAATGTCTTTCCGATACCGTGCAAGGCAATTTCCGGATATGCTCAGTACTGAAGAAAAACAGCGCTGGGTGGCACACTGTCATGCCAGACTCCATCAGGGGGCCGGCAATGCCATGACGTTGGCGACCTTCGCCCATCGTCTGGACGAGCTCAACCAGTCGCTGTCACCCGACGATGAACACGGCCAACGGCTGCTGGAGGCTCTCTATGACTACGGTGAACAACTCGCCTGACAAAAACAGCACGACACAGACGCTCCAAGCTCCTCCCGTCTGCACAGAAGACGACATCTACTACTTCCGTGAAGGCACCAATAACCGGCTGTATCGCTGGCTGGGCGCCCACCCCTGCACCTATGCCACGCAGGAAGGCGGCAAGGCCGAAAAAGGCTGCTGGTTCGCCGTCTGGGCCCCCAACGCCCGCGAAGTGCAGGTCATCGGCGACTTCAACGGTTGGCAGCATGGCGCCAGCCCGCTGGCCGTGCGTGGCGACAGCTCCGGCATCTGGGAAGGCTTCGTGCCCCATGCCTCGGTCGGCGATTGCTACAAGTACCGCATCCTGTCGGCCCCCACCGGTGAATGGCTGGAAAAGGGCGACCCCTTCGGCTTTGCGTGGGAAGAACCGCCCTGCACCGCCACCCGCATCGCCGATCTCTCCTATCGCTGGGACGACGCCGAATGGATGAAGACGCGCGGCCAGGCCAACGCGCTCAACGCCCCCATCAGCATCTACGAATGCCACCTGGGCTCCTGGATGCGCCCGGACGACAACCCGCACGGCTTCCTCAACTACCGCGACATCGCGCCCAAGCTGGCTGACCACGTTCAATCGCTGGGCTTCACCCACGTCGAGCTGATGCCCATCACCGAACACCCGTTCTATGGTTCGTGGGGTTATCAGACGGTGGGTTACTTTGCCCCCACCTCGCGCTACGGCAGCCCGACCGACTTCAAGGCGTTCGTCGACTACATGCACGGGCGCGGCATCGGCGTCATCCTGGACTGGGTACCCTCGCACTTCCCGGGTGACGCCCACGGCCTGCACCGCTTCGACGGCACCGAACTGTACGAACACGCTGATCGCCGCCAGGGCTTCCACCCCGAGTGGAACAGCTGGATCTTCAACTACGGCCGCCACGAGGTGCGCAGCTTCCTGCTCTCCAGCGCCGCCTTCTGGCTGGACCAGTACCACATCGACGGCATCCGGGTGGACGCGGTGGCCTCCATGCTGTACCTGGACTACTCCCGCCAGGACGGCCAGTGGATCCCCAACCGCTTCGGCGGCCGCGAGAACCTGGAAGCCATCCACTTCCTGCGCCAGCTCAACCAGAGTGTCTACCGCGACTTCCCCGACGTGCAGACCATCGCCGAGGAATCCACGGCCTGGCCGGGCGTCTCGCGTCCGGTGGCCTGGGGCGGCCACA
>CALIXC010000037.1 GCA_938046755.1 uncultured Lautropia sp. | reverse complement strand
CGCTGCCCGGCCGGGACGGCTGGCCCACGCGAATGGGCGCCGAAGCCTGGGCGGCGTGCAGCGGCAGCAGCAATGGCGAGGCCAGCCCAAGCTTCAGCAGGTGTCGTCGGCTGCGAGGATGTTGGCGAGTTTCGTCAGACATTGTGTTCCGCGCGCACTGTGCGCATGGGCCTCCAGGTGGCGGGCTTCGGCAGGGTCCGGGTCCATCTCGGCGGTGTCCGTCCATGCCACGGCGTCGCTGCGCGTGTTGTCCCGGGTAGGGACTGCCAGGGACGTTCCGTCGGTGCCGGGATCCGGAAGAAGCAGCCGTAGATCGAGATCGGCTGCCGGCAAGGCGCCCGCAGCCTGTTCGGGCCACTCCACCAGCATCAGCCCAGCACCGGCAAATATATCGTCAAACCCGGCGTCGAACCACTGATCAGGTGTCGAGAACCTATATAAATCAAAGTGGTAGACCGGGAATTTCGGTAGATTATAAGATTCCACCAGGGCAAAGGTGGGGCTCTTGATGCGGCCCTGCACGCCCAGACCGCGCAGCAGGTAGCGGGCCAGTGTGGTCTTTCCTGCCCCCAGGTCGCCCCGCAGGGTAACGATAAACGCTTGTCTCTCAAGGTTTTGCGAGGGCAGTGCCCGGGCCAGGGCCTGGGCCCAGCGGCCGGTCTGCCGTTCGTCGGCCAGCCGGTATCGTTGCAATTTCGTATCCCTGTCCGTTGGTTTCCCGCCAATGTGTCAGACCCTGTGCGGATCTGGCCGGGTACCCGTTGAACGGGTAGGGCGGATCCGATGATGATCGCACGAGGCCGCTTCCAAGGCTGGTGGCTGGCTGGTCGGCCATCCGGGGAGAGGACGGTTTTGCTACGTTCCTTTCCCTGGGCTGCCCCACGCAGGCCGCCGGTCTGCCCGTGCGGCCAACACGGCGCACTGCCTGTCAGCATAGCAACAGATGGGAGCGATGGGGAGGAATGGAACGCATGAGCGGGAAAGAGGCGATGATGGAGGGCGTGGCAGCCGGCAGGCAGGGCACGCGCCCGAGAAAGGCCGACGCGCTTGCCGCGTCGGGCGGGGAGGCGCAGAACGACGCGGTGGTCCGGCGGATCCAGCAGGCCGATGCCGATATCCAGTCCTTCAGCGATGCCCTGTGGCTGGAAGACGGGCTGTCGAAGAACACGCTGCAGGCCTATCGGCGTGATCTGATGCAGCTGGCGCGCTGGCTGGCCCCTTCGACACGTGGCGTGGCGCTGGCCGAGGCCAACGAGGCCGATCTGCTGGCCTACCTGGCTGATGCCCACGGTCATGGCAAGCCCAGTTCCGCCAACCGGCGGCTGACGGTCATCAAGCGTTTCTATCGACACCTGTTGCGCGATGGTCGGCGACAGGACGATCCCACGCTGCGCATTCGTGCCATGCGGCAGCCGGCGCGTTTCCCAGCCACGTTGTCCGAGGCCCAGGTGGAGGCGCTGCTGGGGGCGCCAGATGTGGAAACGGCGCTGGGCCTGCGCGACCGGGCCATGCTGGAAGTGCTCTATGCCACCGGGCTGCGGGTTTCGGAGCTGGTGGATTTGAAGCTGTCGGAGGTGTCGATGGTGGACAGCCTGGTGCGCATCGTGGGCAAGGGCTCGAAGGAGCGGCTGGTGCCGCTGGGCGAGGAGGCGCGTGCCTGGCTGGTGCGTTACCTGCAGGAGGCGCGTCCCCGGCTGCTGGGAGCGCGACAGGCCGAGGCGGTGTTCGTCACCCAGCGGGCCACCGGCATGACACGTCAGATGTTCTGGGTGCTCATCCGCCGGCATGCCCTGCGGGCGGGCATCGAGGCGCAGCTGTCACCGCACACGCTGCGCCACGCCTTTGCCACCCACCTGCTCAACCACGGGGCCGACCTGCGGGTGGTGCAGGTGCTGCTGGGCCATGCCGACATCTCCACCACCCAGATCTACACCCATGTGGCGCGGGCACGCCTGAAGGCGCTGCATGCGCAGCATCATCCACGGGGGTAGGGGAGTCGGCGCGCTTCCTGTAACATTTCATCCATGTCCGGGCATGATGGATGCCCCCATTCCATTCGGATGATTCGCTATGGCTTCTGCTTCCCTGTCCGTCCAGATCCTTGTGCTGCTGGTGGCCTATCTCATCGGCTCGGTGTCGTTCGGCGTGGTGGTCAGCAAGCTCATGGGGCTGGCCGATCCGCACTCCTACGGCTCGGGCAACCCGGGCGCCACCAACGTGCTGCGCACCGGCAACAAGAAGGCGGCGCTGTTCACGCTGTTGGGTGACGTCGGCAAGGGCGTGCTGGCGGTGCTGCTGGCGCGCTGGCTGGCCCCCTCGCTGGGGCTGTCCGACATGATCATCATGTTGGTGGGCCTGGCCGCGTTCATCGGCCACCTGTACCCGGTGTTTCACGGCTTCAAGGGCGGCAAGGGCGTGGCCACGGCCGGCGGGGTGCTGCTGGCGCTCAACCCGCTGCATGGTCTGGCGGTGCTGGCCACCTGGCTGGCAGTGGCCTTCCTGACGCGCTATTCGTCGCTGGCGGCCATTACGGCCGCCTTCATGGCGCCCATCTACTGGCAGCTCTTCTATGGCATCGATGCCCGGGCGCTGGTCATCCTGTTCATCGCTGCGCTGCTAGTCTGGCGGCACCGCGAGAACATCAACCGGCTGCTGAAGGGCAAGGAGTCGAAGATCGGTGGCAACAAGGCCTCCAAGCCGCCCAAGGTCAAATACCCGCCGCCGCGGGTGGGCGGGCACTGACCGCCGGCAGTTCTTCCAGCGGCCAGCGCGGCCGCACATCGAAGCGCAGAGGCTGCGTGTCGATGTCCGCCAGGGGGCCCGCTTCAGGCCCGGCAGCCTTCGCGGCCGCCAGCCGACAGGCGCCGGCATAGGCAATCATCGCACCGTTGTCGGTGCACAGGGCCAGCGGCGGGAAGTGGACCCGCAGCGGCGCCTTCTTCGCGGGCCAGCGGGCGCTGGCTTCGGCCAGCTTGGCGCGCAGTCGCCGGTTGGCACTCACGCCGCCGGAAATCACCAGCCGTGACAGCCCGGTCTGCTTCAGCGCCTTCAGGGCCTTGCCTACCAGCACGTCGGTGATGGCTTCTTCCACCTCGCGGGCCAGGTCAGGGCGGTGCTCTGGGGCCAGTCCCTTTTTCACCTGGGTCAGGACGGCGGTCTTCAGGCCGCTGAAGCTGAAGTCCAGATCGTCGCTCTTCAGCTTGGGGCGGGGCAGGGTGAAGTGGGGGGCGTCGGGGCGCGTCGGGTCTGCCTGGGCCGCCAGCGCCGACAGCGCCGGACCGCCCGGGTAGCCCAGTTCCAGCAGCTTGGCGCTCTTGTCGAAGGCCTCGCCGGCCGCATCGTCGACCGTCTCGCCCAGCAGGGTGTAGGCCCCCAGGCCGTCCACGCGCAGCAGCTGCGTATGGCCACCCGAAACCAGCAGCGCCACGAAGGGGAACTGGGGCGGATCGTCCGACAGCAGCGGCGAGAGCAGATGGCCTTCCAGGTGGTGGACACCGATGACGGGACGATCCAGCGACATGGCCAGCGCCGTGGCTACCGAGGCACCCACCAGCAGCGCGCCGGCCAGTCCGGGGCCCTGGGTGTAGGCGATGGCATCGATGGCCGACAGCGGTCTTTGGGCGTCGGCCATGACCTGCTCCAGCAGCGGCACCAGCCGCTCGACGTGATCGCGCGAGGCCAGTTCAGGCACCACGCCACCGTAGCGGTCGTGCATGGCCACCTGCGAATGCAGGGCCTGGGCCTGCAGCCCGTGGTCGGTGTCGTACAGGGCGACGCCGGTTTCGTCGCAGGAGGTCTCTATGCCCAGTACCAGCATGGAAGTCTCGTGTGTCGGGAAAAGGATGCGATGAAGGAGCGGGCGGGGGCGCCGGAGGCAGGAATAGCTATGTCCGGGCAAGTCTGGGCCAGAAACAACCATGCCACGTCAGGCGCGGGGTGGCGCAGGTGCCGGACAGGGTGGCGTCCCTGACTCGCCTGGGGCGTCCGAACCGTTTCGGGAGGATGATACGCTGTCGGGCGTCGTGCCCATAGGCGGTGCAGGCGGTACGGCGAAGGACAATGAGGACAAGACAGTGGAACGACGGCGGGATGTGATCGTGCCGGGGCCGCTGCAACTTCACCAGTCTCGGTGGTGTGGACTCGGCCCGTTGCCTGAGCGGCAATCCGCGCGTTGGCGTGAGCCGTTCTGATGGAGTGTTCCTGGTCCGTCATTTGGCGGTGACCACCGGCATGCGCGGCTGCTCGGCCGGCCAGGCCCTTCATGCACTGCGCCCGTCGGCTGGCTGTTGACGGATCATCCGGGCTGCTTGGCAAGTGAGGCGAGTCGCGTCTATAATCGCAGGCTAGCCTCTAGTGCCCATTTCACAACGTTTCAAGGAAGGTTTTTTCATGCCACTGGTCCGAGTCAAGGAAAACGAGCCGTTTGATGTTGCCCTGCGGCGCTTCAAGCGAACCATCGAGAAGACCGGGCTGCTCACCGAGCTGCGTGCGCGTGAGTTCTATGAAAAACCGACTGCAGAACGCAAGCGGAAGAAATCGGCTGCTGTCAAGCGCCATCACAAGCGCCTGCGCAGCCAGATGTTGCCCAAGAAAAAATACTGATTCCATCCGGTCAGTCTTCTTGCGGCGCTGTGCGTCGTCTGGTGTGCTCTGCCGGACGACGTCAGCGCCATTCTGCGTCGTTTTCAGATACCTCGCGCAGGTCATTCCCATGGCCTGATTGCTCATGAGTACAGCCACTGATCTCAAATCTCGTATAGACGCCGACATGAAGGCTGCCATGCGGGCGCGAGAAAAGGTGCGCCTGGGCGCGCTGCGCCTGCTGCTGGCTGCCATCAAGCAGAAGGAAGTCGACGAGCGCACCACGCTCGATGACGCCCAGGTGCTGGCCATCGTCGAGAAGCTCTCCAAGCAGCGGCGGGACTCCATCGAACAGTTCGAGAAGGCCGGTCGTATCGAGCTGGCCGAGCAGGAGCGCGCCGAACTGGCCGTGCTCGACACCTATCGCCCGGCGCAGGCCGATGACGCCCAGATCCAGGCCGTCATCGAGGCTGCTGTGGCCGAGACCGGCGCTGCCGGCATGGCCGACATGGGCAAGGTTATGGCCATCGTCAAGACCCGGCTGGCCGGACAGGCCGATCTGGCTGCCGTCTCTGCCAAGGTGCGGGCGCGCCTGTCCGCCTGAGGCGGAGCGCCCCGCGATGGTTTGATCCCGCAATCCTTCATCCAGGAGCTGCTCACCCGCGTCGATGTCGTCGACGTGGTCGGCAAGGCCGTCAAGCTGCGCAAGGCGGGAGCCAACTACCAGGGGCTGTGTCCTTTTCACAACGAGAAGACACCGTCCTTCTCCGTGTCGCCCACCAAGCAGTTCTATCACTGCTTCGGCTGCGGCGCGCATGGCTCGGCCATCAGCTTCCTGATGGAACACCACGGCCTGGGTTTCGTCGAGGCTGTGCATGAGCTGGCCCGCGACGTGGGCCTCACCGTCCCCGAAGATCACAGCCGTGAAGGCGCCGAGGCCGCACGCAAGGCCAGCCAGCAGCTGGCGCTGTCGCAGTGGCTGGATCAGGCTGCCCGCTACTACCGGTCGCGCCTGAAGGAAACACCGGCTGCCATCAGTTATCTGAAGGAACGGGGCGTTACTGGCGAGACCGCGCGCCATTTCGGGCTGGGTTACGCGCCAGCTGGCTGGCGCAATCTGGAAGGCGTGCTGCCCGACTATGCCGCCGAGGACGCCGTGCGGGCCGGGCTGGTGATTGCCGGTGATGACGGCAAACGCTACGACCGTTTCCGCGAGCGCATCATGTTTCCCATCCGCAACCCGCGTGGCCAGGTTATCGGCTTCGGCGGTCGGGTGCTGGGACAGGGTGAACCCAAGTACCTCAACTCGCCCGAGGGGCCGCTGTTCTCCAAGGGGCATGAGCTCTACGGCCTCTTCGAGGCCCGCGAGGGCATCCGCACCAGTGGTCGCGTGCTGGTGGTGGAGGGCTACATGGACGTGGTGATGCTGCACCAGCACGGCTGCCACTATGCCGTGGCCACGCTGGGCACCGCCACCACTGCCATGCACCTGGGCAAGCTGCTGCGCCTGGCCGATCGAGTCGTGTTTTCCTTTGATGGCGACGCTGCGGGTCGGCGCGCCGCCTGGCGAGCGCTGGAGAACGCGCTGCCGCTGCTGTCCGACACCAAGCAGCTCGACTTCCTCTTTCTGCCGCCTGAGCATGACCCTGACAGTTTCGTGCGGGCCGAGGGGCTGGAAGCCTTCGAGGCCTGCGTGCGTGATGCCTTGCCCCTGTCTTCCTTTCTCTTGAAGGAGCTGGCGCATCGAGCGGACATCACCACGCCTGAAGGCCGCGCCCGCATGCAGGCCGAACTCAAGCCGCTGGTGCAACAGATGCCCGACATTGCCTTGCGCACGCAGATCCTGGTGGACATGGCAGGGCGGCTGGGGCTGGCGACCGAAGAGCTGGCGACCTACTGCGACCTGCAGATGGCCCATCCGGTTGCCCATGTCCAGGAGAGCGGCGGGCGTCATGGGGGGCTGGCAGCGGGCGGTGATGCCCGTTCCAGGCGTTCCAACGCTCCCATGACGCAAGGCGCTTCCCTTCGTGAACATGCTAACCCTGCTGACGGGCGACCCTGGCGCGAGGCGTCATTCGGCCGCTGGCAGGATGGGCGTGGTGCGCGGGGACAAGGCGGCCAGAATACTGACCGCTGGCAAGGGGGCGGCGGCGCGGCTTTTCGCCGTGGAAACAGCCCGTCGCGGTGGGAAGAAGGCATCGACCGCACCTATCGCGGTGGCTCGCAGGCCGGCGCACGCATGCCGGGTGCGGCGCGCACCCGGCCGGCACCGCCCACCTTGCAGCAGCGTATCTGCCTGCTGCTGGCCTATTACCCCGCGCTGGCCCAGGAACCTCTCGAAGATGAGAGCCTGCTGCCCCAGGCTCTGCTGGACTGGCGCAACGAGCTGGCGACCCTGCCGGCCGGGGCGCACTTTGCGTCGGTACTGGCCGAGGTGCGCGCCACCGACCCCAGGAAAGCCGATTTCATCGAGTCGCTGGACCAGCGCGATGCCGGTGTGATGGCCGCCATGGATTACGACGAGGCGCGCGCCGACTATCTGGGGGCCCTGGACCGGATGCGGCTTGATCAGGCGCGCCGCGAGGTGGTGCAGGTGGTGAGCCGGGGTCTTGATGAACCGGGGGGGCGGACCCGATATGCAGAACTGATGGCGACGATTCAACGCCTATCCCAGCGGGGGACGGGCTGATATGATTGAAGGTTCAATGCGGGAATCCAACGTGGCAAAAGATACAGCAAAATCTCAGGAAGAAGCGGCCAAGAACGCGACCGCTACGGCAGCGGCCGCTTCCGACGCAGCCGACGGCACCAAACCCGTGAAGGCTGCCCGCGCGGGCAAGTCCGGCGAGGCCGAAAAGCCCGCCAAGGCCAAGGCGGCCAAGGCCAAGGCCGAGAAATCGACGAAGGCAGAGAAGGGCGAGAAGGCCGAAAAGCCTGCCAAGGCCAAGAAGGCTGACGGCGCCAAGAAGCCGGCCAAGAAAGCCGCCGGTAAGAAGAAGGCGGCGGCCAAATCCTCTTCCAGCGACCTGGACGATGATGACGGTTTCGATGACGGCGGCGACTACGACATGATCTCCACCGACGACGGCGATGACGCCGATCTCGACGGAGACGACGATGCGGTCGAAAGTGATGTGCCTGCGGCTCCGGCCAAGGGCAGGGGGCGTGACAAGCGCTCCAAGGAAAAGGCCCTCATCAAGGAGGCGCTGGCCAGCGTCAAGCAGGGCGTGACCGAAGAGGAAATGGAAGCGCGCCGCAGCCGCCTGCGCCAGCTCATCAAGCTGGGCAAGGAGCGGGGCTTCCTCACCTACGCCGAGATCAACGACCACCTGCCCGAGGGACTGACCGAGGTCGAGGCCATCGACCAGATGATCGGCACCTTCAGCGACATGGGCATCTCGGTCTATGAACAGGCTCCCGATACAGACTCGCTGCTGCTCAACGACCGTACCGTCACCTCGTCCGACGACGACACCGAGGAAGAGGCCGAGGCCGCCCTGTCCTCCGTGGACTCCGAGTTCGGCCGCACCACCGACCCGGTGCGCATGTACATGCGCGAGATGGGCTCGGTCGAGCTGCTCACCCGTGAGGGCGAGATCGTCATCGCCAAGAAGATCGAGGAAGGTCTGAAGGACATGATGCATGCCATCTCGGCATGCCCGACGACCATTGCCGAGGTGCTGGAGCAGGCCGACAAGGTCCGTGCCGCCCAGCTGCGGGTCGACGAGATCGTTGACGGCCTGCTCGATCCGGATGCGGACGACGAGGAAATGTCCTTCGGTCCGGCGCGCTCGGATGGCGACGATGATGACGAGGCCTCCGTCGCGGCCATGAACAACGCCAAGCTCGAGGAGCTGAAGGAAGAGGCGCTGTCGCGCTTCGACAGCATCGGCGCCGCCTTCGAGCAGATGCGTCAGGCCCTGGAAACCGACGGCTACAAGTCGCCGGCCTACCTGGCTGCCCAGGAATCGGTGCAGCGACAGCTGATGTCCATCCGCTTCACGGCCAAGGTGGTCGAGAAGCTGTGCGACATGCTGCGTGCCCAGGTCGACGAGGTCCGCACCGTCGAGCGCACCATTCTCGACATCTGCGTCAACCGCGTGGGCATGTCGCGCGAGCACTTCATCCAGAGCTTCCCGGGCAACGAGACCAACCTGGCATGGGTCGAGAACGAGCTGGCCGGCAACCCGCCGTATGCCGACGTGCTGGCCCGCAGCATCCCCGACATCCAGGATCTGCAGCAGAAGCTCATCGACCTGCAGGTGCGCGTGGTGCTGCCGCTGCCCGACCTGAAGGAAATCAACAAGCGCATGGCCATGGGCGAGATGAAGGCGCGCAAGGCCAAGCGCGAGATGACCGAGGCCAATCTGCGCCTCGTCATCTCCATCGCCAAGAAGTACACCAACCGGGGCCTGCAGTTCCTCGACCTCATCCAGGAAGGCAACGTTGGCCTGATGAAGGCCGTCGACAAGTTCGAGTTCCGGCGCGGCTTCAAGTTCTCCACCTATGCCACCTGGTGGATCCGGCAGGCCATCACCCGTTCCATCGCGGATCAGGCGCGCACCATCCGCATTCCGGTGCACATGATCGAGACCATCAACAAGATGAATCGCATCAGCCGCCAGATCCTGCAGGAAACCGGTGTCGAGCCCGACCCGGCCACCCTGGCCGAGAAGATGGACATGCCGGAGGACAAGATCCGCAAGATCCTCAAGATCGCCAAGGAGCCCATCTCCATGGAGACGCCGATCGGCGACGACGACGACTCCCACCTGGGCGACTTCATCGAGGACACCACCACGCTGGCGCCTTCCGACGCCGCGCTGCATGACTCCATGCGCGAGGTCGTCAAGGAAGTGCTGGACTCGCTCACCCCGCGTGAGGCCAAGGTGCTGCGCATGCGCTTCGGCGTCGAGATGAGCACCGACCACACGCTGGAAGAGGTCGGCAAGCAGTTCGACGTGACCCGTGAACGCATCCGCCAGATCGAGGCCAAGGCGCTGCGCAAGCTGCGCCACCCCAGCCGGGCTGACAAGCTCAAGAGCTTCCTCGAAGGCCAGTAAGGCCTGCGCCCGGCTCCTGCGCCTGGCAGGGCAGGGCGCAGTCACTTGCCGGACCCATCCCCGACAGGGCACTGCCCCTACCGGGGATTTTTTTTGGCCCGTTCACGGAACGGACCCGGAGAATCCCGGCCAATCCTTCATCGCGGCGTGTCAACGCCACGCCCGGGTGTGATCCGTCACAACCCTGCGGCCACCAGTAGACAAACAGCCTCCGCTCGTCCAGCGCCCGTTGCTCGCGGGCTGACCCCTCCTTCAGACTTGCCGTTGCAGGACATTCCCGGTTGCCGTGGCAGCACGGATTCCTGTCTTCCGTTCAATCGCTAGGGTCTGGAGAGCATGAAATCCTCGCAAGCCTCGGCAGGCTTCACGCTGCAGGAGATGCTGGTCGTCATGGCAATCATGGGCATCGTGGCCGCCATGGCCGTGCCCAGCTTCCGCGACTTCGCCATCCAGCGGTCGATTGCCGCCCAGATCACCGACCTGACTTCGGCCCTGCGCTTGGCTCGCTCCGAGGCGCTCAAGCGTGGCCGTGAAGTCTCGCTCTGTCCGACAGACGACCCTTCCGTCGCCAATGGCCGGCCCAAGTGCACCAACTCCAGGGACTGGAAGAAGGGCTACCTGGTGTTCATCGGCAGCATCTACGCCAACGACCAGTACATCCGCGTGCAGCAACCGTACAGCAATGGCGGCAGCATCCTGGCGGACGATGTGGGGGGCATCCGCTTCCGCCCCAACGGCGTGCTGAAGGTGGGGGGCGCCCGCACCTTCACCTTCAAACCGCCCCTGGCCACCAGCGACCGATCCTACAAGACCCTCGAGAAGAAGGTCTGCGTCAGTTCCACCGGGGTGCTAGCACCATGCTGAAACCTGTCTTCTCCCGCACCTCCCGTCAGGAGGGCTCCAGCCTGATCGAAGTGCTGGTGGCCGTGATCGTGCTGTCGATCGGCATGCTTTCCATGCTCTGGGCCCAGACCAAGTCGATGGGCTTCGAGCGTACTGCCGAATTCCGCAACATCGCCGCCCAGATCGCCAGTGAATACGCGGACCGGATCCGTGCCAACCTCAATGTGGAGAAGGGGGTTGCTCGCGGTGATCGGGCCAACGCCTATCTCTATACCGCTGGCTACGACCCCACCGCGAACATTCCTCCCTACAGCGGTCCCGACTGCCTGAAGGGAACGGTCATCTGCACGCACTACGACATTGCCCGATTCGACCAGCAGGAAGTGCGCCGGCAGGCCCGCAACAGCCTCCCGGGGGGCGATCTGCTCGTGCTCAAGAACACCAGTGGTGATGCCATCGACATCTGGGTACTGTGGAAGCAGCCCAACGTGCCTGGCCTGGACGACGACTCGCTGTCTTCCGACCGCTTCTGCCCGCGTAACGTGCAGGGCAACAACCATCGACCGCAATGCCTGCAGCTGGGAGTGAAGCTTTGAACTCGACGAACGGCACCATGCCTCGGCAGCCCCGTCCGCTGGCCTGGCATCCGCCCGGTGGGCATGCCCGCCAGCAGGGCTTCTCGATGATCGAGATGCTCATCTCGGTGGCCATCGGCCTGATGGTCACGGCCACCGTGCTCTATACCGTCAGCGGTTCGGGCATATCCGGGCGCAAGCAGAACGTGCAGTCCACCATCCATGACCTGGGCAACCTGGCTCTGGTCCAGCTGGCCGACCACCTGCGCATGACCGGCTTCTGGCTGCCGTCCTCCGAAGTGATGTCCGAAGACATCTCGATGCATCATGACAGCCCGCTGTTCGGCTGCAGCGGGCCCTTTGCGGACCCTGCGGCAGACTGGAACGCGCTGGCCTGTGGCAATGGCAGTCAGAACGGCAACAACGACTCGGTGGCCCTGCGCTTTCAGGTGCAGCCGGGCGGGCGGAACTGGGACTGCCTGGGCAACGTGGTCTTCAGCCAGAAGATGCACGATGCCAGCCTGACGGCGGCTCCCCTGGTGGCCAGCACCCTCCATGCCCCGCAGGCACACGCCATCAGCGAGGAAATCGAGGAGCGTCTGTACATCAAGACCTCCGGAACAGCCTCGGGCAACCCCGGGCTGTTCTGCCGCTCAAACATCACGCCCACCGATGCCCGGATCCCGCGTGAGCAGATTCTGGCCGACAACGTCGAGCAGCTGCGCATCCGTTACGGCGTCTCGGCCATCAACCCCAATGCGCTTGCCACCAACGTGGCCTTCGACGCTCCGGCACTGAGCGGCCGCACCGCCACCTATCGCAGCGCCTCGCAAATGGCGACAGGGTGTCAGCCTGGTGCCATCCAGCCCAATGCCTGGTGTGCGGTGAGTGCCGTGCGCGTGTGCCTGGTGATGCGCAGCGATGACAACGTGAACGACCAGGTCGGCACGCCCTACGTGGATTGTGACGGTGTGGTGCGCACCGTGCAGGATCGTCGACTGCGTCAGGCCTTCACCACCACGGTGGCCATCCGCAACAAGGTTGGGGTGGCCCAATGAAACTCCGTACTGTCTTGCAGGAAAGCACCATGCGCCATTCCTCCATGCAGCGCCCGCTGATGACATCGACCGCCGGGTGGGGCAGGGCATCCACCCCGCAGCAGGGTATCGTCATGGTGATGACGCTGATCCTGCTGACCGTGATGGCCGTGAGTACCGCCGTGGCCGTGCGGCTGTCGCTGACCACCGACATGGTGGGCGCCAACCTGCGTGCCCGCACGCTGGCCTTCCAGGCCGCCGAGGCCGCCTTGCGCTACTGCGAAGAGAAAGTGACCAGCGAGTTCACCTCCCTGCCCATGCTGGTGAACTACCAGAAGGACGAGGAGTGGCTGGATGAGGCCGCCTGGGCCGGTCCGGCCAAGCTGGAAGTGCCGCGCGAGCAGCTCGGCCTGCCCGACAACATCAAGAAGAACCCCCAGTGCCTGTTCCGGTTCCTGACCATCGATGACTGGCGCAAGATCGCCCCGCCCGAGCCGGGTACCGTCACGGCGGAGTCGCGTGGTTTCGATGCTGACAGGTTCCTGTTCTTCCGCATCACCGTCCGGGGCTTCAGCCCGGGCTATCAGGACCATGACACCCTCAAGAAGGGCCAGGTCCTGATCGACTACCAGACGGCCAAGGGTGCGGAAGTGCGGCTGCAATCGATGGTGAGAGCAATCAGATGATGGTATTTGTGACACATCCCCCCGTTCCCGGCCCGATGGATGCGCCGGGAGACCTGTCGGCCCGCTGCGGCCGCGAGCCCTGTGCCGGCAACCTCGTGCACCGGGTGGCGTTCCGTGCACAACCGGACGCCGATGAAGGTAGTGTGCAGCTTCCGGTCGTGATGCCGGCGGCCCGGGTCTACAGCACCCGTACGGCAGCCCATGCGCGCGGGTTCACCCTCATCGAGGTGCTCATTGCGCTGGCCATCGTCGGCATCCTGTCGGCCATTGCCATTCCGTCCTACTTCTCGTACATCGAGCGGGCCAACCGGGCAGATGCCAAGGCCACGCTGATGGACGCCACCCAGTTCATGCAGCGGTTCTACTCGCTGCATAACTCCTATAGCACCCAGCGTGATGGCAGGACGAAGGTGGCGTTGCCGGCAGCGTTGCAAAGATCACCAAGAAATGGTGCAGCGCTATATGACATTTCTGTCGAGAGCCAGGACAACAGCTATACGCTGCGTGCCGTACCGCGGAAGAAGACGGATCCGTGCGGCACGCTCACGCTCAACAGTCTGGGGGTTCGAGGCAATGACACCCGGGCCGTGACGGGCAAGGAGAAGCTTCCGGCAGAGACCTGCTGGCGCTGAAAGACGCTTTCCGTGGGGAGATGACCTCATGAACGCAGATCACACCGGACGTGGCCATTGGGCCGCACAGGCTTGGGCCCGCCGATATGCCGGGCCCGTGCAGGAAGTTCCCGGCATGCTCGACGGCGACCCGGACGAGGCCGCACTGTGGGTGCAGGGCATGGCCTCGTTCGAGGAGGACCCCGAGGCAGATGTCCTGCTGGGACTGTCGAGTCTTCTGGATGCCTCGGCCGGTCAGGATGCGGACTGGCACGACCTGGAAGGCGCCGACGAGCCCGACTGGCGCATGGCCGTCTACGACAGCCTGGAAAGCTTCGAGGGCTTCGAGGGCTTCGATGACTACGCGCCTGTCCCTGCGGATGAGACGGACGATCATCCGGTGGACATGGGGGCCATCGAGAGCGCTGCCGCAGCACAAACGGACGAGACCTCCTCCGGCTCACTCGTCACCTGATTCTCTTCCCCCATGTCTGCGGGTGGGGCACCCTTCTGAACATCGTGGCCGCCGGGCCGTGCAGGGATGCACGGTTTGACGGACACGATCCGATCGAAACATGAAACTGATGGAATCCGTGATTTGCCCCCGCCTGGATGGAATGCCGGCAGCTGCCATGCCGCGCCGGATTCCGCGTGCCGTGCGCGCGGCGCTGCTGCTGATGTCGTTCAGCCTGCTGCCATCGGTGCAGGCCGAGATTTCCCAGCAGTCGCTCATCAGCAAGGATGTGGCGGTTGTCGAACCGAACCTGATGTTCACCCTGGACGACTCGGGTTCGATGGCCTTCAACTACCTGCCCGACATGGACTTGGAATATCACCTGTTCGCCTTCCATCCCGCTGAGCCGCAGGATTATGCGCCCTACAAATACGAGGGGCTGCTGGCCACGGACGACATCAACGTACTGGCTGCCCGCCGGCGTTCGCCGAAGGTGAACACGCTGTACTACGATCCGGATACGCGTTATGAACCCTGGGTGGACAAGAATGGCGTGCGCATGGCCAATGCCGACCCCAGGGCCGTCATCTATCACGTCAACCACCCCAACGAGAAGTACCAGAAACTCAAGCTCGACATCACGGGCGAGAAGTCGACGGGCGACCGGCCGGTATGCGTGAAGCCGCAGCCGGAGACCTTCATCCGGGACAGTAGAATGCAGGAGCCCTGCGAGGGTGATAGAGTCACCAGGATGGTGGCACCGGCTACCTACTACCTGCCGAAGGATCCGGCATTCAAGCCGCCCCAGGACTGGACGAAAGACAGTGCCAGCAACTATCAGCGTGTCTCCATCAAGGACCACAAGAGTTTTGATCGGCCCTTCACCCGAACTGACTGCCTGATCTCGACGACCAATCCCAACGTCCGCAGCTGCACCTAGGAGCAGGAATACCAGAACTTTGCCAACTGGTTCCAGTATCACCGAACGCGGATGCACGTGGCCATTGCCGCTGTGGGCAATGCCTTTGCCACGGCACTGGGGCCGGATATCCGCGTTGGCTATGGGCGCATCAACCAGGGCGAGAAAAGGCCTGTCGATGGCGTGGGAACCATCGTCGTCGAGCGGGGGGTGCGGCGCTTCGTGAACAAGGACCCCAACACCACCGAGCTGCACAGGGGCAAGACCGATCGTTCGGACTTCTTTGACTGGCTCAATACGCGAACGGCTGACGGTGGCACGCCCCTGATGCGGGCGATGCATACCGTCAACAATTATTTCCGGCGTGCCGACGCCATGGGACCCTGGGCGGCAGAGCCCGGCCAGAGAGGCGGGAAGCTGAATCAGCCCCGCAATCACCTGGCGTGCCGCCGCTCCTATCACATCCTGATGACGGATGGCCAGTACACCTTCGCCAAGCCGGACTCCGGCCAGGAGGGGTTGCGGCAGATGGACTACACGCTCGAATCCGACAACGCGAACGGTCAGCCGATCCAGGATGATCGTCCGGCCGAGAAGGGCGGGCCGGCG
>CALIXC010000036.1 GCA_938046755.1 uncultured Lautropia sp. | reverse complement strand
GGCCAGGGCGCGGTCGGGACCGAAGGGAATGACCGACCAGGCCGCCAGCGACGGCATGATGGCCAGCACCGGTGCCACCAGAAAGAGCATGGGGCTGACCTGCGTGGGCAGCAGGATCTCCTTCAGCATCAGCTTGATGCCGTCGGCCATCGGCTGCAGCAGCCCGAGCGGGCCGGTCCGGTTCGGACCGATCCGCACGTGCATGTAGCCGATCATCTTGCGCTCCCAGAGCGTCAGATAGGCCACGCAGATCATCAGCGGTGCCACCAGCACGATGATCTTGATGAGGTTCCAGACGACAGGCCAGGCCATGCCCAGCCACTGCTCGCCCGTTTGGCTGATCACGTCGACGAAATTCACTTGACGGCCTCCAGCGTGATCGGTCCGAACATCGCGGGCAGCGCCGTGACCGAGACATGCGCCGCCGGCACCCAGGCCACGTCCTGGGCCAGCCGGTCATCACGAACCAGCGGCAGCACGATCTCGTGACCGTCCTGGCTGACCCGCACCTCCGTCGCCCCTTCCAGACCCAGACGGGACAGCGTCTCGCCATGCAGGCGGACCACCGGCGCGCGGGCATCGGCAGTCTTCTGAAGCGCTGTGCCACGGCGAACCAGGGCGTCGACCGAATAGATGGGCACGCTGGCCAGCCGCTGCAGCACCCCGGCCCACGGCAGGGCACGGTAGGCCGGCAGCTGGGGCGCCACCTGGTTGTTCAGGAGCCGCCCGAAATGGCGGCCATCGGGAATCTGTGCCGCCGAGAGCGACTCCTTGCGTACCAGGCCGCGACGCAGCCCGGCGCCCGGACGACTGGACGAAACCGGTGCGGCAGGCCGTGCCGGCTCCGCCGCGACAGGCTCGACTGCGCCGGCCAGCGCCCGCTGGCGCACCTGCTCGACGCTCTCGAAATCGAAGCCCGGGATGCCCATGAGCGAACCCAGCACGCGCAGCACCTTCCAGCCCGGCCGGGTCTGGCCGGCGGGACGCACGGCGCCGTTGAAGCTCTGCAGCCGGCCCTCGCAGTTGACGAAGGAACCGCCCGTCTCGGTGAACGGGGCGATGGGCAGCAGGCAGTCGGCCAGCTCCATCAGGTCGGGCGAGGCGTAGGCCGTGAGCGCGATCACCGTATCGGCCTGTTTCAGGGCAGCACGGGCGGCCACGGCGTCGGCGATGTCGAGCGTGGGCTCGATGCCGTGCAGCAGATAGGCGCGACGCGGCTGCGCCAGCATCTGCACCACGTCCAGCCCGGAACTGCCGACAACCGGCAGTGCGGTGGCCAGGTAGCCCCCCACCGAGTTCGACGCCTCACCGATGACACCGAAGTGTGCGCCAGTGAGCTGGGCGATGGCCTGCACCACCTGCAGGATGGCGCCGTGCTGCGGATGCTGGACGACAGCATTGCCCAGCCAGATGGCCCGCTTCTCGCCTTCGGCCAACGCCGCGGCCAGTGCCTTGGCAGCCTCGGAAGGCACAACTTCGCCATACGGCTGCGGCACCGACTGGCCCGCCTGGCGGGCACAGGCCACCAGCACCTCGATCAGGTGATCGAGCCAGCGGTGCGGCGCCAGCACCTGCTGACCGGCCACCGGCATCAGCCAGTCCTCGGCCACGCCGTTCACCGAGTGGACGGCCGTGCCGTTCCTGGCGGCATGACGAACCCGTGCCGACAGCAGCGGATGGTCCTTGCGCAGGAACGAGCCGATGATCAGCAGCGTGTCGAAGGAATCGACCTCGTCGATGGCGTGGCCCAGCCAGGGCACGCCAGCGCGGCTGGCGTCGATGGAGAAGTCGGTCTGGCGCAGCCGGAAATCGACGTTCTCGCTGCCCAGGCCGCGCATCAGCGCGCCACCCAGGTACAGCTCCTCGAGCGTGGACGTGGGCGAAAGCAGCATGCCGATGGACTCGGGGCCGTGCTTCTGGGCAATGTCGGCCAGTGCGTGCGTCACGTAGTCCAGTGCGGACTCCCACGACGCCTCGCGCCACTCGTTGTCCTGCTTGATCATCGGCACCTGCAGGCGGTCGGCCGCCTCCAGGCCCTCATACGAGAAGCGGTCGCGGTCCGAGATCCAGCATTCGTTGACCGACTCGTTCTCGAAGGGCAGCACGCGCTTGACGCGATCGTGCTTGACCTGAACGACGATGTTGGAGCCCAGCGAATCGTGCGGGGCCACCGAGCGGCGACGGGTCAGCTCCCAGGTACGGGCCGAATAGCGGAATGGCTTGCTGGTGAGCGCGCCGACCGGGCAGATATCGATCATGTTGCCCGACAGCTCGGAGTCGACCGAATGGCCCAGGAAGCTGAGGATCTGCGAGTGCTCGCCCCGCCCGGCCATGCCCAGCTCCATGATGCCCCCGATCTCCTGACCGAAGCGCACGCAGCGGGTGCAGTGGATGCAGCGCGACATCTCCTCGGCGGAGATGAGCGGGCCCATGCTCTTGTGGAAGACGACCCGCTTCTCTTCACGGTAATTCGACATCGAATGACCGTAGCCCACTGCCAGATCCTGCAGCTGACATTCGCCGCCCTGGTCACAGATCGGACAGTCCAGCGGGTGGTTGATCAACAGGAACTCCATCACCGCCTTCTGGGCCTCGACGGCCTTGCGGGAATGGGTGTGGACCTTCATGCCGGCGGTGACCGGCGTGGCACAGGCGGGCAGTGCCTTGGGCGCCTTCTCCACCTCCACCAGGCACATGCGGCAGCTGGCGGCAATGGAGAGCTTCTTGTGATAGCAGAAATGCGGCACGTAGACGCCGGCCGCATTGGCCGCGTGCATCACCATGCTGCCTTCGGCGACCGATACCTTCTGCCCATCGATTTCGACTTCGACCATAACTGTCCCGTCAGATTCAGCTCAAAGGGAGGTCGGCACAAGACAGGTCTTGTGTTCGACGTGATGAACGAATTCATCACGGTAGTGCTTGATGAAGCCCCGCACCGGCATGGCGGCTGCGTCACCCAGCGCGCAGATCGTGCGCCCCTGGATGTTGCCGGCCACGCGATCGAGCTCGTCGATGTCCTCGGGACGGCCCTGACCGTGCTCGATGCGGTGCACGAGGCGGTACAGCCAGCCGGTGCCCTCGCGGCACGGCGTGCACTGGCCGCAGCTCTCGTGCGAGTAGAAGTACGACAGCCGCTCCAGGCTGCGCACCGGGCAGCGGGTCTCGTCCATGACGATGACGGCACCGGACCCCAGCATGGAGCCGGCCTTGGCAATGGCGTCATAGTCCATTGTCAGGTCCATCATCATGTCGCCGGGAATGACCGGGGCCGACGAACCGCCGGGGATGACCATCTTCAGCTTGCGGCCGTAACGCACCCCGCCCGCCAGTTCCAGCAGCTTGGCAAAGGGCGTGCCCAGCGGAACCTCATAGTTGCCGGGACGCTCGACGTCGCCGCCGACCGAGAAGATCTTGGTGCCGCCGTTGTTGGGCTTGCCGGCTTCCAGGAAGGCCTGGCCGCCATTGCGGATGATCCAGGGCACCGCCGAGAAGGTCTCGGTGTTGTTGATGGTGGTGGGCTTGCCGTACAGGCCGAAGCTGGCCGGGAATGGCGGCTTGAAGCGCGGCTGGCCCTTCTTGCCTTCCAGCGACTCCAGCAGCGCCGTTTCTTCGCCGCAGATGTAGGCGCCGAAGCCGTGGTGGGCATTCAGGTTGAACGAGAAGCCGGTCCCGAGGATGCGATCCCCCAGATAACCGGCAGCGCGTGCCTGCGCCAGCGCCTCCTCGAAGCGCTCGTAGATGCGGAAGATCTCGCCGTGAATGTAGTTGTAGCCCGCGCTGATGCCCATCGCATAGGCCGCGATCGTCATGCCCTCAATGACGATGTGCGGGTTGTAGCGCAGGATGTCGCGATCCTTGAAGGTACCCGGCTCGCCCTCGTCGGAGTTGCAGACGAGGTACTTCTGCCCCGGGAACTGCCGCGGCATGAAGCTCCATTTCAGGCCGGTGGGAAAGCCCGCGCCACCCCGGCCCCGCAGTCCGGAGGCCTTCACTTCGGCGATGACCTCCTCGGGCGTCATCGGCGGCTTGCCGTCTGCCCCCAGCAGGACACGCTTGAGCGCCTGATAGCCGCCGCGCGCCTCGTACTGCTCGAGCGTCCAGCCGTCGGCCGAGGTCAGCCCCGCGAAGATCTGCGGGTTGATGTGCCGCCCATGGAAGCACGTCTCCTGGACACGGGCGTCAATCTGCAGGTTCCTGTCCATGGTCAGTGACGCTCCTTGTTCCTCAGTTCATCGATCAGCGCATCAAGCTTCGCGTTGTCCATGAAGCTCTCGACACGCTTGTCGTTGATCAGGCAGATCGGGGCATCGGCGCACGAACCCAGGCACTCGGTCTCGATCAGCGTGAAGCGCCCGTCGGGCGTGGTCTCGCCGAAGTCGATGCCCAGCTTCTGCTTCAGGTACTCGCCGGCCTTGTCACCCTCGCGCAGCGCGCACGGCAGACAGGTACAGACGCCGATCTTCCAGGTGCCAACCTCTTCGAGGTTGTACATGTTGTAGAAGGTGGCGACCTCGTAGACCGCGATGGGCGGCATGGAGAGGTAGTCGGCCACGTCCTCGATGACGGCGGGCGACACCCAGCCCACTTCGTCCTGGGCGATGGTGAGTGCGCCCATCACCGCCGACTGCTTCTGGTCCGCCGGGTACTTGGCGATCTCGCGGTCGATGAGCTGGTAGGCCTGGGCCGACAGCAGACGTTTGACCGGAATGGCTTTGGTGGCCGTCATCGATCGATCTCTCCGAAAACGATGTCCTGGCTGCCGATGAGGGTGACGACGTCAGCCAGCATGTGACCGCGCGACATCTCGTCCAGCGCCTGCAGGTGCACGAAGCCGGGCGG
>CALIXC010000035.1 GCA_938046755.1 uncultured Lautropia sp. | reverse complement strand
CTTCTCGACACCACCCGGTGCCGGGGTGATGGAGGGCAGTGTGGCGTTCACGCCGCTATTGTAGGGGCATCGTTGGTTGGCCTCATTCGTGCGCCCCGGTCAGGACGGTGGCGCCTGGGTGCGGAAGCGCCAGCTGTGGCAAACTGCCAGTCCCGGTGCCTTGGAAGACTAGGGGTAGGCCTGAATGTCTGTCCACGCCTTCCTGGTAGCCCCTATTTCATTCCGGAGTTTCCCCGTTGCTTTCACCCTTTGAATGGTTCGTCGGCCTACGCTACACCCGCAGTGGCAAGCGCGCAGGCAAGAAGAACGGCTTCATTTCCTTCATCTCGGCGCTGTCGGTGGCCGGCATTGCGCTGGGCGTGGCGGCACTCATCATCGTTATGTCGGTGATGAACGGCTTTCAGAAGGAAGTCCGCGACCGGATGCTGTCGGTGCTCTCGCATGTGGAGGTCTACCACGTCGACGGCCCGCTGAACTGGCAGCCACTGGCAGAGAAGCTGCGCGGCCACGACCACGTCATGGGGGCTGCCCCCTTCGTGTCCGGGCAGGTCGTCATCTCCCGCAACCAGACGGTGCGTGGTGCGCTGGTGCGCGGCATTGTGCCGGCCATCGAGCCGCAGGTTTCCGACATGGCGGGGCAGGTGGTCGAAGGCAGCCTCTCCGCGCTCACGCCGGGCAGCTTCGGCATCGTCATCGGGCGGGTGCTGGCCAACCAGCTGGGCCTGATCGAGGGCGATCGGCTGGCGCTGATTGCGCCGCAGGGCACAGTCAGCCCGGCCGGCGTGGTGCCGCGGATGAAGCAGTTCACCGTGCGCGGCATCTTCGAGTCCGGCCATTATGAGTACGACAGCACGCTGATCCTGGCCAACCTGGACGATGCTGCCACCTTCTTCCGAACTGGCGGCGCCATGGGCCTGCGGCTGCGGCTGGACGACATGCAGCGGGCTCCCGAGATCGGCCAGCAGCTGGGTGCCGAGCTGGGCGACGGCTACCAGGTACGCGACTGGTCGCTGGAGAACCGGGTGTGGTTTGCGGCCGTGCAGGTGGAAAAGCGCATGATGTTCATCATCCTGGCGCTGATCATCGCGGTGGCGGCGTTCAATCTGGTGTCCATGCTGGTGATGACCGTGACCGACAAGCGGGCCGACATCGCCATTCTGCGCACGCTGGGTGCCTCGTCGCGCTCCATCCTGTCCATCTTCATGGTGCAGGGCTCGATGGTGGGCCTGCTGGGTACCTTCACCGGGGTGGCACTGGGCGTGCTGGTCTCGCTCAACCTCGGTCCGGTGGTGGGTGCCTTCGAGCAGATGCTCGGCGTGCGGCTGCTGCCGCCAGGCATCTACGTCATTTCCGAACTGCCCAGTGACCTGCGTCTGGAGGACGTGAGCTGGGTGGCGCTGATCTCCTGTGTGCTGGCGCTGCTGGCCACCATCTATCCCAGCCTACGGGCTGCTGCCGTGCGTCCTGCCGAGGCCCTTCGCTACGAATGAGTTCCACAACACCTTCCGCCGGCGCTCGGCCGGACACGACGGTTGCCGGGATGTCCCCTGCGGGCGCCCATGCCAAAACCGCTTCTGCCCGTCATGACGGCGCGATCCACGCCCCGAACGGGGCGACCCAGCCCGTGCTGCAGTGCCAGGGGCTCAGGAAGCACTACGACCAGGGCGCACGCCAGCTCACCATCCTGAAGCACGTCGACTTCACCGTGGCGCCCGGCGAGGTGGTGGCCATCGTCGGGGCTTCAGGCTCGGGCAAGAGCACGCTGCTGCACTTGCTGGGCGGCCTGGATCAGCCCGATGCCGGCTGGGTGGCCGTGGCCGGACAGCGCCTGGATGTGCTCTCGGAAACCGCCCGGGGGCAGCTGCGCAATCACAAATTGGGGTTTGTCTACCAGTTCCACCACCTACTCGGCGAGTTCTCCGCTATCGAGAACGTGGCCATGCCGCTGTTGATCCGGGGGCGCCCACGTGGCGAAGCCCAGGAGGCGGCTCGGCAGATGCTGGGACTGGTGGGCCTGGCCGAGCGAGGCGAGCACCGCCCCGGCGAGCTTTCGGGCGGTGAACGCCAGCGGGTGGCGCTGGCCCGCGCGTTGGTGACGCGCCCCTGCTGCATGCTGGCCGACGAGCCCACTGGCAACCTCGACGCTCAGACCGCCGCCAGCGTGTTTGGCCTTCTGCATGGCCTGGCACGGCAACTGGGTACGGCTGTGGTCATTGTCACCCACGACCTGGATCTGGCTGCCCGTGCCGACCGGCGCGTGACGCTGCGTGACGGTACGCTGGTCGAGGCGGGTGTCTGACGGAGGCGGGCGGTGCTGATCGATACCCACTGCCACCTGGATGCGCCCGAGTTCGACGAAGACCGCGACGCTGTCATCACGGCGGCCCGTCAGGCGGGGCTGGGCGCCATCGTCGTGCCGGCCGTGTTTCGCCGCAACTGGGACACGGTGCAGGCGCTGGCCGAGCGTGAACCCGATGTCTGGTTCGCCCTGGGGCTGCATCCGCTCTATGTGAACGAAGCCGGCCCCGAGGACCTGGAACACCTGCGCCAGCGCGTCATGGCCGTGCGGAATCATCCGCGCTTTGTCGGCATCGGCGAGATCGGGCTGGACTACTTCGTACCCGGTCTCGATCCCGCGCGCCAGCAGGCGGTGTTTGAGGCACAGGTACGGCTGGCAGCCGAATTCGGATTGCCCGTCATCCTGCATACCCGCCGCTCGGTCGATGCCGTCACCAAGCAGCTGCGGCGCTTCCGTCCCCCCTGCGGCATTGCCCATGCCTTCAACGGCAGCCCGCAGCAGGCCCAGCATCTCATCGGTCTGGGCATGGCCATCGGCTTCGGCGGGGCCATGACCTTCGATCGTGCCCGCAACATCCGCCGCCTGGCCGCCAGCCTGCCGGCCGAGAGCCTGGTGCTGGAGACCGATGCCCCCGACATCTCGCCGGCCTGGGTCCATCCAGGCCGAAACCAGCCGGCCGAGCTGGCGCGCATCGCCCGGGTGCTGGCAGAATTGCGCGGCCTCACGTTGCAGGCCGTGGCTGAACTCACCACCGTCAATGCCTGCCGGGTGCTGCCGGCCCTGCAGGCGCCTGGGATGGGAGCGTCTGCCGACATCGGATCGGATTGACGCTGTCCCGGCCACAGAGCGTTGGCACCATTCCCGACACCGGAAAAATCGACACCAATCTGATAACAAGTCGACAAGAACGCGAACAGCCTGCTCGACAGACGGGGTAGGCGGATTGGAAGTGTCCCGTCTGCCCGATCCAGTCATGGCGCCGTCTGTCGGTCCGTCGCTGCCGTCTGTGTCGGTCGGATACGAAAAAACACTGTTACTTTCGTCACAGCCGCCTTTTTCTGCCGCTCATAAGATGCCCGTTGATAACGCGACCGGCACGTAGCTGACCATGCTCGGCCAGACCGCCGATTCGGCCCCGTGTCCCACGACAGCGCCACGCCGGTCCTCCCTTTGACGGCAGTATCCTGTTTCCAGAGGCAAGCTCGTGTCCTCCAGCATCGATCCATCCCTGTATCCGCGGCTGCATGAAACCCTGGCAGATCGCTTCGGTACCGTGGTCTTCAAGCTCCTGCCCGACATTGCCGACGCGCTGCTGACGCACGCAGCCGACGGGCTGGATACCAACGTGGCAACCAAGCTGACCGACGCCGCACGACGGCTGCGGGAAGAAGCTGCCGTTCGGGCCGAGATCGCGCTCGAGAACTTCGTGGGCCTGGACCTGAACGGTCTGGCCGAAGAGTCCTCGCTGCCGTCCACCATCACAGATCTGGGCGTACCCGAGCCTGCCAGCGACATCGGCCTGCTAGAACAGATCCTGGCCCGTGAGCTGGCCAACGGCATGCGTTCGGCATTTGGGGGCTCCTACCTGTATTATCTGCGCCGCCTGGAAAGCCTGGCTCAGACCGAGCTGCGTGACGACCAGCATCCGCTGGGGGCCCGTGCGCTGGCCATGGCTTTCATCCTGGCGCTGGAACCCTTCACCCACCTGCAGCCCATCTCGCTGCACCTGCGACCTATCCTCCTGTCGCTGGCTGTCTTTCCGCTGGCCCGGCTGCTGGCAGATTGCGATGCCGAGTTGCGCCGGAGCGGTGTGCTGGCGACACAACAGGCTGCCAGTCTGCAGCTGTCTATGGGGGGGCAGAAAAATGGGGAGCATCCGCATGCAGCCCTTGTTTCGACTCAAACCCAACACGCCGAACCCTATACTGGTATCTTTCCAACCGAAGACCTTCGAAACAGCTTCGTCCAACACGCCTCTCACCAGGTTCTGAACGACATTCGCGCCTCTGCCGTCATGGCTGCCAATCCCCTGTCGACCAGGCATCCCCGCCTGGCTGCCCACCGCAATGCCACGCGCCTCCCGCAAGTCGAGGAGATCGAGCGCGATGCCGTCGCGTTTGCGCAACAGCATCAGGTGGTTCCGTTCAGCCAGGAGGCCCGTACCCGTTTCTTCCAGAAGATCCGACAGCAGATCATTGCTGCTGGGGGTGACACCGCAGTGCTGGCCGTCATCGATCTGGTGGGCACGCTATTCGACTACGCCACGGGTGACAAGCGCCTGCCCGAGGGCGCACGCATCCTGCTCTGGCGCCTGCAGGTGCCCGCCATCACGCTGGCCAGCCTCGATGCGGGCTATCTCAGCGACGATTCCCGCTCGGTGCGCCGCCTCATCGAACAGCTGGCTGCCATCGCCGTCAGTTATCCCGACGAGATGCGCCCCGACAAGCCGCTTTATCAGCGGCTGCAGACCATCGTGCGTGCGGTCGAGATCGTCGCCCATGCCTTCCATATCCGCAGCCAGGTGCTCACGGCCCAGGTCGACCATGAATACCAGCGTGCCACCGATGGCATGCGGCGCCTTCTTTCCAGCCTGTCGCGCAGCCGTCGCAGCTCCAGCCGCCAGCAGCGACGCCAGCGCAACCGGCGCGACTTTGCCCACCGGCCGTCAGCTGCCCGCGAGAAGACCGTCTCCGAGGACATCCGGCGGTTACTGGACCATCGCCTGGGCAGCAGCCGGGTGCCCGCCTCGGTGCGTACCTTCCTGTACGACGTGTGGCTGCGCCACCTGCGTACAGCCGTGCTGCGCGACGGCACCGACAGCCAGTCCTACCGTCTGGCCCTGAAGGTGGTGGACGATCTGCTCTGGACGCTGGGCAAGGAAGGTGCCAACCCCCACGCCCGTGCTGAGCTGGTGCAGAGCATTCCGCCGATGCTGAACATGCTCACCATCGGCATTCGTGAAGTGGGTGCGCGACCCGAGAGCTTCCGCACCTTCTTCGACGAGATCTTCGTCATCCACCTGCGCCGCATGCAGGGCGAAGAAGGGTCGGCTGTCACCCTCATTGCACGCGAGGCTGAATCTCCCACGCCGGAGGTGGCGCTGGCTTCAGGAGCGATGGACGCTTCTCATGCCCATGCCCATGCCCAGGCTGCCGGCACGATGGTTCAGGCGTCCGCCAACGCGGGGGCTACGTCGGCTGGTGGCCATGAGCGCGGGGCAGGGCATGCAGCGGTGCTGGATGCCCGGCAGGCCGGAACCGCCCGGCACCACCATGCACCCCGGCCTGCCTTCGACAAGGCAGCGCCTGATGCCTGGCGCCAGGCACCCCGTCCCACGCCGGTGGAAGACTATTCATCGCAGCCGTACACGACCATCCTGCAGCCGTCGCAGCCTGCTCCCGTGACCTCCATGGCGGCGCCTGTTACACGGCCGGCCCCCCATGGCATTCCGCCGGTGACCTCCACCACGGTGCCGCGAACCCTCACGGCGCATGACCCCCTCAGCGCCGCGGCTGCCCGTGAAAAGCTCCAGGCACTCATTCGCAGCGCCCGCATGGATGACCTGCCCAATGCGCCGCGCCGTTTCAACCTGCCGGTCGAGCGCTTTGCCGCAGCCATGCAGCCCGGGCGGTGGCTGGAGCTGATCAGCCGTAGCGGCCGGGTGGACTACGCCAAGGTGGTGTGGCTGAACGAGCGTCGAACCATGGTGCTGCTCCTGCTGGCTCCCGGCCAGCGCATCATGACGCGCGAGATCGCATCGCTGGTCAAGCGGGCCCGCCAGGGGCGGCTGTACTTCGTCTGGTAAGTGCAGCAAAGACCATGGCACTTCTGAACCGAAGGGGCCCTCCGCAGGACGGCGGGATCGGGCAGGGGCACGTGTTTGCTCCGGGGCGAACATCGGCGGGAATTCTCTTGGGAGGGGACGATACCGTTGCAGCAAATTCGCGGCCTCTGCCACGTCTGCTGCAGCCTCGGCAGCCTGCCTGGGCAGACGCTGAAAGCCTGCAAGAAAAAAATTCCATGGACCGGTTGCATTTCCTGGAATGCCTCTTATAATCGCAGTTTCCCTGCACGAGCAGGCGCGTAGCTCAGTTGGTTAGAGCACCACCTTGACATGGTGGGGGTCGTTGGTTCGAATCCAATCGCGCCTACCAGATACCTGAAACGGGTTGCAAGCTTTTAGCCTGCAACCCGTTTTTCTTTTTTGCACTCTCCCTGTTCGCCATGGCCGTTGATCGGCTGGCCATCCGGCACGTCATTGCATCATTGGCCCGGATGTCGGGGAAGACGGGCACTGTCGAAACGGGCTGAGCCACCTCGCAAGCGTGGGGCTCAGGGGGCTCCGGGTTCGAGGTTCGTGGGCAGGCTGTCGAATGCGGATACCGCGCGGGGCTCCTGGCCATGCCGCGTCGTTGTGGGCGTCGACAGTCGGGTAGCCCCTTGCGCCGATTCACAGATACGACACCGGACGTGTTATCATCTAAAGCTTACTTCTGAACGTCGGGCGGGTCATGGAAGTGCCGGCTCTGCCAGCTGGCCACCTCGATCGGGCGCAGAAGCTATCTTGAGAAAAAGTCATGCCCAAGATGAAAACCAAGAAGAGCGCGTCCAAGCGGTTTCGCGTTCGTCCGGGCGGTACCGTGAAGCGCGGTCAGGCCTACAAGCGTCACATCCTCACGAAGAAGACCACCAAGGTCAAACGCCACCTGCGTGGTGCGGTTGATGTCCATGAGGCAGATACCCGCAGCATCCACGCGATGATGCCCTACGCCTGAAACCTGACCGAACCGGAGTACCAACATGCCACGAGTCAAGAGAGGGGTTACCGCACGGGCCCGTCACAAGAAAGTCATCGACCAGGCCAAAGGCTATCGCGGTCGTCGCAAGAACGTGTACCGCATCGCCAAGGAAGCGGTCATGCGGGCTGGGCAATATGCCTACCGTGACCGCCGCAATCGCAAGCGCGTCTTCCGCGCCCTCTGGATCACCCGTATCAACGCCGCCGTGCGCGAGCATGGCCTGACCTACAGCGTGTTCATGAACGGCCTGCTGAAGGCCGAGATCGCGCTGGACCGCAAGGTGCTGGCCGAGCTGGCCGTCAACGACAAGCCGGCCTTCAGCGCCATCGTCGAGCAGGTCAAGTCGACGCTGGGTACCGCTGCGGCCTGAGGCACTGCGGTTGACCGACACTGCCGGATGTCCTGAGGCCTGAAGACGAGGGGTATCCGGCACCTTGCCGGGTCACCGACGGGGATCGATAGCCGCACCGAGCCGGTGTCGGAGTATCGGTCCCCGTTTGCTTTTGGGTGGTCACCAAAGGCAGTTCAACACATGTTTCTGGACAGGAAGCGCAAGCAATGATGAATGATCTGGAGAAGCTGGTCGAAGAGGCCCGCGCCCGTTTTGACGCCGTGGCCGACGAGGCCGGGTTGGCAGATGCCAAGGCGGCCTTCCTGGGCAAGAGCGGCGCGTTGACCGCGCTGCTCAAGGGGCTGGCTTCGCTGGCCGGGGCCGAGAAGGCCGAGCGTGGCAAGGTGCTCAACCAGGTCAAGCAGCGCATCGAGGCGCTGCTCAACGCCCGCATTGAGGCAATCCGTGCCGAACGGCTGGCCCAGCGGCTGGCTTCGGAGCGGCTGGACGTGTCGCTGCCCGGCCGGGGAGCCGCCACGGGTGGCCTGCATCCGGTCACGCTCACCATCGAACGGGTCGAGCAGATCTTCCGCTCCATCGGCTTCGACGTGGCGGATGGTCCCGAGATCGAGGAAGACTACTTCAACTTCACGGCGCTCAACATTCCGCCCAATCATCCTGCGCGGTCGATGGCCGACACCTTCTACATCGAGCGGCCAGCCGGCAGCCAGGCCGATGCCTCGGCCCAGCCGCTGGTGCTGCGCACGCATACCAGCCCGATGCAGGTGCGCTATGCGCGGATGAACCAGGCGCCGCTGAAGGTCATCGTGCCGGGCAAGACGTACCGGGTGGATTCCGACGCCACGCACTCCCCGATGTTCCATCAGGTGGAAGGCCTGTGGGTGGACGAGAACATCAGCTTTGCTGACCTGAAGAGCGTCTATACCGACTTCCTGCATCGCTTCTTCGAGCGTGACGACATCGACGTGCGCTTCCGTCCGTCGTACTTCCCGTTCACCGAGCCCTCAGCCGAGATCGACATGCGCTTTGCCGATGGCCCGCTCAAGGGGCGCTGGCTGGAGGTGTCCGGTTCGGGTCAGGTGCATCCCAACGTGGTGCGCAACCTGGGGCTGGATCCCGAGAAGCACATCGGCTTTGCGTTCGGCTCGGGCATTGAGCGGCTGGCCATGCTGCGCTATGGCGTCGATGACCTGCGCCTCTTCTACGAAAACGACCTGCGCTTCCTGCGACAGTTCGCCTGATGATGTCCCGGCCTTTCCGATCGGCCGGGTTTCCCTTTTTCCGTGCACGGCCGGCGTCATGCCCGCACCGGCCATGCCTTCCGATTTTCCCAAGCAGGTGTTGATCCGATCATGAGAATTCCCGAGAAATGGTTGCGCCACTATTGCAATCCGCCGGTGGACGGGGCGGCGCTGGAGCACCTGCTGACCATGGGTGGCATGGAAGTGGAGTCCCGCGAGCCAGTGGCGGCCGCGTTCTCCGGCGTGGTGGTCGCGCGCATCGTCAGCGCCGCCAAGCATCCGGATGCCGACCGCCTGCAGGTATGCATGGTGGACGTGGGCCAGGCCGAGCCGGTGCAGATCGTCTGCGGCGCGCCTAATGCGAGAGCCG
>CALIXC010000034.1 GCA_938046755.1 uncultured Lautropia sp. | reverse complement strand
CCGACGGCGACGGCGAATGGGCGGTGACCATTCGCTGCGGCGTCGTGAACAATGGAAAGATCCGTCTATTTGCCGGAGCAGGCATGGTACCCGCCTCCAATCCGGATTCGGAATGGGCCGAAATCCAGACAAAGCTCGGTACCATGCTGCGTGCGTGCGGAATTTCAGGTTGAAACACACAGGAAACGATCAAGGCAAGCCATGTCAATTCCCAAAATATCAGATTACCCAATGCCAGGACCAGAAGAAACCCCCGGGAACAGGGTAGCTTGGCAACTGAATAGTGAGCGGGCGGCGCTTCTCATCCATGACATGCAGCGCTATTTTCTGCGCTTCTATGAAGCCGATTCGGCACTGCTTCAGACACTGGTGGCAAACATCGCAACCTTGAAGTGCTGGGCCCTGCGACACGGAATTCCCGTCTTCTACACAGCTCAGCCACATGACCAGCCTCCTGAAGACCGCGCCTTGCTGAACGACATGTGGGGCTCCGGCCTGACGAAGGCAGACCCTGACCAGCAGGATGTCATGGAAAGGATTGCACCGACCGAAAGGGACATCGTACTGACAAAATGGCGCTACAGCGCCTTTCAGCGCAGCAATCTTGAAACGAGAATGACAGCGCTGAAACGGGACCAGCTGATCATCGTCGGTGTCTATGCGCACATCGGCTGCATGATCACGGCTGTGGATGCATTCATGCGCGACATCCAGCCCTTCATGGTGGCGGATGCGGTGGCAGATTTCTCCAAGGCCGATCATCTGATGGCGCTACGATACGTGGCAGGCTGTGCCGGAGTGGTAACACGGACCGATGATGTCCTGACGGTATCCGAAGGGGACCCCATACGCACCTGGCTCGTGTCCCGGATCCGCGAATTGATCCGAGCAGACGATGAAGACTTCAACATGGACGAGAACCTGATCCACTACGGGCTGGACTCCCTGCGGATCATGCGTATTGCCGAGGAACTCGGACAGCGTGGTATCGGGGTTTCCCTTGAGGAACTCGGCCATAAACCCACTCTTTCAAACTGGATGGAACTGATCCGGAACAAGAGAGCCCAATGACAGGTTGAACCTCTATGATCGACGACTTCATCGACAGGAAAGTGCTGGTCACCGGAACCGCCCAAGGCATTGGCCAGCGCATCGCACAGCGCTTCGCGCAGGCCGGTGCCAAAGTCATCGGACTGGACAGGCAGCCCACAACAGCTGCAGGCGACGGCACGGGAAATGCACCTACCTTCGAGCAGATCCAGCTGGACGTGGCGGACACGAAGGCCATCGTACAGGTATGCGAGCAGCTGAAGGCACGCTGGCAGACGCTGGACGTGCTGGTGAATGCGGCAGGCGTGCTGCGCATTGGCGGGCTGGACACGCTGACGGCCGAGGACTGGAATGCCTGTCTGGACGTGAACGTGACGGGCCCCTTTCATCTCATCCAGCAATGGGCACCGGTATTCAAGACACAGCGCCGGGGCGCCATCGTCAACATCGCTTCCAATGCGGCGGTGGTGCCGCGCATCGGCATGCTGGCCTATTGCACGTCCAAGGCGGCCATGGTGGCGATGAGCCAGACGGTGGCGCTGGAGCTGGCCCCTTTCGGGGTACGCTGCAACATCGTGTCGCCGGGCTCGACCGACACGCCGATGCTGGCCGGCATGCTGGCTGATCCGGCCGGGCAGCGCCGCCTGGTGGAAGGGCTGCCGGAGCAATACAAGCTGGGCATTCCGCTGGGCAAGATCGGCCGACCGGACGACGTGGCCGATGCCGTGCTGTTTCTGGCATCGGAGCAGGCGGGCCACATCACGATGCAGCAGATCGTGATCGACGGCGGGGCTACGCTGGGCGCCTGATGATGAGCCTGTCGGAACATGGCGTCGATGTTCAGGGCACAATCACGACATCGGCTAAACTCGGTACGGAAACGGGCCGCCCCGGCCGGCATGAATGACACCGGCCGACACCTGCCCCCTTTTCGGCGGATGAATCCAGGAGGAGAAAGCATGAGCATGTCCCCCGATACGCAGAGAGCCAGGCTGCACATCGGCATGTCGCTGGCGCCGACCTGGCTGAGCGGCGATGCCTGGCGGCGCCCCGACAGCGGCGTCGAGCAGACCTTCTCGCAGGCATTCTTCCTGGACATTGCCCGGCGGGCCGAGGCTGCGCAGGCAGATTTCGTGTTCTGTCCGGACGTGATGTCGCTGCGTACCGACCTGCTGTCGCAGGGTGCGGGATTCGCCAGCCTGGACCCCACGATGCTGCTGTCGGCCATCGCGCCTCAGACCCGACACATCGGGCTGCTCACCACGGTTTCCACGCTGTTCTTTCCGCCCTATGTGGCAGCGCGCCAGATCCAGTCGCTGAACTGGCTAAGCAACGGGCGCGCAGGCTGGAACATCGTCACGGCGCTGGAAGGCCACGGCAATTTCGGCATGGCCGAGATGCCTTCGGCGTCCGAGCGTTATGCACGTGCCACCGAATTCGTTTCCGTGGTCCGGCAGCTCTGGCAGAGCTTTCCGCACGATGCGCTGCATTTCGACCGCGACGGTGGCCTGTTTGCCGATCCGGAACGGGTACAGGCCATTGATCATCGTGGCCGGTACCTGTCGGTGCAGGGGCCGCTGAACCTGCCTGCCTTCGGCGAGGGCCGCATCCCGTTCGTGCAGGCGGGCGCCTCTCCGGAGGGGCGGCATTTTGCGGCAGGCGTGGCCGATGCCGTTTTTGCCTCCACGCCTGACCAGGAAACGGCCCGGCAGCTGCGCCAAGAGCTGCACGAGCTGGCCGCCCGCCAGGGACGCCGGCCCGAGGCGGTGAAGCTAATGCCGGGGCTGAGCCTGTACCTGGCCGAGACCGGATCTGCCGCCCGGCAGCTGCATGCCGACACCCATGCGCGCCGTGATCCTGCACGGGACCGCAAATCCATCCGTGATCTGCTGGGCGTCGATGTCTCGGACTGGCCGCTGGACAGGTTGGTGCAACCCGACGACCTGCCAGCCGAAGGGGACTTCGTGCCCCGCAGCCGCACGCACGCGACGCTGCTGCGCGACCTGGTGACGCGCGAGTCGCTGCCGCTGGGCGAACTGCTGCGACGACCCGAGGTCATGGGTTCTGCCCACTGGCAGATCGTCGGCACGGTCGACGATGCCGTCGGGCAGATCGAGGACTGGTTCACCCACGAGGCCATCGACGGTTTCATTGCCCTGCCCGGCGGATCGACGGATTCGATGCACCGGGTGCTGGGCGAACTGCTTCCGCGGCTGTCGAAGGCCGGGCTGTTCCGGCGGCAGTATTCCAGCAACACATTCATCGGACACCTGCTCGACTGAGCGACCGTCCGGACCGATCGTCGTGCTGAACATCATCGACCTGAGCGCCGGCTATGGAAGTTCTCTGGCCCTGCGCCACGTCTCCCTGCAGGTTCCGGCTGCCGGCGTGACGGCGCTGACTGGCCCCAATGGCTGTGGCAAGTCCACGCTGCTGAAGGCCATCCTGCGTTTTCTGCCCGCCTGCAGCGGTGAAGTGCAGCTGGACGGCACGCCGCTGCACCACCTGGGCCGGTTGCAGCTGGCCCGCCAGATTGCCTACATGCCGCAGGAATGCCACTGTCCGGACTATCTGACGGTCTTCGATCTGGTGCAGCTGGCCGATTACCACCGTCACCCCTGGCTGGGCCGGACATCACCCGAAGCACAGGCACGCTTTGCCCGCACGCTGGAAGCCGTCGGCTTGCGCGACATGGCCCATCGTCCAGTGAACGATCTGTCGGGCGGCCAGCGGCAACGTGCCTGGATTGCGATGGTGCTGGCACAGGACGCGCGGGTGATCCTGATGGACGAGCCCGTGAACCACCTGGACATGAAGTACCAGGTGGAAGTGCTGGCGCTGGTGCAGCAGCTGGTGCAGGATTTCGGCAAGACCATCCTGGTGGTGCTGCACGACCTGAATCTGGCGGCCGCGTTTGCCGACACGCTGGTGATGATGAAGGACGGGGGCATACATGCAGCGGGCCCCATCGGCGCCGTGCTGACGCCGGCGAACGTGCAGGCGGTCTTCGGCATGGCGGTGGACATCTTTGCACGCTGCGGGCGCCTGGTCTGTCTGCCTTGTTTTCCTTCTTCCGGTTCCCCTTCCTCTGTCGCCCCATCACCCACCCCTGTACGGGACACCACGCCATGATGCGCCCCGTGGCGACCCTGCTGGGCTGCATTGTGCTGTTGCTGTCTGCCCTGGGGCTGGACCTGATGCACGGCCTGGATGGCATGACGCTGACGGACATGGTCACGGCCCTGTGGCAGCAGGTACCAGACAGCTACGAGCAGTCCATTCTGCTGTCCCAGCGGCTGCCGCGCGTGCTGATGGCCCTGCACGCCGGCAGCATCCTGGCCGTGGCAGGCTGCGTGCTGCAGGGGCTCGTCCACAACCCGCTGGCGTCGCCATCATCGCTGGGCATCCATGCCGGTGCGATGCTGGCCGTGGTGGTGGCCACGCTGGGATTTGATCTGGGCAGCGGCGGCCAGACAGGAGCCGCACTGGCTGGCGCACCGCTGGGCATGCTGGCCACCCTGTGGCTAGCCCGGTTTGCCAACCGGGGCGCCGATGCCCGGGGGCTGGCGCTGATCCTGTCCGGCGCACTGGTATCGATGCTGTTTATCGGCATCGGCAACGCGCTGCTGCTGCAGGACCCGGCCCGGCGCAACGAACTGCTTGGCTGGATCATGGGCAACATCAACCACGTCCACCTCGATCGCCTGCAGGCGACATGGTGGCTGGGTGGCCTGTGTCTGCTGGGACTGTGGGCATTGGGCAGGCCGCTGACGCTGGTGATGCTGGGTACCGAGCGTGCAGCAGCGGCCGGCGTGAACGTGGCCTGGGTATCCGGAATGGCCATGCTGCTGGTGATGCTGGCCTGCGGGGCAGCCGTGGCCGTGACGGGCCCGCTGGGTTTCATCGGACTGGCGGTGCCTCACATGCTGCGCCCGATGGTTGGTGCCAGTCTGCGGTGGCTGATTCCCTGTGCAGCCGTCCTGGGCGCCAGCCTGTGCCTGCTGGCCGATTTCCTGGCACGCACACTGTTCAGTCCGCACGTCATCCACACGGGCCTGTTGCTGGATGCCCTGGGCGGCATCGTCTTCATGATGATCGTGCGACGCCACTATCTGTCGGCCGAGGTGCGAACATGATGCCACGGCGCAGCATCCGGTCCGATGGCCATGCCATCGTCACGTTGCCGCTGGGCGTGCAGATGACCACCATGCACCTGAAGACGCTGCTTCTGCTGATGGCCCTGCTGATGCTGACTACCCTGCTCTCCGTGTGGACCGGCAGCACGCAAGCCTCGGCGGATGACTGGCTGCGCCTGCTGCAGAGCCGCTCCCTGCCCAACGACGCCCTGCATTATGCCGTCGTCTCGGTACGCCTGCCGCGTGTGCTGCTGGCCTGCCTGGCCGGATGGTGCGTGGCTGTCTCGGGCGCCATGCTGCAATCCATTGCACGCAACCCGCTGGCCGACCCTGGTCTGCTGGGGCTGAGCCAGGGGGCCGTGACGGCCGTGATGGCACTACGTGTGCTGCTGCCCACCGCCCCCGCGTGGCTCGCCTCGCTGGGTGGCGTACTGGGCGGCGTGGGCGTGGCGCTGCTGCTGGTAGTCTTGGTGGGGCGCACCCGCACCAATGGCCTGGCCATCCTGCTGATGGGCATAGCCATGGAATCGGTGCTCTCCAGTGTGGCGGCCGTGCTGCTGCTGTACCTGCCGGGCGATGCGTCGGTGGCCATGGCGGAATGGATGGCGGGCAGTCTGTTCCAGGCCAACTGGGCCTCGCTGTCGATTCTGCTGGTGCTGGTGGCGCTGAGCCTGCCTGCCCTGCTGCTGGCCGGGCCTTCGCTGGCCGTGCAAGCACTGGGCACCGACATGGCCATGGCGCTGGGGCTGGAGGTCGCGCGCATCCGGCCGGCGCTGTTGCTGCTGGCGGTGCTGATGAACACGTTGGCCGTGGCGGTGGTGGGGCCGCTGACGCTGCTGGGTGTGATCGCGCCGCAGCTGGCCGATTTCGCCTGTCGGTCGTCCGGCAGCATGCGGCTGATACTATCGGGCCTGATGGGCAGTTTGCTGGTGCTGATGGCCGATACCGTATCGCGCGGGCTACTGGCCGACACGGCGCTGCCGGTGGGGCTGGCCCTGACGCTGGTGGGCGTACCGCTGTTCGTGGCGGCGATGCGGTTACAGGCCTGGCGCAAAGGCCGGGTTTCCTGAAGCGCCCCTTGCTGAAACACGCCCTGCCGCCATCTCCGGACCAACGCAGTCGATGGTTGACCCAGGATCCGGTAGCTCACCGTCAAGGATCGGGCCGCCCATCATGCTGGATGCCTGCGCCCGGAAAACACGATATGGAGTAGACATGTCCGTTCTGTCCCGCCTTCGGTTTCCCTCCGGAATCATCCCGACCATTGCAGCAACCACCGCAATACTTTGCCTGGGAGGCGGAATCCCCCATGCGCAGGCGGCCGGCCCAGATACCAGCACCAGTGCCACAGGCGTACCTGCCGCCTCTAAGGCCTCTCCTTCCTCGCAAACCCCGGAGCCCCCTGCCCACGCTCCCGGTCCGGCGCCATCACCCGCAGACATGCGCACCGTCACCGATGACGATGGCAAGACCGTGAAGATCCCTTCGTCGCCTGAGCGCATCGTGGTGATGCACGAGCCGCTGCTGGGCATTCCGCTGATGGATCTGGGTCTGGCGCCCATTGGCGCCTATGGACGCAACCGGGAGGGCGGCTTCGTGACAGCCGTGGACTTCATCGACACGGTGTTCGGCCCGGGGCATGCCAAGCCGCAGGGGTTCGGTGCGCTGGGACAGATCGATCTGGAACGACTTCGGACGCTGAAGCCCGATCTGATCGTAGGCAGCCGGCTGGACATCGGCAAGCGCGACCAGCTCGCTTCGGTCGCCCCCGTCTACATCCAGAACGGTGACCAGCAGCATGTCTGCGGCTTTGGCGTGGAAACCGATCTGGCGCGCGTGCTGGGGCGCCAGAAAGCCTACGATGAACGCCTGAAGATCTACGAGGAGCAGCTGGCCGCGGTGAAAGAGGAATTGCCGCCACTACCTGATGGCCATCGGCAGCGGACCTATCTGGCCGTGCTGCTGACCGACCAGATCAATGTGGTGGGCTGCCTGTCGGGTGGGATCCAGGCACTGCGGGACCTGGGCTACACGCAGCTGCAGACGGGAGGCCGCGCCGAGAGCGGCAAGCTGGGCTCGACGCTGATGGCCCCGATCAGCGCGGAAGCCTTCGGCAAGCTGGACCCGGACCTGCTGGTTATCATGAACAACTACACGAAGACCGCCGATGCGGAATCCGGCGCACGTGCCTCGCTGGACAGGATTCTGCCCGGCTGGGAACGCTTCATGCGGCCAGCGCGGGAAGGACGCGTGCTGTTCATGGATTCGTCACAAGTGACCACACCATCGATCCAGAGCGCACTGCATGCGCTGGATGCGGTGCAAGGCTGGGCGGTCGGAAACAGGAACAGACCGTGACTCCATCGACAGGGCTGAAGGTCCCCGCGCGGTACGTCACCACCGTCCGACCAGAAGGCTCCGGCACAGTGCAGGTCACCGTCTCCGACAGGCCAGCCGCAGGACGCCCAGCGCCACCATGGCGATGAGTGCGGCAATGGCGACGACACCGAAGATGTCGGGCAGGCTCATCTGGCGGGCCGTGAGGTCGGCCACCAGGAAGGAGCCGGCAATGCCGCCGAAGCGGCCGATACCCAGCATCCAGGCCACGCCGGTGGCGCGGCCTTCGGTGGGGTAGAAGCCTGCGGCCAGCGCCGGCATCGAGGCCTGGGCGGCGTTCATCACCAGGCCAGCCACGAAGACCACGGCCATCAGCACGCCATGGCCACCGATGGCCTGGCCGATGGCCCAGACGGACAGCGCCGTGGCGCCGTAGCCCAGGGCCAGCACACTGCTGCCGTCGAAGCGGTCCATCAGCCAGCCCAGGGCAATGGCACCTACACCGCCCAGCGGGAACAACGCCGTGATCAGCGATGCGGTGCGTGGATCCATGCCGCTTTCGCGGAACAGCACGGGCATCCAGTTGATGAGGGCATAGAAGACCACCAGTCCCATGAAGTAAGCCAGCCACAGCATCAGCGAGCCCAGCCGGTACTGGCGCGAGAGCACCAAGGCAATGCTGCGGGGGGCCTGCGCCTGAGCACGATCGTGCCCGTCCTGGCGGGTCTGCAGGTAACGCAATGATTCGGGCAGCCAGATTGCCAGGGCCGGCAGTAGGACAAGCGGTGCGACGCCGCCCAGCTGCAGCACGCTGCGCCAACCCAGTGCCGGAATCATCCAGCCGGCCAGAAAGCCGCCCAGCGCTGCTCCCAGGGGAAAGCCGCAGAACATGGCGTTGGTAATGAAGGCGCGCCGTGCAGGGGGGCTGCATTCACTAACCAGCGTGACGGCGTTGGGCATGGCCGCCCCCAGTCCCACGCCGGTGATGAAGCGCAGTACCGTGAGCGTGGTCAGATCCAGCGAGAAGCCCGAGGCCAGGCAGGCCGTACCGAAAACCGCCACCGAACTGATGAGCGCCAGGCGCCGTCCCCAGCGATCGGCCAGCGGCCCCGCCATCAGAGCACCAGCAGCCAGGCCGAACAGTGCTGCACTGAGCACGGGAGCCAGGGCCGGCTTGGCCACGCCCCAGTCCTGCATCAGCGAGGGTGCGATGTAGCCGATGGCGGCCGTGTCGAAGCCGTCGAACAGCACCACCAGAAAACACATCAGGAAGGCGCGCCAGCGGACGGCATCCACAGGCTGACTCTCGGAAACGTGCTGCGGCCGTGCTGTCGGCGGGGTCTTGGAATCGGGCATGTTGAGGATCTTCTGGCGTCGTATCCGATGGCTCAGGAGGACTTGGGCAAAATCGGGCGCTTTCAGGGCGGGAGGTGGGCATCAGCCCCGACCGCCGGCCAGGGGCCGACACGGTCGCCTGATGGATGTACTGGAACACGCTATGGTAGCGATTCCTTGACGCGGGCATATCTTTCCGGCGCCTGGCAGCGCTGGTCATCATTTGACGGTAGCAAGGTGCTTGCGTAGACTGCGGCTGCTTTGGTTCCGCAGGGAAAGTCTGCCCATGTCAGACGTTCCCGGGGTCTGCATCACGCGTCTTTCGGCGTCACCACGCGCCATTAAAAGGGCATCGAGGCAGATCCCACGGAAGTTGCCCGGGTGCTGTCGTCTGCCATCCACTGCACCCCGGCCACATAGGGAATCCAGCCGTCGTCCGGACATCAATGCCCGGTGCGGCACGAAATGGAACTGCCCCCGCAACTGTAGGCATGGAGCCTGTCCTCTCAGGACCACTGGACCCCGCTTCGGGTCCGGGAAGGCGAGGATCGGCGATGAAGTGCCAGTCAGGAGACCTGCCAAGGCAAGCTGTTGTTCATGGCCGGCGGGGTGTCCGGAGCAGTGAGCGATTCTTCTTGCAGTCAGCGTTCCGGAGCTTTCCTGGCTCCATGCCTCCTGGCACCGTGCCATAGGTTCCCGTCATGCGTTCCGGGCTTCCTGTCCGCGATGCCCAGTGGATGCACTGCCCTGATGATTCGGGCAGCAGGATGCCGGACACGCTTGCACGGCGCATGGCTGTCGTCACGACAGCCCGCCCATCGGCAGACACGCACAGAGGTTCTCGCACCGCGCTTCCCTTCGACGGCCACAACCGTCACGACATCGAAGGAGCGAGAACCATGTCGACCCGTCATCACATTGCAGCCGCCTTGCTGACCCTGGGGCTGGGCAGTCTTTCCCTGAGCGCACACGCCACCCACTATCCGCTGAAGGTGGAGAACTGCGGCTATACGCTGGAATTTTCGAAGGCACCGGGCTCGGTCATCACCGTGGGCCAGGCCGGTACCGAGATGCTGTACGCACTGGGCCTGGGCAGCAAGGTGGCGGGCACATCGTTGTGGTTCAACCCGGTCCTGCCGAAGTTCAAGGACATCAATGCCAAGGTGCTGCGCCTGGCCGACAACGACCCCAGCTTCGAGACGGTAGTGGAAAAGCGCCCGGGGCTGGTGGTGTCTCAGTTCGAGTGGCAGATCGGCAAGGAAGGCGTGGTGGCCACGCGCGAGCAGTTTCATGATCTGAAGATCCCCACCTACCTGATGCCGTCGGACTGCGATGGCAAGGACAATCTGGTGGGTGCCGACGGCACGCGCACGCGGCCCTACGACATCGCCGCGCTCTACAAGAGCATTTCGCAACTGGCCGAGATCTTCGATGTGGAAGCAAATGGTCAGGCCCTGGTGGATGACCTGAAGGCACGCCAGAGCGTGGCCGTGCAGAAGGTAAAGGATTCGGGCATCAAGGATCTGTCGGCCGCCGTGTGGTTCTCCAGCGCCGACATGGACGTGGATCCATACATGGCCGGCCAGCAGGGCGTGGCCGGCTACATGCTGAAGGAACTGGGTCTGCGCAACGTGGTGACCTCGGCCGAGGAATGGCCGACGGTGGGCTGGGAGACCATTGCCAAGGCCAATCCCACCATCCTGGTGATCGCGCGCATGGACCGTCGGCGCTTCCCGGCGGATGACTACGAGAAGAAGCTGGAATTCCTGAAGAATGATCCGGTGACCCGACATATGGATGCCGTGAAGAACGGCCGCATCGCCATTGTCGACGCCGACGCACTGCAGGCCTCGATCCGCATTGCCGACGGCATGGAGGCGATTGCCGATGCGGTGGTGAAGGCCGGCGCGGCGTACTGAGGTGAGCATGCCCCCTGCCCTGGCGCGAGGATGGCTGCGCCGTCTGCTGCTGGCGCTCGTCGCACTGGCACTGCTGCTGCCGGTGATGCTGCTGTGCATGTGGGCCGGCGAGATCCGCATGCCGGCCGGCACCATCGGCGACGTGCTGGCCAACCACCTGCTGGGTGCCGGCATCGAGATCGATCCCATCGATGACGGCATTGTCTGGAACTATCGACTGACCCGCGCCGTCGTGGCGGCCTGCTGCGGCGCGGGGCTGGCGGTGTCCGGCGTGGTGCTGCAGACGCTGCTGCGCAATACACTGGCTGACCCCTACCTGCTGGGCATCTCGGCCGGCGCCTCTACCGGCGCCGTACTGGTGGCGGTGGCTGGTGTGGGCGGCGGCGTGGTGTCGATGACGGTGGGCGCCTTCGGCGGCGCCGTGACGGCCTTTGCGCTGGTGGCGCTGCTGGCCCAGGCAGCCGGTGGCGGCGGACTGCGCAACAGCGGGCAGATCATCCTGGCGGGCATTGCGGGATCACAGCTCTTCAATGCGCTCACTTCGCTGATCATCACCAAGTCGGGCAGTGCCGAGCAGGCGCGCGGCATCATGTTCTGGCTGCTGGGCAGCCTGAGCGGCGTGCGCTGGCCGGACGTGCCCATCACCACCGTGGTGGCGGCGCTGGGGCTGGTGGTCTGCCTGCTGCATGCCCGGGCCCTGGATGCCTTCACCTTCGGGGCCGAGGCGGCGGCGGCACTGGGCATCGGCGTGCGCCGGGTGCAGGCGGTTCTGCTGCTGACGGCTGCGCTGGTGACAGCGGTGATGGTGTCGGTGGTGGGCGCCATCGGCTTCGTGGGGCTGGTGATTCCGCACGTGGCACGGTTGCTGGTGGGCGTTCGCCACCACCGGCTGCTGCCGGCCAGTGCGCTGATCGGCGCCCTCTTCCTGATGCTGGCGGATGTCTGCTCGCGCATCCTGCTGAAGGGCCAGGTGCTGCCCATCGGCGTGGTGACGGCACTGGTGGGCGCGCCGGTGTTCGCGATCATCCTGCTGGGACGCAGGCAACAGCCATGAAGCGCCGGAGGCAGGAATGATCATGACGCAACAGGAATTTGCCGAGGTGCGCGAGGTGCCCGCCCTGGAAATGAACGGCGTGAGCTGGCACGCAGGACGGCACAAGGTGCTGTCGGACGTGTCGCTGGCCGTGAAGCCGGGCGAGCTGCTGGGGTTGATCGGCCCGAACGGGTCGGGCAAGTCCAGCGTGCTGCGCATCCTGGCAGGCATCCATGCGCCCACGCAGGGCACCGTTCACCTGCACGGCCACAGCCTGCGTGCCATGGGGCGCCGACAGGTGGCCCGGCAGCTGGCCATGGTGGCGCAGACGGCCGACACGCTGGATGCGATCACCGCGCGGGATGCCGTGGAACTGGGCCGCACGCCATGGCTGTCGGCGCTGCAGAGCTGGTCGGCGCGCGATGACGAGATCGTGTCCGAGGCGCTGGGCTGCGTGGGCATGCACGACCGGCAGCAGCGCCTGTGGGGGCAGCTTTCCGGCGGCGAGCGCCAGCGCATCCACATTGCACGGGCACTGGCCCAGCAGCCGCAGATCCTGCTGATGGATGAGCCCACCAATCACCTGGACATCCACCAGCAACTGGCACTGATGGACTTGGTGCTGGCGCTGCCGATCACCAAGGTGATGGCCATTCACGACCTGAATCAGGCGATGCGCTGCGACCGGCTGGCGGTGATGCACCAGGGCCGGCTGCATGCCATCGGCAAGCCGGCGGCGATCCTGCAGGCCCCGCTGCTGAAGGAGATCTTTCAGGTGCGTGCCACCGAGCTGTTCGATCCTGCAGACGGGGCGCGGATTCTGCGCTTCGGTGCGCTTGCAAAGAACAGTGCCGGGCAACCGTGATGGGACACAGCCTGCTTCCCCACCCGCCACGTGGCAGATTCCTTCGGGGCGCACCGTCCCGTTGCGGCACGTGCCTTCGTTTCAGCGGTCCTTTTCAGCGGCCCTGTTCAGAGGCCCTTCCTTGCGGGGCCACACTTCCGAGTAACCCGTTCACCCACCTGCCTGGGGCAGGTCCATCCATCATGATGTCGACTTCATTCTCTCTTTCCCGCCTGGGCGGGCTCGCTCTGTCTGCCACCTTGCTGCTGGCTGCGCTGGCGGCGCAGGCCGAAACCTTCCAGGTGAAGATGCTGAACCGGAACAGCACCGGTCCGATGGTGTACGAGCCGGAGTTCCTGAAGGTGAAGCCCGGCGACACGGTGAAGTTCCTGGCCACGACCAGCGGCCACAATGCCGCCTCCATCGACGGGATGCTGCCGGCGGGCGCCCAGCCCTTCAAGGGCAAGATCAACGAGGAGATCGAGGTGACGTTCACCGAATCCGGGCTGTACGGCGTGAAGTGCCTGCCGCACTATGCCATGGGCATGGTGATGCTAATCCAGGTGGGCGATGCTGATCCGGCCCGGATGCAGGTACCCGATGCGGTGCCGGCGCGGGCGAAGAAGCGCTTTGCCGAGATCGTGGCGCGAGCACAGGCGTCCCACTGATCGCGCGAAGGATGTTCACTGGGACAGCCAGACAGCCTGCCGCAGGATGCCTGGCTGCGGCGACCGCGCAGACACGAGCGCCTTGCTCATGAGGGAAGCTTCTCCGTGACGCTCATCCTGCCAGGCGCCCCTCCCCCCGGTAATGCAGGTACTTCATGGCCAGCAGGGCGGCGATGAGCACGGCCGGCACAGCTAGGGCGGCGGTGACGGCAGCCAGGCTCCAGCCGGCGTTCAGCATCCAGGCGCCGGCAAAGGCCGAGATGACGGCGCCGACGCGGCCGATGCCGTGCATCCAGCCATTGCCGGTGGCACGCGCCGGCAGCGGGAAGAAGTGGCTGGACAGAGCATTCATGCCGGTGCCGCCACCATTGAGCCCGGCACCGATGACGAAGGCGACGGCGCACATCAGTGCATAGTAGCCACCGACGTAGCCGAGCAGCACCAACGCCGCGCCTCCCAGCAGGTAGGCGCCGGCCAGCACGTGGTGCGCCTCGTGCCGGTCCATCAGCCAGCCCAGCAGGATGGAGCCCAGCGGCCCGCCCAGCTGGAACATGGCACTGATGATGGCAGCCTGCTGCAGGTCCATGCCGGCGTCCTTCAGCATGGTGGGCAGCCAGCTGCCCAGCAGGTAGACGAGAAACAGGTGCAGGAAATAGATGCTCCACAGCATGAAGCTGCCGGCGCGGTAGTGGCGGTTGAGCACGATCTGCACAGGACGTTCGTGGCCTTCCACCCGGGGCAGCGCCGGCAGCACGAAGACGGTGTCTTCCGAGGTGCTGCCCGGGGCGCAGCGCTCGACGATCCGGCGGATACGCGCCTGGCTGCCCTGGCGATGCACGAGGTAAGTGAGCGATTCGGGCATCAGCGCCGCCATGACCAGCGACAGCACCATGGGCACCACGCCGCCAAAGACGAAGACACTCTGCCAGCCCCAGTGCGGTACCAGCCAGGCCGCCAGGAAGCCGCCACCGGCTGCCCCCACGGTGAAACCGGCAAAGACGATGGTGACCAGCAGCGAACGTCTGGCCAGGGGTGAGTATTCGGTGGCCAGCGTGGCCGCCATGGGCATGATGCCGCCCATGGCCAGCCCGGCGATGAAGCGGTAGGCAATGAAATGCCACTGGTCGGTGGCGGTGGCCACCAGCAGCGTGAAGAGGCCGAACATCATCACGCCGACACACAGGACGCGACGCCTGCCGAGGTGATCGCCCAGCGGGCCGGCCACCATGGCGCCAAGCGTGAGGCCGGCCAGCGCGGCACTGAGCACCGGTGCGAGGTCGCCGTTGCTCCAGTGCCAGGCGGCCTTCAGCGCCGGCCCCACGAAGCCCATGATGACGACATCGAAGCCGTCCATGACCACGACGAGAAAGCACAGTGCGATGATCCACTGCTGGTAGCGGCTGACACCCCGCCCATCAAGCAGCGTGCGCACATCCAGGGTGGGTGCACCCAGGGCTTGTACTGCCGTCAGAGGAACAGCATCCGCCGGGCGACTACCGGACGCGGTGGAAGGCGTGGAATACGGTACGGAATCCTGCGTTTCCATGGTAACGATGTGACGGGAGACGGAGGGATGATCGATAGTACGAGGCATGACCATTCCCCCCCTTCGACGACCCTGCCATTTCCGGGGGGAGTGTCATGCCCCCTGATGTAGCAGGGCGCAGGGCGCGGAAAAAGCGTCAGGCCATCGGATCAGCCAGCGCCCGCAACTTTTCGGGGGTTGCCACCGGCAGCCCGAAGTACGCCAGGTAGGCGGGAATCTGCTCGTAGAGCATATCCAGCCCGCCTTGACCCTGGCAGCCGCGCGCCTGAGCAGCCGCCAGGAACGGCGTGACCTCCGCCGACAGAACCACTTCGCCCACGTAGGTCCGGGGCGAAATGCGCATCACGTCCAGGGGCAAGGGATCGCCCGCCTTCATGCCCAGCGGCGTGGCGTTGACCACGATGTCGAAGCCGGCCGGGTCGGTACTGCCGGTGACGACCTCCAGCGTCGGGTAGTGCTGCCGCAGCCGTCCGGCCAGCGCCTGCATGACGGGTTCACGAACATCAAAAAGCGCCAGTCGCGCCACCCCGGCGGCGGCCAGCGACGCGGCAATGGCCGAGCCCACGCCGCCACTGCCCACCACCAGCGCCGAGCAGCCCCGGGCGCTGAAGCCGTTGCGCTGCATGCCGAGCACGAAGCCCTCGCCATCGAACATGTCGCCTTCCAGGCTGCCGTCCGGCGCACGTCGCACGGCGTTGCAGGCACCGGCGATGCGTGCAGCGACCGAGACACGGTCGAGCAGCGCCGGCGTGGTGCTCTTGTGTGGCATGGTTATGAGCGCTCCCACGACGTTGCCCGTGTCAAAGAGCGCTCGCAGCAAGGCCGGGTAACTGTCGGGCTGCGAGGCGAAAGGCACGACCACCACGTCCTCGCCCACGTGGGCAAACCAGGGGTTGTAGATCATCGGGGACCGGAAAGTCCGGGTGGGATAGCCGATGTGGGCGAGCAGGCGTGTGTTGCCAGTAATCATGCCGCTGTATTCCGGATGAGGGGTTGCCAGGGGAAACGCTCCGAACGGGAAGGCGCCGAATAGGCGGGCTGCATGATGATGAGCATGCGGAATGGGCATGAGGCCATGGGGTGTTGCAGATTGTCCTCAGGAAAAACCATTAACATGTAGCCACTGCGACAGACGCCAGGTCTGTCGCGCGACTCGGTCGACCCCGACTGCGCACGACGACAAGGAGTAAAGCATGGGTCTGAACGCTCTCTTTCTGGGATATGGTCGCATGGGCGCAGCCCTGGGCGAAGCCTGGCTAGGCGCCGGGCTGGTGGATGGCATCGATGCGGTGGATCCGATCCGTGCCCAGGATGTGCAGGCCCGCCTGTACCGTCAGGCCGCCGACCTGCCGGATACCCCCTATGACCTGGTGGTGATGGCCGTGAAGCCGGTGATGGCACGCGAGGCACTGAGTGCGCTGCCGGCCAGCCAGCTGCAGAACGCCACGATCATCTCGGTGATGGCCGGTGTGCCGCTTCAGACACTGCGCGCTTCGCTGCCGCTGGAACGCCCCGTGGTGCGCAGCATGCCCAACACGGCCGTGATGGTGCGCCAGGGCTGCGTGGGGCTGTATGCCGACGAAGATGTGTCGCCGGGGCTGCGTCAGACAATCTCGCGGCTCTTCGATGCCGTGGGTCGTTCGTTCTGGGTGGATGATGAGGCCCAGTTGCACGCCGTCACCGCCATCAGCGGCAGTGGCCCGGCCTACTACCACCTGTTTTCCGAGGCGCTGGCCGACGCCGGCGTGAACCTGGGCCTACCGCGCGAGCTGGCCAGGCAACTGGCAGCGCAGACAGCACTGGGAGCGGCCACGCTGCAGACGCAGTACGACGCCGATTTCGTGGCGCTGCGTCAGGCCGTCACGTCGCCCAACGGCACCACGCATGCGGCCATCGAGGAGTTCGAGCAGGGCCAGGTACTGCGCCGGCTGGTAGATGTGGCGGCAGCCAAGGCCGGGCAGCGTTCGGTGGAACTGTCGGGCGGCTGACCTTCCCGCCCAGATCTTTCGGCGGCAAAAACCGCCGATGCTCCCATCAACAGCCCCTCTGCCCTACCGCACCCACCACAGCAGGTGCGCTTCAGCGGGCGTTGCCAGGCTGGCGGGCCGTGCGCATGAACTCGGCCACGTAGTCGTTGGCCGGATGGTCGAGCAGTTCCTGCGGGGTGCCGACCTGCACCAGCTCGCCGGCGTTGAGGATGGCCAGGTGATTGCCCATCTTCAGCGCTTCGTCGATGTCGTGGGTGATGAAGACAATAGTCTTGCCCAGCCGCTGCTGCAGGGCCAGCACGGTGTCCTGCAGACGGATGCGGATGAGCGGATCGAGCGCCGAGAAGGCCTCGTCCATTAGGATGATGTCGGTATCGGCCGTCAGCGCCCGCGCCAGCCCCACGCGTTGACGCATGCCGCCCGAGAGCTGCTCCGGATAGCTGTCGGCCATATCGGCCAGTTCCATCTCGCGCAGCCAGTGGCAGGCACGCTCGCGCTGCTCTTTGGCAGACAGGCCCCGCACACGCAGACCGAAGCAGGTGTTCTGCATCACCGTCAGGTGCGGCAGCAGTCCGAAGTGCTGGAACACCATGCTGACCCGGGAGCGACGGAACTCGCGCAGGCCCCGCGCATCCAGTGCGGTGACATCGATGTCGCAGGCCTGGATACGGCCGCAGGTGGGCTCGATGAGCCGGTTGACGTGGCGCACCAGCGTGGACTTGCCCGAGCCGGACAGGCCGATGACGCAGAAGATGCCGCCTGAGGGAATCTCCAGGCTGATGTGACGCAGCCCGACACGGCAGCCGGTGCGCGCAAAGATCTCGTCGCTGGACACGTCCTGGCGCAACAGGGCCATGGCCTCCTGCACCTGGCGGGGGCGGTCGCCGTAGATCTTGCTGACATCCTCGAACACGATGCGGGTCATCTGTTCCCCCTTCGCCCGTAGGCCTGGGTGATGCGGTCGATGACGATAGCCAGGATGACGATGGCGGCGCCGGCCTGCACGCCCCGGCCGATGTCCAGCGTCTGGATGGCCTGCAGCACGTTCTCGCCCAGGCCGCGCGCACCGATCATCGAGGCCACCACGACCATGCCCAGCGACATCATGACGGCCTGGTTGATGCCGGCCAGGATGGCGGGCCGCGCCTGCGGCAACAGCACCCAGAACAGGAGCTGGGTGCGGGTGCAGCCGAAGGATTCGGCCGACTCGACCATCCGGGCGTCGACCTCGCGAATGCCCAGGGCGGTGAGACGCACCAGCGGAGCGGTGGCGTAGACCACGGTGGCAAACAGCGCCGGAATGCGGCCGATGCCGAACAGCATCAGCACCGGAATGAGATAGACGAAGCTGGGCATGGTCTGGATGATGTCCAGCACGGGCGAGAGCCACCGATGCAGCCGCCGACTGCGCGCCATCAGGATGCCCAGCGGGAAGCCGATCACGAGGATGAAGAGGAAGGCAGCGACCAGCAGCGCCAGGGTCTGCAGCAGCGGCGTCCACAGGCCCAGCCCCCCGATGAGGTAGAAGCCGGCCGCACTGAAGGCAGCCGACCCGAGGCTGCCCGTGGCGTGCCAAGCCAGGCCGGCCAGCAGCGCCAGCAGCAGCCAGGGCGGCACCGCCCCCAGCGCACGCTCCAACGGCAGCAGCAGGCCATGCAGCAGCGGCAGCAGGTTGAGCGTTTCCAGGAGGACGGCGAGGATGAAACCGGCGATGGCACGGTTGCCCTGGCGGTTGGTGAGGCGCGGCGGGGTGTAGCTGGTACTGAGGATGTGGAAATGTTTTTCCAGGTCGGCCTGCACCGCAAAATGACTGCCGACGGCAAGGATGAGGCTGTCGCCGACGTGCAGGATGGTGTGGCCGAGACGGCCGGTAAGGCGCTTGTTGCCGCGGCGGATACCGACGACGCCGGCGTTGAAGCGGCCGCGGAAGTCGATTTCTTGCAGGGTTTTGTAAACGAGGTCGGATTCGTGGGCGATGACCGCTTCGACGAGGTT
>CALIXC010000033.1 GCA_938046755.1 uncultured Lautropia sp. | reverse complement strand
AGTGGGATACAGAAACACTTGCCCCAAAGGCGGCGGTGGAACAGACGACATCCCACGCTTCAGCGCGCCATCCATGTCACCGCTGCCGCGCAGCGCATTGATCACCGTATCCAGCTCCTGGAAGATGCTTTCTTCACCCCGGGCGCCAAACCCCTGCATCACCCATGAACCGTCCACCGTCAGGTCGTAGGGAATCCTCAGACCCGTCTGCCGCACACCCGGCTCGCTCTGATAGGTGGGAGAGTTCTGCGGCCAGAAGGGTGCGCGCTCGCTACCACTTCCGCCAAAGATGTAATTACCGTCCTGTGTCTGCTGGTTCGCGATGTCCAACAGCTCGATGCGGTACTGCATCAGCTGCCCGGCAATCGTCTCACGGTCCTCGCGGTTCATGGCGCCGTTGCGGGCACTAATCATCAGGTCACGCGCACGCTGAAGCGTCTCGATGCCGTTGCCCAGCAGGCTCTCGGCTTGTGCCATCTGGCTCTTGGCAAACGACATCATGCGCTTCTCGATGTTCGTTCGCGCCTGATCGGAGCGCAGGCGCTCGACCTCGGCCGCCGCCAGCGGATCATCGCTGGGGCGATTCACCTTCTGGCCGGTCGAGGCCTGCTGCTGCAACTTGGCGATGGTCGCCTGCTGCTCGGTGATGGTCTGCACCGCCTGGTTACGGAACTGGTTGCTTGCCACTCTCATCATCGTCACCTTGCCAGAGCCAGAATCGAATTGAACATTTCGTCAGCGGTCTGGATCACCTTCGCCGCCGCCTGGTACGCCTGCCGGTACTGCAGCAGACGCGCCGCCTCTTCATCCAGGTTCACCCCACTGCGGTTGGCCAGCACCGTCTTGGCACCCTCCAGCATCTTGGCCGATGCCTTCTCCGATGTCTTGGCCTGCAGCGCACGGCTTCCCACATCCGACAGCAGCGACGCAAAGGCCTGGCTGAAGGTCGCCCCATCCACGTTGTGCCGATCGGCCAACAACGTCATCTCACGGGCATTGGCGTTGTCCTGGCGTGGCGCACTACGCTTCTTCATCTCCAGCACATCCCCCGTCGACGGGCGCCCGCTCAGCGTCAGCTTCCAGCCATTCGCCTCCACATCAAAGGGCTTGTCGGGTTCGAATTCCTTTTCGGTACCCACGGCATTGCCATTCACTTCGACCCGGTATCGGTTGTTTGCCGTAAAGGTCACCGTCACCGGATCCAGCCCGCCCTTGCCCTCCTCGGCTTCCGCAAGCTGCCTCACAGTCGTGTAACCCCTGTTGGCAGGACTGCCATTCACCGTCATCACGTCCGAAGAGGCAATCGCACTGCCGTCGCGCAGCACCGATCGCATGCGGCCTGCATAGGCGGTACCCGCCTGGATCATCATCGCATCCCCGGCAGCCATCGTGCCGGAAGCCTTCTGGATACGCAGGCCGTCCACCTCGATCGGCATCTGGGTGAATTCCCGACGGCTCTTGCTCACCACGTCCTCCAGATGGTAGACACTGCCATCGTAGGAAAGACGGTAATCGGCCGCCTTCAGCTGCGACGTATCGAGAACGCTCACCTCCAGCTTAGCATCTCCGGTGTTGCGGTCGGCTGCCTGCACCACCGGCTTGCCCACCTCGAACATGGGCTCTCCACGTTTTCCGTTCGCATCCAGACCGCGTATCTGCTGCGCGTTGTAGGCGCCCGCAAATGCCGCCGCCATCCGCCCCAACGAGGCCTGCACCGCCAGCAGGTCCTGGTCCCGGAAGCGCAGCAGCCCGGCGATCTCGCCCGAGCCCAGCGTGCTCTCGCTCATTTCCACCTGCTTGCCATGGATGTCCAGCATCAGGCGGGTGCGTGCCGAATCGGCATCACCCGGCACCATTTTCAGCTGGGCAGCCCGCTCCGACAGCACCAGCGAATGACCGTTGGCCGAATACAGGTTCACCGATCCATCGGGCTGGTCGTCGCGGTTCATCTGGATCTTCGCAGCCAGCTCGTTGATCAGCGAATCACGCTGGTCCAGCATGTCGTTGGGCTGATGGCCATTGGCATAGGACTGCGTGATCTGCCGGTTCAGCGACGCCACCTGTTCAAGACGAGCATTCACGTACTCGGCCGAATCCTCCAGCCGACGGCCGGTCTCGCTCACCATCGCTTCCAGTTTCTGGGAGGTTTCCGAGAAACGGTTTGCCACCGTGTTGGCGCGTGCCGCAATCACCGCCCGCGCACTGCCATCGGCCGGCTGGTTCACCAGGTCGCCCAGCGCCGCACGGAACTCGTCCATGGCCACGCCAATGCCCGTCTCGGTATCGGCCAGCAGGTTGTCCACCTGCCCCAGCTGCTGCGCCCGCACGGCATCGGTGCCGGCCAACGAGGTGCTGCGCGTGACCTCGTCAGCCATGAACCGGTCATAGGCGCGGCGCACGTCCTGCACTTCCACACCGTTGCCGATGTACCCGTGCCCATGGTACTGACCGCCCGCCGTCGCCAGCTGCACTTCCTGGCGCACATAGCCCGGCGTATGCACGTTGGCAATGTTGTGCCCGCCCGTCTGAAGCTGCGTATAAGCTGCTGCCAGCGCGCTCTGCCCGATCTGGATGAGTCCTGCCATGTTGCCCGTCTTCCCTTCTGGTTACTGTCGCTGCCCGGTCACCGCCCGCAGCAGACTGCCGATCGTCTGCTTCAGTTTCGTGCCGTAGGCCGGATCGGTGGCATAACCGCCCCTTTCCAGCCCCTCGGCAAACTCCCTGGCACTGCCGGCCTGCACCACCTGCCGATAGCGCGGATTGGCCGCCATCAGGGTCGCCCAGTCCGCAAATGCCTCGGCATAGCTTTCGTAGCGCCTGAACAGTTCCACGGACTTTCTGGCCACGCCGTCGACGTACTCCGTCGTCATCGCGGCCACCGTCCGGCCCGTCCACCCCTTGCCCGCCTTGATGCCGAACAGGTTGTGGCTGGGATTACCCTGCGCATCCCGTATATCGCGCTGTCCCCAGCCCGACTCCAATGCAGCCTGACCAACGACCCATGCTGCCGGAAGGCCGGTCTGTTCCTGGGCCTTCAGCGCGTGCGGCCACATCTTCTGCACGAAGGCTGCCTGTACCGGCCCCAGCCCTGCCAGCCCCTGCCCGGCCACCACCCGACCTCCCGACAGGGACCGCGCCGCAGCATCCAGCGATCCGTTGCGGGCATCGGCACCGTGCCGTGACGGATCTCCCTGCCCCAACCCGTCGGCAGCCGATGAAACCGCCGCCTCGACTGCCGGTGCTTTCGGCATGAACGGCTCGCTCTCCCGGGGCGACCAGGCCCCGACCGCAGACGCCGGACGGGCAGCGTCCCCCGCGCTACCCAGCAGCTGCCGCTCGATCATCGCGGCCAGACCGTTGCCCTGCCCGGCCGCCACGGTCGAGAGCTGCGTATCCAGCATGCTGGTGAAGGTATCGCTGCCCGCACCATCAAACATGCCGCTTTTCGGCACGGCGTCACGCATGCCCTTGAGCAGCTGACGCATGAACAGCGCCTCGAACTGCTGGGCCACCTGGCGGATGGCCTCCCGATCCTGAGGGCTGGCGTGGCGCAGCGCATCCAGGCTGCGTCCGTCATAAGCGAGACCGGCTGACGAGGCCGCATCGGCCCGAGCCGAGAAGGCCGAAGAAGACAGAGACATCGCAACATGCTCCCGGGGGTGGCATTCCGCCCCCTCGCATCATCGAGAAAGAAGCGCCAGCCGGATCAGATGATCTCCAGCTCGGCCTTCAGGCTGCCTGCCGCCTGCAGCGCCTGCAGAATGGCAATCAGGTCCTGCGGTGTCGCGCCCAGCGAGTTCAGCGCCCGCACCAGATCCTTGAGCTGTGCCGATTTCGGCAGCATCATCACGGCCCCCCCCTCCTGGCGCACCGTGATGTCCGACACCTGCCCGGCCACTGTCTGCCCACCCGAGAAGGCACCAGGCTGACTCACCACCGGCGTCGAGGACACCGTCACCGAAAGATTGCCATGCGCCACGGCACTGGGCGCCAGCGCCACCGACTGGTTCATCACCACGGACCCGGTACGCGCATTCACGATCACCTTGGCAGGCGCGGCCGTCAGCGCCACTTCCATCGATTCCAGCTCGGCCAGAAAGCCCACGCGCTGCGCCGGATCACGCGGCAGCGGCACCTGCACCACCCGGGCGTCCATCGCCACGGCCTGGCGCCCGTCACTGCCCGGGCGCAGGCGGATCTTCTGGTTGATCGCATCCGTCACCAGCCGCACGTCCGAGAAGTCCGTGCGGTTGAGTTCCACTCGGATCGAATCGCCTTCCAGTGTCTGGTTGGGCACGACCCGTTCGACGGTCGCCCCGCCGGGAATGCGTCCGGCGCTCAGGTGGTTGATCTGCACCTTGCTACCGCCAGCCGATGCCCCTGCACCGCCCACCACCACGTTCCCCTGTGCCACAGCATAGATCTCGCCATCCACGCCCCGCAGCGGCGTCAACAACAGCGTACCGCCACGCAAGCTCTTGGCGTTGCCCACCGAGGACACCGTCACATCGATCAGCTGCCCCGGCTGCGAGAAAGCGGGCAGCTGCGCCGTCACGATTACGGCAGCCGAGTTCTTCAGCTGGGGCGTCACACCGGCCGGCAGCTGAATGCCCAGCTGCTGCAGCAGCGACTTCATACTCTGTGCCGTGAAAGGCGCCTGCGTGGTCTGGTCTCCGGTACCGTCCAGGCCCACCATCAGGCCATAACCCAGCAGCTGGTTAGTCCGCACCCCCTGGATGCTGGCCACTTCCTTCAGGCGCTCGGCCTGCGCCGGCAGGCTGCCCAGCAGGGCAGCCACCCCACAGGTAGCCGCCAGCAGCCTGGTGATCATTGCCCGACCAGGGCGAAGTTTGTCCGGTCTGCTCATCGATTCTGGTCCTTTCGGGAACCCGGGGTTTCACACCCCTTTATCAGACCAGAAAGCGTTCTCTCGGGAACGCCTGATGAAGCCCGGAAAACCTGGGCGTTTCCGGCAGCACCAGCCCGGGGAGCCCCCTCCCCGGGCCATGCCACCATGGGGTTCAGATCGGCATGACCGACAGGAAGAAGCGCGTCAGCCAGCCGGTCGTCTGCACCTTGTCGATGTCGCCTGCGCCGCGCACCTGCATGCGCGCATCGGCCACCTGCGTCGAACTGACCGTGTTGCCCGGCATGATCGTCAGCGGATCCACCACACCGGCAAACTTCAGCGTCTCCACACCCTGATTGATGCCCACCTGCTTCTCGCCACTCACCACCAGGTTGCCATTGGGCAGCACGTCCACCACTGTCACCGTGATGGTGCCGGCAAACTGGTTCTCGTTGCCTGCCGCGCCCTTGCCCTCGAAGCTGTTGCTGGTCGAGGCATCCAGTCCCAGCTTGCCCAGCTTGTCAGCCTTCACGAACGGCAATGCACCAAACTTGGCCGATCCCCCACCCTTTCGGTCGATGGTGCTGTTGGAACTATGCTTGGCCACCAGCCGCTCCTCGATCATGATCGTCAGCATGTCACCCGGCTGGCGGGCGCGGCGATCCTCGAACATGTTGCGCGTCGCGCCAGCCTGGAAGATGGACCCATTGGCCTCGCGCTGCGGCACGGCTCGCATCGACGCCAGCCGGTTGTGATCCACCATCGGCGTGTCGATCCGGGCCCGGGGCGGCATCACCGTCGAACAGCCGGCCAGCGCCAGCACCAGCAGCGGCTTCACCAGCCGCCCGCCCCCGGAGGCCCGGATTGCGGAAGGACGATGGCCGGCACTCCGGCCCAGGCGGCGCGTTTCGGTGGCAGGCATCATGCAATCACCCTTCATGCTCAGAGCTGCGAGATCCGGGCCAGCATCTGGTCGGAGGTCTGGATCGCCTTCGAGTTGATCTCGTAGGCGCGCTGCGTCTGGATCATCGACACCAGCTCCTCCACCACGTTTACGTTGGAGGTTTCCAGATAGCCCTGCTGCAGCAGGCCCGCGCCATTGACACCCGGCGTGGCCGCCGTGGGCGAGCCCGAAGCATCGCTTTCCTTGAACACGTTCTGGCCCTGTGGATCCAGACCGGCCGCATTCTGGAAGGTGGCCAGCTGGATCTGACCAATCTGCGTCACTCCTTCCTGACCAGCAATCGACACCGACACGGTGCCGTCGTTGCCCACCGTCACATCGCGGGTGCCCGGCGGGATGGTGATGGGGGGCGACAGGGGCATGCCATTGGAGTTCACCAGCTGCCCCTGTGCATCCGGATGGAAGGAGCCATCGCGGGTATAGCCGGTCGTGCCGTCGGGCATCTGCAGCTGGAAGAAACCATGGCCGCTGATGGCCAGGTCGAAGCTGTTGCTGGTCTGCTGCAGGTTGCCCTGCGTGAACAGGCGCGACGTAGCCACCGGCCGCACACCGGTACCCAGCTGCAATCCGGTCGGCAGCTGCGTGTCGGCCGAGGACTGCGCCCCTACCTGCCGCATGTTCTGATAGATCAGGTCTTCAAACACCGCCTGCGAACGCTTGTAGCCATTGGTGCTCACGTTGGCCAGGTTGTGCGAGATTACGTCCATCTGCGTCTGCTGCGCATCCAGACCGGTCTTGGCAATCCACAACGATCGAATCATCTTGTCCTCTCCCCGGTACGCCCCATGCGGCGTCCCTCGTCAATCTATGTCCTTCATCGACCGGTCCCGGTGGCACCCCGCACGGGCGCTCTTCCATGACCGACCGACATCATCATTCCCTGCCGGCATCAACCGCGAATAGACAGGATC
>CALIXC010000032.1 GCA_938046755.1 uncultured Lautropia sp. | reverse complement strand
GCCAGCGGCCATTGACGGCGAGTCTGTGCCGCACCCGCACCTGTACCCGCACCCGTGACAGCCGAGGGCGTCACGTTCAGGGCCTGGTCGTTGCGCAGGATGGTGGCGCTGACGATCTCCACATCGCTGTCGAAGGCCGGGGCGTCGACGAGGTCGTAGACGCCGGCGATGCCACCCTCATGGCTGACGGTGAGGGTGTAGGCCACGTCATACTCGTTGGCGGTGCCGGCCACCAGGCGTGCACTGCCCTCGACAGCCTTGGCCAGCTTCAGCGAGGCCGGGATGTCCTTCAGCTCCACGCGGCACTTGGCGAATTCACGGTTGGCCAGCGTCAGGATGTTGTTCTGCAGCGTGCCGCCGGTACATACCCATTTGCTGACGCGATAGCCGCGGGGCAGGTTGGGTACCTGCAGCTCGAACACGCCGGGTTTTACCTGACGCGCGGTCACGGCTGCCGTCTTCGAGATGCCGGAGATGGAGTCATTGGGGTTGGTAATGTTGGTGGCCGACAGGGCGATGTCTTCCTTCGAGGCCGTGCCACCGTATTCGTTCACCACGTCCACGTCCAGCGTCAGGCTCACCGGCTGGTCGATGTGTTCGATGGTGCAGGTGACGTGCTCGCCGCTGCGGATGGTGAGCACGCTGTCGGCCAGCTGTCCGCCGTTGCACGACCATGGCGTGGAACCATACTCGGGCAGGGCGTCGGCGCGCAGGGTGTAGGCACCCGGCAGCACGCCGACCCCGGTGACGCTGGCGGAACCGCTCTGTCCGTTCAGCGGTGTCGGACCTTGCGCTGACAGCGGGAAGTCCTCGGCCTTGGCCGTGTGGCCATTCTGGTTGGTGACGATGTTGACCAGGGTGAGCTGTGCCGGCATGTCCTCGTAGCGGATCGTGCAGACGGCCTGCTGGCCATGCGTCAGGGCCACACTGTTGCTGGTCTTGGCGCTTCCGCCATCAATGGCACATTGCCAGTCGCCGTGGCGATAGCCGGTCAGGGGGCTGCTGGAGAGAGTCCATTCACCATGGGCCACTTCCACCTGCGTCACGGTCTTGCTGCCGCTGATGCCGCTCACGGTCGTGGATGTGCCGCCAGCATGGTCCTGGCTGGCCTGCAGCGTCACGTCGCTGGCCGAGGCCTTGCTGCCATGGCGGTTGCTCACCTCACCAACCAGCGTCAGGCGGGGGGCCACGTCCTCGTAGCGCACAGTGCAGACGGCCTCATCGCCTTCGGCCAGGCTCAGCGCATTGCCGCTGCTCTGTTTCACGGCTTTGTCGGTGTTGTCCGCATGCGGCGTGATGGTGCACGACCATTCGCCACGGCGGTAACCGGCCAGCTCACTGCCGGACAGCGTCCAGGCACCAGTCGGCACTTCCACGCGCGTGATGGACGGTTTGCCGCTGGCGCCTTCCAGCTCCGTGGTGGTGCCGGTGTCATCGGTATGGCTGGCGCCCAGCGTCAAGTCGGTCGGCGTCTTCGTGCCGCCGTGGCGGTTGCCGACCTCACCGACCAGCGTCAGATAGGTCGGCTTCTTTTGCGGTGGGGGAGGGGGCTGGTCCTCGTAGTTGATCGTGCAGACGGCATCTTGGCCACGTTGCAGCGTCAGCGTATTGCCGCTGGCAGGGGCTCCGCCATCGATGGCACATTGCCATTCGCCATGGGTATAGCCGGCCATATCGGTACTGGCCAGCGTCCAGGTGCCGTTAGCCGCCTCAAAGCGGGTGACAGCGTTGGCGCCGCTGGTACCGCTCACCGTCGTGGTGTTGCCGTTGTCGGTGTGGCTGGCCGACAGTGTCATGTCGGTAGTCGTGGCCTTGCCACCATGATTGTTGGTCACCTGGCTCACCAAGGTCAGGTGGGCAGGTTTCGGCTGGTCCTCGTAGCTGGCGGTACAGGTGGCCTGGTCGCCCCAGGTCAGTGCCAGGCTGGCGCCTGTCACGGGGGCCTGACCGTTGATCACGCACTGCCAGCGGGCCGGGTTGTAGTCGGCCAGTTCCTGGGCCGAGAGGGTGTAGTTGCCCACGGGCACGGTGGCCTGGGTGACAGGGCTGCTGCCACTGTCGCCCTGCACGGTGGTGCCGGCTGCGGTGTCGGTACCCGTGGCCGTCAGTTGAACGCTGTCAGCTGTCGCTGTACCTCCGTGGTTGTTCGTGACCGAGGCAAGCAGGGTCAAGCGTGCCGATGCGGGAATCTCGGTGAAGTTATAGTTCTGCAGGGTCACGCCACGGGCGATGCTGATCTGCGTGATCTGGTTCTCCTGCACGGTCCCGTTGGGCGTGGTGCTGCTTGCCTGGGTGCCCAGGAAGGCCAGGCCGTTGCTGAGCGTTCCGCTGGCTGCCGGCTTGGAAACGGTGTAGGTGCCTGCCAGCAGACCGCCGAAATAGGGCAGGGGCGTGCCGCTGCAGTCGGCGTTGTAGTGGACCTTATTGCGTGCTCCCTGGGCAAATTCGTAGCGACCGTCGGCGTCGGTGCGCATCGAGAACGTCATGGCCTCGCCGCGGCTGGTCGTGCCCTGCAGCGTGACGCAACGGTTGGCCAGCGCCCAGTCGGCGGCGTCCAGCACGTTATTCTGGTCCAGATCGGCGAACACGCGACCTGCCAGACGGCTCATGTGATCGCGGACGCGGACCTGCATGTTCGATTGCGAGGCCACAAACAGCAGCGAGCTACTGGGGTCTACCGGTCGGGAGCCGGCACGGTTGGCAAAGACGTTTCCGGGGTAGGCCAGTACCGGGTGGGTGCCGAGAATCAGCTGGATGGTGTAGGGCGTATTGCGCCGCAGGTTCGTCAGCGAGGGGCTGACACGGATGGCCGTGCTTTCGCCGATGGTCTGCGGGCAGCCACTGGTGCCCAGCTCGGCAGCCTGGCACCAGCGGGTGGAGCCTCCGGAAAGGCGGTTGCTGTCATCACGCGGGTCGTTGTGAATCTCGTGCGGTGGGCGCTTCGTGTAGTAGATGCGCGCGTTGGGGTCCAGACTGGACGGAACGACAGATTTCAGCGTGTAGGCCCCAGGTTCGAAACTGGATGCAGGGTTGCGGCCACCGAAGCTCAGGGCAGGGTTGTCCTCGCCGTCGCCCACGAAGGGCAGAATGTCGATGATGTCCGGCAGGTTCGGCGCCGTGGTGTCCTGGCCGATGGAGGCGAAGCTGATGCTGTAGTCGAAATCGTCGCCTGGCGTAATGCTGGTCTGGGAAGAGGTCTTCTCCAGAACGAAACCCGGTGGGGTCTGCACCGTCACTTCGGCAAAGGCGGATTTGACGCACTTTCCGAAGCCCTTGCCCACTTCGTAGGTGCAGTCGGATGCCGCATCGTATTCACCCCCGCTGGTGGCCACGTCGTTGCGCAGCTTTGTACCGTCCAGCAGCGTCTGGCTGGTGCGCGCCTTGTAGGTGAGGGGGGGCTGTGCTGCGGCGTCAGAGTGCACGCCCAGGAATGGCGTGCGGTTCTCCAGTTTCCAGGTGAGTGTGGTGAGCCCTTTGGCCGGCGTGTCGTTCTGGATGGTGGGCTCCCGTTGCTGGCCGTCGAAGTGGGCGCTGTCGGCTACGTACTTCAGCCCGGTCGGCAGGACGTCCGTCACCGTGATGGTGCCGGGCACAGGCTTGTTGACCGTGGCGTAATACGGGGTGATCTGATAGGTGATGACGGTGCCTGCGGGTACTGGCGCCGTGGTGGCATTGGCCGGCGCAATCACCTTCTTGGTGGGGCGTGTGGTGGTCTGCCGATTCACCACGCGCAGGTGGTCCCAGTTGGCGACGGCCTTTGCCAGGCCGGGTAGCGTGTCGGAACGCAGTTCTGCACGGTTACGAATGATGGTGCCGGCGCTGATGGGCGTACCGGCCTGACGGATGCTGCGCGTGGGCGTCTGCACCTCAATGGTGGCACCCCAGGTTTCGCGCAGGATCAGGCCCTCGATGCGCATGGAGGAATCATGGGCCGCGGGCAGGTTCCTGATGTTGCCGCGTACGTAGACCAGACCGCCGGCTGCTTCGGCTTCCTGCGGGGTGGCGTACCAGCGGATGCCTGGATCCATGCAGCTGGCGCGGGAATACTCCGAGGTGCCGCTTACCGAGCGGGGAATGCCGGTTAGGCCTTCGTACTCGGAATGAGCACTATCAGTGGAGGAGAAATAGGGTGAGCCACTAGCCGGTACGCCATACTGATAGCTGATGTCGGGCGCCGGTACATTTGCCGTAATCACAGCCGTGAAGTTCTGGCCGATGTCGAATGCGGTACGATCGATGATGTCGCACAGAAGGACATTCTCGTGTGCTATTGCTCCGAAAGCAGAATATCCCAGCCGCGTCGCCACAGTCTGTCCGTGGGTCATCTGGTTGACGATATTGCCCGACGTCATGATTGGGTCGCGTACCGTTCTGTAGGGCATAGGCAGGCTTTCGTCTGGCTGGAACTGCTTCGCAGTACTGCCCGAGGCTTCATTCTTGAGTTTGTACGATTCCTTATTATTTTTAGCCTGGTCTCCGCTGACAGACTGGCCCGTGATCGACAGGCCACTGACGCTGCGCAGCGTCATGGTGTGGTCGATGTTCTGGTTCAGTGGGTAATCCTCAATCGATGTCCACAGCAGCAGCGCCTTGTTGGCCACCCAGGCTTCCTGGTTGGTGGGCAGCTTTCGACCGTCGGGCAGCATGATGGTGGGGATATGCCTTAGCGTGGTGTCCACGCCGTCGATGGCCAGCTGGATGTGGTTGCGATCACTGGCGACCGTGCGGCAGTCACCGCCATTGGCCACGTAGTTATTGGCGGTGCTGGGTGTGGGGCCCTGATCCATCACGCGGTAATACATACCGAAACCGTTGCTGATCAGCGGGCTGGGACGGCCGTTGTTGGGGCTGCCGCAGCCATCGGCAAAGCTGCCGGTGGGGCGGTTCCCGCTGTTGGCGGGCAGATTGGCATGCCAGTTGGCCACGGCAACCGAGGGTGGGTAGCCTCCCACATCGAGGTCGACCTCGACGGGGACAGCGGGGTCCAGCTGCTCAACTCCTTTCAGACCATGTCCGTGGGGGTTGCGTGCCATCAGGCCGATCAGCATCTGGTGGTAGAAGCCATCCTTGCCACCGGGGCCACTGCCGCGCCGGTAGCCTTGGGGACCGCCCACGGACTGCTGGACGACCACGTCATAGAAGGGAGCGGCACTGATGGTCAGGGTATCGGGCAGGGAAGTGGGCCCGGGCTGGACCTGGCCATTGGCGCTGACCTCCAGGGAGGGCGGGGTTATCTTGTCACCATTGCCGGAACTGCCCAGCACGACCCCCTGGAAATAGACGGCCAGCGTACCGGCGCTGGCGACATCGCCGAGACGGCAGTCGATGGTCCGCTTGTCGGCCGACAGCGCGGAGCCCCGCTTGCAGGCTGTGGGCAGGTAGCTCCAGACGGCTACTTGCTTGCCGGCATGCTGTGGCATCACCAGCTGGATGCGAAGGTCCTTTTCTGCATCATCGGTGGCCAGCTGCACCAGGTACTGGAACTCATCGTGCGTGCGCACGATGTTGTTTCTAGGGCCGCTGTCCAGGCCGGGGCCGTCCGTACTGTCGAAACCTTGGGTGCCGTCGAAGTGCGTGCTGTACTTCACCTCTGCGACGGCGGCACTCACCGGAAGGGCGAATGAGGCCAGGGCCAGTCCTACCAGAAGGCGGCTCAGAGGGCGAAGCGAAAGGGTGAAAGACGGTCTGCGCATCATGTGTCGCGTGTCCTTGCCAGAAAAGCGGCTGAGGTGTCGGCCATGGAAACAGGTGTCCGTCTTTCGTACCTTGGCAGGAAGGCGGACTGGTTCATGCGTCAAGGATATTCGCTGCCGTGCCGGCTGCTGATGGAGAATGGGCATCAGTCGATTGGTGGGAATGGGCGCGGGATGGGTGGGGCGGAACTATGGTGCGGTTGCCACATCCCCCGGGATCCAGGAGCTTTCCCGGATCCCGTCGATCGACAGACTCCGAATTGTGCCGACGGCCTTGGCTCAGTGTCGCGTCTCAATGCCGCGTCTTCGCCATCGGCTGGGCGGCACCGTCGGTGCCTTGCTGGAGCGGCCGTGCCGGGATGCCACGCTTGCTGTCAAAGCTCAGGCCCGGCTGCCCCGG
>CALIXC010000031.1 GCA_938046755.1 uncultured Lautropia sp. | reverse complement strand
CGCTGGCGACGAGGCCTTCCTGCCACATTCGGTGCAGGGTGTCGTGCATGGTGGCGATACCGAGGACGTTGTGCAGAATGCCGGTGAGGATCAAGGCGATGGAGAGGTACTTCTGCATGATGGCCTCCTTGTGCAGGAGATGACATCGACCTTACCGGATTTGCCGAGATCGCAGCCTGGGTAGCCATGCGCCGACAGAAGGAAATCCATGGGCATAGTGGCTGTCGGCGAGCTACGAAGATGATGAAGGCCCGTCCGCCGAACGTCGCCACCTCGCAGCGCGCCCCTTGCCCTCCGGCGTGATGAGTCCTTCATCCTTCATGGTGCGCAACACATGTCGGACCATGTCCCGACTGACGCCAGGACAGGCCTCCTCGATATCCGAGATGGCGAAGGGGTGCTGGCGTCTCAGGACTTCTGCCCGAACGCGCTCGCCCTTGGCGCCATGGCCATGTTCCAGTGTTCCGACGCGTGTTTCGAACTCCCGGTAGGCGCGCAGCAGGACGCCCCAGAAGTAGTTGAGCCAGGGCATGCTGTCGTGCTGGCCGTCGTGCCAGCCCTGGGAGCTGGCTTCCAGGGTTTCGTAGTAGGTTTCCCTGGATTCCTCGAAGAGCCGTTCAAGGCTGATAAAGCGCCCGACGGCGTAGTCGAAGTGGTAGAGCAGCTGCAGGGTCAGCAGGCGTGCCATGCGGCCATTGCCGTCCGGGAAGGGGTGGATGCAGAGAAAGTCCAGGATGGCCAGGGGCACCAGGACGAGGGGATCGGCCAGGTGCTGATCCAGGGCAGATCGGTAGCGGGCGATCAGGTCCGCCATGGCCATCGGGGTGAGGTGGGCGGACACAGGGGCGAAGCGAACGCGGGAACGTCCGTCCGGCTGACGCTCGATGATGTCGTTGTTGGTGGCTTTCCACTGTCCGCCGGGCTGGGGCATGTAGCGGTACATCAGCCCGTGCAGCTGCCGGATGGTGCCTTCCGAGAACGGCATCTCCTTGCCGCTTTCATGGATCAGGTTCAGGGCGTCGCGGTAGCCGGCGATCTCCTGTTCGGAACGGCTGCGGGGCTTGGCGTCCTTCAGCATCAGGGCGTGCAGGCGCTGGGTGGAGATGATGACGCCTTCCAGACGGTTGGAGGACTCGGTGGATTCGATGATGGCCGCTTTCTGCAGTTCCTTCAGCACTTCGGGCAGCTGGACACTATAGAGCTGCTGCTTGCCCTGGAACTCACCGAGTGCGCGCAGGGTGGCCAGCTGCGAGTGGGTGAAGCGGAGCCTGTCCAGATAGTCGGCGGTGAGGGATCGCATCGGAAGGGGGCTGCGTGAGGAATAGGGGTAATGATAGTCTGCTAAATGGGTAATTTCGGGCGAAATTACCCATTTATGCGATCCATTACCCCATCGTTCTGCCATTCGGAGCCTGTTTTGGCGTGAATTTCAGCCAAAATGAGGCGAAATGGAGGCAAGAAAGGGGGTAAAGCAGTCCGTAAATGGGTAATTTCAGCGTGAAATTACCTCTATTCGATGATCCATGACCCCTATTGGCGCCAGGCAGCCGTCATGGCGCGTATCGTCGCCGCATGGTCTGATTGGGGCGCGGCGGCTGTCGTCCGCCCCTGTGCGGTCCGGGCGTGATCGGGCCCGATGTCTGCCCTGTTTGGGGCCGATTGGCCTGGCGTGGCCGGGCCTGACTGTTGGTCGGGTCTACTTGCGCCCGTCTCCCAGCCACCGCCCGCCGCTCACGCGCGGCAGCCCGGCGAGGTCGCGTCGGGTGAACACGTCGGCAAAGCCTGCGTCACGCAGCAGTGTTTGCACGGGGGCTTCCTGGTCGTAGCCGTGTTCCAGCAGCAGCCAACCGCCGGGGTTCAGGTGGGCGGGGGTGCCGCCGATGATGATGCGCAGGTCATCCAGTCCGTCGGGGCCGGCCACCAGGGCCTGAGGCGGCTCGAAACGCAGGTCGCCCTGCTGCAGGTGGTGGTCGTGGGCCGCGATGTAGGGGGGATTGGAGACGATCAGGTCGAAGCGTCGGGCAGGGACATCGGTCGAATGTCGCTGCGGCGCCGTGATCGGGGATGTGGTCTGGGCAGCCGTGGCGGCGTTCTCCGTCGCTTCGTTGCCGTCAGTGGGGCAGGCCAGTGCTTGCCACCAGCTGCCTGGGTGCCAGTGGATGCGGCTGGCTCCCAGGGCGGTGGCATTCTGCTGCGCCACGGCCAGCGCCTCGGGGGAACGCTCGACGGCATGCACGTCGGTGTCCGGCGCCTCCAGCGCCAGGGTGATGGCGATGATGCCGCTGCCGGTGCCCAGTTCCAGCAGGGACAGCGGCGGGTGTGCCGGGCGGGATGACGTTTTTGAGAGGAGGGCTTGAGCGTTAGCGCTGCTTTGCTCTCGGCAGGTATGGGTTTGTGCTGGGGGCGAAACAAGGGCGGGAGCTTCTGCGCCGGTCGTGTCGATGGGGCGCCGCTGCCGGCGCAGTAGCAAGAGCTGTTCCAGCGCGGTTTCCACCAGGGTTTCGGTGTCGGCCCGGGGGATGAGCACGGCGGGCGAGACGGCGAAGGGGCGGCCGTAGAACTCCTGCTGGCCCAGCAGATAGGTAAGGGGTTCGCCGGCGCGGCGTCGTTCGGCCAGGGCTTGGAAGCGGGTGGCGATGTCCGGGGCGGCGGGGTCGTCGCTGTGGGCCATGAACCAGGTCAGCGGCTGGCCGGTGAGGCAGGCCAGCAGGCGGCGTGCCTCGGCGCGGGGCAGCTGGCTGTGCTGGATGAGGTCGTCGAGGGTGGGGGCGGTATCGACAGGGGGCTCGCCTGGAAGCAGGGGTGAAGTCATCGCGTGATCAGGGTGTCATCTTTGGGCGCACCCGCTGCGTGATTGAACATGAGGGCGGAGGCGGGAAGACGGCATGAGCCGCCAGGGAACGCCGGTAGATCGCTCGCACAGCCCGACCGGGGCCGTGCGAGGTCTCACCCCTCGGCCCGCTCCGCCGCCAGTTCGGCCAGCCGGGCCTTCATCAGGGCGTCGGTCAGTTCGTCCAGGTCGCCGTCGATGATGGCCTGCAGCTTGTAGAGGGTAAGGTTGATGCGGTGGTCGGTGAGCCGTCCTTGCGGGAAGTTGTAGGTGCGGATGCGCTCGGAGCGGTCGCCCGAGCCCACGAGACTCTTGCGGTGGGCGGAGGTCTCGACGGCGCGCTCGCGCTCGCGGGCGTCGCGCAGGCGGGTGAGCAGTACGGTCATGGCCTTGTCGCGGTTACGGTGCTGCGAGCGGTCGTCCTGGCATTCGGCCACGATGCCGGTGGGCAGGTGGGTAATGCGCACGGCGGATTCGGTCTTGTTGACGTGCTGGCCGCCGGCGCCGGAGGCACGGAACACGTCGATGCGCAGATCGTCGGGGCTGATCTCGATGTCGCCGGTGGGCTCGGCCTCGGCCATGACGGCCACGGTGCAGGCGGAGGTGTGGATGCGCCCCTGGGATTCGGTGACGGGCACGCGCTGCACGCGGTGCGCGCCGGATTCGTAGCGCAGCCGCCCGTAGACCTGCTGGCCACTGACCTGCACGATGACTTCGCGGTAGCCGCCCAGTTCGGATTCGCTGGCCGACAGGATCTCGGTCTGCCAGCCGCGATGTTCGGCGTAGCGCAGGTACATGCGCAGCAGGTCGCCGGCAAACAGGGCGCTTTCATCACCGCCGGTGCCGGCGCGGATCTCCAGGATGGCGTTGCGGGCATCGTCGGGGTCGCGCGGCAGCAGCAGGTACTCGATGCGCTCCTGGGCGGCCTGCAGGCGGGTCTCGGCGTCGGCGATCTCCTCGTCGGCGAACTCGCGCATGTCAGGCTCTTCGCGCATCTGGCGGGCAGCCTCCAGGTCGGCACCGGCCTGCTTCCAGAGGGCGTAGGTGTCCAGCACCTCGCTGGTCTCGGCGTGCTCCTGGTTCAATTTCTTCAGCAGGCTGATGTCCTTGCCGATGTCTTCGCTGGCCAGCTGGGCGTTGAGTTCTTCCAGCCGGTTCTGCATGCGGTCCAGCTGCGCCCGCAGGGATTCTTTCATGGCGATGCGTGAAGGGGTTCGGCGGGCATTCTAACCAACGAGCCGCCGATCTCCCTTCCTGTCACCGTCCGCCCCGGGGAACCGGCAGCAGGCTGGACAGCATGTTGGCCAGTTCGGGATCCTTGCCGGCGTGGTGTGACAGCAGGGTGGTGGGGCCGTGCATGAACTTGGCGGTAAGCGCCCTGGAAAGCGCTTCCAGCACGGCGGCGGGGTCTTCGCCCTTGGCCAGCATCTTGCGGGCGCGCTCCACTTCCTGCTGGCGAACGGCGTCGCCGCGGGCGTGCAGTTCCTGGATGAGGGGCACGCTCTGGCGCTGCACCATCCAGTTCATGAAGGCGTTGACCTGGGTGTCGATGATGCTCTCGGCCTCGGCCACGGCCAGGCGGCGGCCTTCCAGGCCGGCATCGACCACTTCGCGCAGGTCGTCGACGGTGTAGAGGAACACATCGTCCAGGCGCGAGACTTCGTCCTCGATGTCGCGCGGGACGGCCAGGTCGATCATCAGCACCGGGCGGTGACGGCGCTGGCGCACGCTGCGCTCCACCATGCCCAGCCCGATGATGGGCAGGCTGCTGGCGGTGCAGGAGATCACCACGTCGAAGTTCTCGAGTTGCTGGGGCAGGTCGGCCAGCGCCATGGTGGTGGCGCCGAAGCGCTCGGCCAGCGGGCGGGCGCGCTCCAGCGTGCGGTTGGCAATGACCATCCGCCGGGGGTGGGGGGCCCAGTGCGCGGCGCACAGTTCGATCATCTCGCCGGCGCCGATGAGCAGCACCGAGCAGTCGGCCAGGTTCTCGAAGATCTGCTCGCCCAGGCGCACGCTGGCAGCCGACATCGAGACCGACTGGGCGCCGATGGCGGTCTGGGTGCGCACTTCCTTGGCGACCGAGAACGAGCGCTGGAACAGCTGGTGCAGGTGGCTGCCCAGCATGTTGGAATCCTGCGCCACCCGCGCGGCCGTCTTCATCTGGCCCAGGATCTGGGGTTCGCCCAGCACCATGGAATCCAGACCGCTGGCCACGCGGAAGGCATGGCGCACGGCGCCCTGATTGGGCAGCAGGTACAGGTGCTCGGCCAGGTTGCCCTCACCGTCCACGCCCTTGTGGCGGCCGATCCATTCGGTCAGTGCCGGGCCGGCCTCGTCGGGGGCGTCGGTCTTGCAGTAGATCTCGGTGCGGTTGCAGGTGGACAGGATGGCGGCTTCGGGGGCCAGCGAGCGCAGGTGGCCACGCAGATCGGACAGGGCCGTGCCGATCGCCTCCTTGGTGGGGAAGGCGAGCTTCTCACGCAACGCCACGGGCGCCGTGTTGTGGTTGAGTCCGAGCGTCAGCAACGCCATGTCGAATGCATCTATACGTCCTGCATGCCTTGCGGCAGGCAGATTTCAAAACACGCGCCCCCGGTGGGGTGATTGAATACACGAATGGTACCGCCGTGGCGGGCAATGGCTTTGTGAACCATCGCAAGCCCCAGCCCGGCACTGCCCTGGGACGACTTCTTGCCGGTGGTCTCTGAACCTGCCGACTGCCAGAAGGGCTTGAAGATGAACGCCTGCTTGTCGGGCGGCACACCGGGGCCGTGGTCACGGATGGTAATGCGGAAATGCGGCGCCTGATTGACCAATGTCACTTCGATGCTGCTGTCGATGGGACTGTGGCGGATTCCGTTCTCCACCAGGTTGGAGAAGGCGCGGCGCAGCAGGTCGGCGTCGCAGCGCAGGATGGCCGCGTCCACCGGGGTGAAGGTCAGGCGGACCTTCTTGGCGTTGGCCGAGAACCAGGCCAGGTCGATCACTTCGGTGAGCAGGTCGTTGAGGTCGTGCTCCTCGGGCTGGATGGGCTTGATCTCGGCGCGGGTGTAGGCCAGGAAGCCGTCGGTGAGTTCCAGCGCGCGGCGCGACTGGCGGGCCAGCTCGTCCAGACCGGCGCCATGCTCGGCGCCGTCGGTGGTGGTGCGCAGCTTCTCGATGATGGCCAGGATGGTGGCCTGGGGCGAGCGCAGGTCGTGTGACAGGAAGGAGAGGGTCTCCTCCCGTTCGCGGTCGGCCAGGCGGCGGGCCGTCAGGTCCACGAACTGGATCATCCAGCGGCGCTCGTCGGCGCTGGCGCCGGTGGCGGCTACATCCACCCGCCAGTGGCGGCCCTGCGTGTCCTGGTATTCACCGGCCAGCTGGCAGGGCTCATCCTGGAAGTTACGCGGCAGCTTGCCAAAGATGGTCCGGAAGCAGTCCGACAGGGTGGTGCAGCATTCGCCCACATTGCCGAAGGCGTTGAGAAAGCGTCGGTTGCGCAGCAGCGGCCGTTGTTCGTGGTCGGCCACCAAGACCGGGTGGGGCAGGCTCTGCAGGCTGTCCGACAGGAAGCGGTTGAGCCTGGCCACCTGCTGGGCGGCCATCTGCACGCGGTTGAGCTGGGCCGAGATGGGTTCGTGCGAGGCAGGTTCGGCGTTGCGTGTGCCAAAGACGCCGCCGAACAGTTCCAGTGAGCGTGCCTGGCGCAAGAGGCCCGCTGAGGCCGCGGACAGGCGGCGCCAGTTCCAGAGCGGGTAGCCCAGGTAGATGGAGATGAGTATGTCGCCCGGAGCCAGCCACCAGCCGACGCGGAAGGCCAGCCAGCTGGCCAGCAGGATCAGGCAGCTCGCCACCACCACGATGATGAGGCCCAGGAACGGGCTGGTGCGGTAGAGCAGCAGCATGGTGAGCAGCACCACCAGGACTTCGATGCTGCCCTGCAGGGGAGGCGACAGCGGTTGCTTGAAGTGATGGATGATCTGCGCTTCGGCTGCGATGGCGTGCAGCTCCAGTCCCGAGATCCGGCGGGGCTGGGCGTCTTCCAGGGGGCTCACAAAGAAGTCGCCCGAACCGATGGCGGTACTGCCCAGCAGGACCTTGCGCCCCTGAAGCTGCTCGGGCGAGATGTCGCCGCGCAGCAGGGCTGCGGCCGAGATGCTCGGCGGCAGCGCCTTCAGGGCGCCGGGCAGCATGGGGGCGCGCACGTCCCAGCGCCGCTCCAGCAGCATGTTCAGCGTCTCGTTGCGGTTGCTCTGGGCCTTGCGGTCCACCAGGGCCCAGGACAGCGCCGGCAGGTGGCCTTCTTCCATGTACAGGCCGCGCACCAGGCCGTCGCGGCCGGAATGGAAGGTGATGTGTCCCAGTGTGTTGCCGGCCGCGATCAGGTCCAGTGGGTAGAGCGGCAGGTAGTTGTTGGTACCTTCTTCCTTGCCCACGGCCAGGATGATACGGGCACCCTGGCGGGCGGCATTCTGCAGCGCGGTGCGCAGCAGCTGGTCGTCGTGCGGGCGGGCCGAGACCTCGGCGAACAGGATGTCGATGGCCACGGCTTCGGGGTGACCTTCGGCGATGCGGTTGATCAGCGCGGCCAGCACCGGGCGCGGCCAGGGCCAGCGCCCCACCTGCAGCATGCTGATGTCGTCGATGTCCACCATCACCACCTGACCAGAGGGCGGACGGGCATCGTAGCCCAGCGCCAGGTCGTACAGGCGCAGGCTCAGGTAGTCGGGCGGCGAGGCATGGCCCGTGCCGTTGGTGGGGTCGGGAATACGCTGGTCGCTGGCCAGGTACTGCGGCCAGGGGCCGAACCAGATGGTGCCCGCCAGCAGCAGGGTCGTCAGCAGGCTCCATTCCAGCAGGGGCCGGTCGCGCGGGGCAGAACGGGCCATCTTGCCCAGCAGGCGCCGAAGAAAGCGGATCATCGGCGCGGGTCAGCGGGGAGAGAGCAGGAGGAAGTCACCGTGGCCGGTACGCACGGGCTCACCGCTGCCCGTGCGTACGGCCGGCAGAGGGCGGGCCTCGATGATGGGCGCCCCCACACGCAGCCGGAAGTTCTGAGGCTCGCTCCACGGGCCCTGTCGGCCATTCTCGACGCAGGCCACTCGCCACCAGCGCTCCAGCGGTTTGCGGGTGTCCAGGCGGATGAGATCCTCGGGGTGGATGGCTACCTCGTCGTGCAGCACCCGGGCAAAGTCGGCGTCGCCGGCCACCTGGACGCGGTAGGTACGGTTTGCCGCGCTGGATGCTTTTCCGGTCGTCCCGGTCATGCCGCCTGCAGCGGGCGTGTCGGGCGTGTCCAGCCACCGGAACAGCACGGGCCGGTCGTCGACCTGCACCTCGTTAGGCTGTGGCTGTAGCCGGGGCGGCAGCGGGCGGGCCGAGACCTGGACCTTGGTGGTGCCGGCATAGCCCTCGATGCCCGTGCGCGAGATGGCGCTGACGCGCACGTAGTGCGGGCCGTCCTGCCGCGACGGCAGCACGAAGTTGGGTTCCCGGGTACGGGTGTCGAGCAGCACGGCGCTGAAGTCGGGCCGGGTGGAGACTTCCACGTGGTAGGCCGCCGCATCGCCCGCGAGGGCAGGCAGAGGCAGGCGCGGGGCGGTCTGCGTCCAGGTGCGGCCCTGGATGCCGCCTAGATCGGGGGCGGGCAGCAGCTGGGCCACGACGGGCTTGCTCTTGGCCGTGAACCAGGCGCCCTTGCCGGCAGCCACGTCGGCCGTGGCCTTGCGGTTGCCGGCGGCTACCTGACCGCGCAGCACTTCCACCGTGCTGCGCTGGCCTTCGGCATGCACGCGGAAGTGCGTGCCGCGCACGGCCGCATTGCCCGAAGGCGTCTTGATATTGAGCGGGCGGCTGCGCTTGCCCGGAGAGTCGGGCTCGATGCTGCCGTGCCTGAGCAGGAAGCCGGCGTCCAGATGACGTTCGCCGTGGTAGGCGCGCAGCCGCTCCAGCCGCACTTCGGTGGCCGACGGGATGCGCAGGCGCGTGCCGTCGGGCAGGGTGATGACGGCGGCGCTGTCCGGGCCGGTCTGTACCGTGGTGCCTTCGGGAATGGCGGCGCCATCATGCGCCGGCTTGCCGTCCAGCTTCACCTGGTTGGAGGCCGATTCCAGCAGGGCCTGGGCCACCTTGGGCTTGAGCCAGCCCGGCAGCATCTTGAGCGTGGTGCCCGGCTGCAGATGGCGCGGGTTGCCGATGTGGTTGAGCTTCTGCACGTCGCGCCAGCGCTCGGGGGTGTCGAGCTTTTCGCGCGACAGGCCCAGCAGCGTGTCGCCGGGCTGGACGTGGTAGAGAAGGAGTTCGTCGTCGGCGGGGCTGGCCGTTGCCGACGGGGCAGCCGTGGTGCTGCCGGTCGAGGTGCCTTCTGCCAGCGTGAGGCCCGCAGGCAGGGTGCCCAGCAGGGCAAGCAGCCACACGCCGCCATGACGTGCCGGACAGCAAAGGCGGCCGGCGTCGGGCCGTTCCATGGGGGTCACGCCATTTCCTTCAGGGTTGGGCTTCTTTCAGCTGTTTTCCGCGGGCGCCGGGGCGCCGCCATCGGCATCCTCGCCCTCGTCGCGCAGCCGCTCAAGCCGGTAGCCGTAGCTGTAGACCGGCGCCAGCAGGTAGCCGCTTTCCGGCCGCAGTGTGAGCTTGCTGCGCACGCGCGAGACGTGGGTGTCCATGGTACGCGAAGGCACCTCGGAATCACGCCCCCAGACGGCCTCGCGGATGTGTCCGCGCGACAGCGGCTTGCCGATGTTGTTCAGGAACAGCAGCGCCAGCTGGAATTCCTTTTGTGTCAGCTCGACGATACGGCCACTGTCCTGCGCGGTCTGGCGCTGCAGGTCGAAGCGGAAACGATCGTATTCGAAGATGGTGCCGTGGATGTCCCCCAGGCCGGCACGGCGCACCAAGGCCTTCAGGCGGGCACGCAGTTCGCCGGCGCGGGCAGGCTTGACCACGAAGTCGTCGGCACCGGCATCCAGCGCGCTGATGACCTCGCTCTCGGCGTCCTGCGAGGTGAGCACCATGACTGGCAGCGGGTTCTTGCGTTCGCGCAGCAGTCGCACCAGCGCCTTGCCGTCCATGCCCGGCAGCATGAGGTCGACGATGCAGGCATCGAAGCTCTCACGCGGCAGGGCCGCCAGGAAGGACGCGGCCTCGTTGAAAAGATGGCATGTGTCCCCTTCCACGCTGAGCGAATGGACCAGCTGCGAAGCCACTGCCTTGTCGTCTTCAATGATCGCTATTCTCATCGCCGTATTCTATCGCACGTCCCCGGGCGATATGTGCATCGTTTCATTCTGGGGACGAAATTTGTGTAAAAGGTTGTCCTGACACTCCGGCAGTGTCGGACAGGTTGTTTTCCGCTGTCAAGAACAGGCGGTAGGCGGGATGTTCCGATTCGTTCCGGTACGGGTACCCCAGAGCAGCCAGTACCTGTTCATAGCGGGGCCGGTCCTCCAACGGTACCTGAATACCGGCCAGGGCGCGCCCAAAGTCCGACCCGTGATTGCGATAATGGAACAGCGAGATGTTCCAGTCGGCGGGTAGCGCCTCCAGGAAGCGCAGCAGCGCCCTGGGGCGCTCGGGGAACTCGAAGCGGTACAGCACCTCGTCGCGGGCCAGCGCCGAGCGCCCGCCTACCAAGTGGCGCAGGTGCGACTTGGCTAGCTCGTCGTCGGTCAGGTCCAGAGTCTCGAAGCCGGCCGTGCGCAGGCGGTTGGCGATCCGCTCGGCTTCTTCGCGGCCGCTGACCTGGATGCCCACGTAGATGTGGGCCTTGTCGGAATCGGCAATGCGATAGTTGAACTCGGTGACGGAATGGCGCCCCACCAGCTGGCAGAACTGCAGGAAGCTGCCGCGCCGCTCGGGGATGGTCACGGCAAACACCGCCTCGCGGGATTCACCGATCTCGGCGCGTTCGGACACGAAGCGCAGGCGGTCGAAGTTCATGTTGGCGCCGCTGGCCACCGCCACCAGGGTGCGGTCCTGCACCTGCTCGCGCTTGGCCCAGGCCTTCAGACCGGCCAGTGCCAGCGCGCCCGAGGGCTCCAGAATGGCGCGGGTGTCCTCGAAGGCATCTTTGAGCGCCGCGCAGATCTGGTCGGTATCCACCAGGATGATGTCATCGACGTACTGCTTGCACAGCGCGAAGGTCTCGTCGCCCACGCGCTTGACCGCCGTGCCGTCGGCAAACAGCCCCACGTCGTCCAGCGTCACCGGCTGGCCGGCCGCCAGCGACTGGCGCATCGCGTCGGCATCGTAGGTTTCCACGCCGATGATCTTGATGCCGGGGCGGATGGATTTCACATAGGCGGCGATGCCGGCAATCAGCCCGCCGCCGCCGATGGCCACGAAGATGGCGTCCACGGGCGCCCGGTGCTGGCGCAGGATCTCCATGGCGATGGTGCCCTGGCCGGCGATCACGTCCGGGTCATCGAACGGATGCACGAAGGTGAGGCCCTGTTCGGCTTGCAGCTTCAGTGCGTGCTGATAGGCGTCACTGAAGGAGTCGCCCTGCAGCACCACCTCGCCACCGCGGGCACGCACCGCGTCCACCTTCAGGGCGGGGGTGGTGACGGGCATGACGATGACCGCCCGGCAGCCCAGCTTGCGTGCCGACAGTGCCACGCCCTGGGCATGGTTGCCGGCCGAGGCGCAGATTACGCCTCGGGCACGTTCCTCGGCGCTGAGGTTGGCCATCTTGTTGTAGGCCCCGCGCAGCTTGAACGAGAACACCGGTTGCATGTCCTCACGCTTGAGCAGGACCCGGTTGCCCAGACGGGCCGACAGCGCCGGTGCGGGATCCAGCGGTGTTTCGTCCGCTACTTCGTAGACGCGGGCGTTCAGGATCCGTTTCAGGTACTCGATGAACATGGGCAGAGGAACAGGCGGAGAGAATGGAATGCAGTCCCTATAATACGGCGCTTTTGCTGCAGTCCTTTCGGGCGGCGCGCGACCCTGCCATGGTCCTGCCGTCCGGCCGCCGGGCCATTTCAATGCTCCAGACACTTCTCGACCAGGCGCTGACCTGGTTTGCGCTGCCCAAGAACGGGCTGGTCACCGTTTTCGTGGTGGCGCTCGTCTCGGCCACCTTGCTGCCGCTGGGTTCCGAACCCGCCGTCTTTGCCTATGTCAGCATGCGGCCCGACCTCTTCTGGCTGGCCATGGTGGTGGCCACCGCCGGTAACACGCTGGGGGGCATCATCAACTACTGGATGGGGCGCGGCGCCAAGCATGTCATGGCGCCCGACCGTCAGACCCACTACCTGAAGTGGTTCGAGCGCCTGGGCCCGCGGGCACTGCTGTTCTCCTTCCTGCCCGCGGTGGGCGATCCGCTGTGCGCCGTGGCCGGCTGGCTACGCCTGCCGCTGGCACCTTCCATTCTGTGGATGGCGGTGGGCAAGTTCCTGCGCTACGTGGTCATGACCGGCATGCTGATGTGGGTGCCCGACGGCTGGTGGGCCTCGCTGAAGGGGCTTTTCTAAGGATCCTCTGAATAAGTCCCGCGAACCGGCGCGCCACGGAACGGAATGCAGGACA
>CALIXC010000030.1 GCA_938046755.1 uncultured Lautropia sp. | reverse complement strand
GAACGGCTGGAGTTTCTGGGGGACAGCGTGCTCAACTGTGCGGTTGCCTCGCTGCTGTACACGCGCTTTGCCGAATCGCCCGAAGGTGACCTGTCCCGGTTGCGCGCCAACCTCGTTAAGCAGGACCCCTTGCATGACATTGCATGTGGGCTCTCACTGCCCGATGCGATGATCCTGGGCGAAGGCGAACGCAAGAGCGGCGGCCATCGCCGTCCCTCCATTCTGGCCGATGCCGTCGAGGCGCTCCTGGGCGCCATCTTCCTCGAATCCGGCTTTGCCACGGCCGCGGGCGTCGTCGAGCGGCTCTATCAGCCGCTGCTGGACGCCATCGATCCCCACGAACTGGGCAAGGACGCCAAGACCCGCCTCCAGGAGTACCTGCAGGGGCACCGGCTGCCACTGCCCCGATACCAGGTGGCGGCCACCCACGGCCAGGCCCATGACCAGCGCTTTGATGTGGTGTGCCAGCTCGACAAGCCGAGCCTGTCCTTCGAGGGCAGCGGCGAGAGCCGCCGCAAGGCCGAGCAGGTGGCGGCCCGCGCTGCGCTGGAGCATCTGCTTCGGCACGGCCATCACTGAGGTATTCCTTCATGCCGCACGATTCTTCCGCATCCCCGTCATCCGTTGCCGACGGCACCTTGTTCCGCTGCGGCTACGTTGCCTTGGTGGGGCGTCCGAACACCGGCAAGTCCACGTTGCTCAACCAGCTGCTGGGGCAGATGCTGTCTATCACTGCCGACCGGGCACAGACCACGCGCCATCGCATCCAGGGCGTGCTGTCGCGGCCGCATGCGCAGCTCATCCTCGTCGATTCGCCGGGCTACCAGACCCAGCGCATCAACCCGCTCAACAAGATCCTCAACCGCACGGCCCAGTCGGTGGGGCAGCAGGCCGACGTGGTAGTGCTTGTCACCGAGGCCGGGCGCTGGCGGCGACAGGATGACGAGATCCTGGGCTGGCTCAAGGGCGACGCGCCGGTCATCGTCGCGCTCAACAAGATCGACCAGTTGCGCAACGTCAACGAAGTATTGCCGCTGATCGCCCAGGTCCATGAGGCACATCCCAGTCTGGCCGCCATCGTGCCGATCTGCGCCCGCAATGGGCAGGGCATCGAGGCGCTGCTCGACGCCATCGAGGCCAACCTGCCGGAAGGCGAGGCCATCTACGGCGAGGACGAGCTTACCGACCGCCCCGAGCGCTTTTTTGCGGCCGAGATCATCCGTGAGAAGCTCTTCCGCCTGCTGGGCGAGGAGCTGCCCTACGAAAGCACTGTCGTCATCGACCGCTTCGAGGAAGAGGGCAACCTGCGGCGCATTGCCGCCACCATCATCGTCGAGCGCCGTGCCCACAAGCCCATCGTGCTAGGGCAGAGGGGCGAGCGAATCAAGCGCATTGCCAGCGAGGCGCGCCAGGACATGGAGCGCATGTTCGACGGCAAGGTCTTCCTGACCCTGTGGGTCCAGGTGCGCAGCGGCTGGGCCAAGGATGCCGCCCACCTACGCAGCTACGGCTACGAATGAACCATCGGGCTGCCCCTGCCACGACGCGGCCGGGCGGCTCGTACCCGCCATGGCGCTGGCGCGTCCCTGAAGGAATCCGGACATGGCCAGCCCGCTGACCGACGAACCCGGTTTCGTGCTGCATAGCCACGCCTACCGCGAGACCAGCCTGATCGTCGACCTCTTCCTGCGCGAGCGTGGTCGCGTCTCGGCCGTGGCCAAGGGCGCGCGCCGCCCCACCTCGGCGCTGCGACCGGTGCTGCTGCAGTTCCAGCCCATCGAGTTCCGCCTCAGTGGCCGCCACGAGCTGCGCACGCTCACCCGCGCCGAATGGCAGGGCGGCATGGCCGTGCCGGCCGGTCGTGCGCTGCTCTTTGCCTTCTACCTGAACGAGCTGGTGATGCGGCTGCTGGCGCGTGAAGACCCGCATCCGCAGCTCTTCGATGCCTATGCGGATGCGCTGTACCAGCTGGGTGAGCAGGGGGCCGACGAGCGCATCCTGCGCCGCTTCGAATGGCTGCTCCTCACCGAGATCGGCTATGCGCCCGACCTGGCCTGCGACCACCGGGGCCTGCCGCTGGAGCCGCAGCGCAACTACCGCATGGACGGCGGGCAGTGGTTCGCCACGCAGGATGAGGACCCCGCCACGTTCAGCGGCCAGGCGCTGCAGCACATGGCTGCCGGGCGGTATGATGCACCCGGCGTGCTGTCGCAGGCCAAGCGGCTGTCGCGGCTGATGCTGGCCCTGCCGCTGGAAGGGGCTCCGCTCGACACCCGCCGCATCCTGATGGACCTGCAGCGTCTCTGAACTTCCAACTCTTGAGTCATCTCTTATGATCGAACTCGGTGTCAACATCGACCACGTCGCCACCATCCGCCAGGCGCGGCGCACCTATGAACCCGATCCCGTCTGGGCCGCCGTCGAGGCGCACCTGGGCGGCGCCGACGGCATCACCGTGCATCTGCGCGAGGATCGCCGCCACATCCAGGACGCCGACGTGCGCCGGCTGCGCGACCAGACGCAGATCAAGCTGAACCTGGAAATGGCCGCCACGCCCGAGATGGTCGACATCGCCATCGCCCTCAAGCCCGAGATGGCGATGCTGGTGCCCGAAGGCCGTCACGAGATCACCACCGAGGGCGGGCTCGACATCCTGTCCAAGGAAGCTGCCATCACCGACGCCATCCGTCGGCTGGCCGACCACGGCATCATCACCAGCGTCTTCATCGACGCCGAGCCGGCCCAGGTCGAGGCGGCCGCACGGGCCGGCGCCTCCGTTTGTGAGCTGCACACGGGTCCTTATTCCGAGACCTTCCACCGCGAGGGCCGTGATGTGGCCAGCCCGGCCATCCGCCGCGAGCTGGAGCGTGTGGCCACCGCCGGTGCGCTGATCCAGCAGGCCGGCATGCGCTTCAATGCCGGCCATGGCCTGAACTACTTCAACGTGCAGCCCGTCGCTGCGTTGCCCGGCGTACGCGAGCTGCACATCGGCCATGCCATCGTCTCGCGTGCGGTGTTCGTGGGCATGCGCGAGGCCGTCTCCATCATGAAGGCCCTGATCCGCGAGGCTGCTGCGGCTTCCGCTCAGGGCCGGGGCATGGCTGGCCAGGGCTGAGTCACCCCCGCCCATCCCGGGCCACCGGGTGGCAGGATCTGCGCAGGCAGGAATCCGTACCACCCGGCATCAGCCGGCCCAGACCCGTTTCGAGGCAACCGCTTTCACCTTTTCCATCATGCCCGCTTCCTCCCGCAAGACTTCCCCGACCGCCCGCACAACCCGGCGCGCAGCCAGCACTCCGGCGCGTCGCAGCCGTCACCTGCCGCCCGGTCCCGTCGTCGTCGATGTGGCCGGCCTGCGCCTGACCGAGGCCGAGCGCAAGCGCCTGCGCCACCCGCTGGTGGGCGGCGTCATCCTCTTTGCCCGCAACTACCAGTCGCCCGAGCAGCTGCGCGCGCTGACCGACGAGATCCATGCCGTCCGATCGCCGGCGCTGCTGGTGGCGGTGGATCACGAGGGCGGCCGTGTGCAGCGCTTCCGCGAGGGTTTCTCGGCCATCCCCGCCATGCGCACTCTGGGTGAGCGCTGGGAGGCGGACGTGCTGGCTGCCTGCCGCGAGGCCACCGAGGTGGGGCGCCGCATGGGCGAGGAGCTGCGTGCCGCCGGGGTGGATTTCACCTTTGCCCCGGTGCTGGATCTGGACTGGGGGCGTTCCTCCGTCATCGGCAACCGGGCTTTCCACCATGACCCGCGCGTGGTTGCCATGCTGGCCCGATGCGTGGTACACGGTCTGCTGCTGGCCGGTATGGCCAACTGCGGCAAGCACTTCCCCGGCCACGGCTTTGCCGATGCCGATTCGCATGTCGCCATGCCCGAGGACACGCGCAGCCTGGACGAGATCCTGGCCGGCGACGCGGCTCCCTATGCGTGGCTGGGCACGGCGCTCACCGCCGTCATGCCCGCTCACGTCATCTACCCGCAAGTGGATCGCAAGCCGGCCGGCTTCTCCCGGAAATGGCTGCAGACCATCCTGCGCCGCCGCCTGGGGTTCGACGGCCTGATCTTCTCGGACGACCTGACGATGGAAGCGGCCACCGTGGTCGGTGACATCACGGCCCGGGCCAGTGCGGCCCTGAAGGCGGGCTGCGACATGGTGCTGGTCTGCAACCGTCCCGACCTGGCCGACGAGCTGCTGGCTAATCTGCAGCCGCTCGAGAACCCGAACCTGGAGCGCCGCCTGAACGCGCTGCGACCGCGGATCATCGGCTGAGCGTCTTCCCATCCCTTCCTGCCTGGCCATGACCGAACCCCGTCGTCCCGACGACCCGAAACCCGCCGCTTCCCAGGATGCGGCCGGGTCAGTACGGCCGCAGGAAATGCCGGGCGGGGCCGTGGCGGTCCCGGCACCTGATTCCCGAGACCCCGCCGATCCGGTCGAGCAGGCCGGACAGGCCAACCAGGAAGACCCGGCAGACCCGGCAGACCCGGCCGCGCCGCAGGCTCTCGCGCCGTTCGTGGAGCGCCCGGCCGAGCTGAAGCTCTTCCTGCGCACGCTGCCGGCGCTGCCTGGCGTCTATCGGATGAAGGACGCGTCCGGCACTGTGCTGTACGTGGGCAAGGCGCGTGACCTGGGCAAGCGGGTGCGCTCGTACTTTCGCAAGACGCTGGCCAGCCCGCGCATCGCCCAGATGGTGGCCCGCGTGGTGGAGATCGACACCACCACCGTCGGTTCCGAGGCCGAGGCGCTGCTGCTGGAAAACAACCTGATCAAGTCGCTGAAGCCCCGCTTCAATATCCTGTTCCGCGACGACAAGACCTACCCGTTCCTGAAGTTCAGCTCCCACGCCTTTCCGCAGATTTCCTACTACCGGGGTGGCACCGACCGGCGTGCCCAGTATTTCGGTCCCTATCCCAGTTCCTTCGCCGTGCGCGAGAGCATCCAGGTGCTGCAGAAGATCTTCCACCTGCGCACTTGTGAGGACAGCTACTTCGCCAACCGCTCGCGTCCGTGTCTGCTGCACCAGATCCAGCGCTGCAGCGCGCCCTGCGTCGGTCTGATCGACGAGACTGCCTACCGCCGTGACGTGAGTTCGGCCATCACCTTCCTGAAGGGCGGACACAAGGAAATCCTGAAGGAGATGGAGGCCGGCATGCAGGCCGCTGCCCAGGAACTGCGCTTCGAGGAGGCTGCCGTGTTGCGCGACCGCATCAGTGCCCTGTCGCGCGTGTTGCACCAGCAGTCGATGGAGATCAATGCTGATACCGATGCCGACATCATCGCCATCGAGCAGGCTGATGGCCAGGTCTGCCTGAACCTGGCCATGGTGCGGGGTGGGCGCCATCTAGGCGACAAGGCGCATTTCCCCTTCCACGTGGCGGGCCTGGATGACGAGGAGGGCTTGGGCAGCGTGCTCGACGCCTTCCTGACCCAGCACTACGCGGGCGCCACCATTCCCGGCGTCATCATCTGTGCCCAGAGGCCGCAGGATCCCGAGTTGCTGAGCATCCTGCGCGCCCAGGCGGGCCATGCCGTTGCCTGGGTGCAGAACCCGCAGCAGGACCGACGTCGCTGGCTCGCGCAGGCCCATGCCAACGCGAAGATCGCGCTCACCCGCCACCTGGCCATTGACGGTTCGCAGCTGCGCCGCACCCAGGACCTGCTCGACGTGCTGGGCCTGTCGCTGGAAGACCCGGCACGCCTGCGTGTCGAATGCTTCGACATCAGCCACACCATGGGCGAGGCCACCCAAGCCTCCTGCGTGGTCTACGAGAACAACCGGATGGCCTCCGGTCAGTATCGTCGCTTTAACATCCAGGGCATCGAGCCCGGTGACGACTACGCCGCCATGCGCCAGGTGCTGCAGCGTCGCTATGGTCGCTGGGCCACTACGCGGGACGGGTACTCCGGCGATGCGGACACCGGTCCTGCATCCGTATCCGACGCCGACGCTGACGAGACCGCTGCGCCCGGGGATGGCCGGGCAGCTTCTGGCCGCATCGCGCGCGACGATGCCGCACGCCTGCCCGACATCGTACTGGTCGACGGCGGAAAGGGCCAGATCAGCAGTGCTCGCGAGGTCTTCGAGTCGCTAGGGTTGGACATCGGCCTGCTGGTGGGCGTAGCCAAAGGGGAAGGGCGCAAGGTGGGGCTGGAGACGCTGGTGTTCGCCGATGGGCGCGAACCGCTCGTGCTGGGTAAGGAATCGCCCGCGCTGATGCTGGTGGCCCAGATCCGTGATGAGGCCCACCGCTTTGCCATCACCGGCATGCGCGCCCGCCGCGCCAAGGCCCGTAAGGTGTCCCGGCTGGAAGAGATCGAAGGTGTTGGTGCCCGCCGGCGCCAGCGACTGCTGTCGCGCTTCGGCGGGCTGCGTGGCATCATGGCCGCCAGCGTCGAGGACCTGGCCAGCGTTGAGGGCATTTCCATGTCCCTGGCCGAATCCATCTATCAGCAGCTGCACCAGAGCTGAGGACCGGGATCCGGAACGCTCCGGCGCGTCCCTTCCATGCCCCTGGCAGCGCCCGCACAGGGGCGCTCGGGCCGCATTCGTCGATCCTTCCAGTGCCCCAATCTAGCGCAGCGTGCTGCGTACGGCCGGGCGGCATCGTTGCATTTTTGCCTGCACCGACCATTGTGATAGGCTTGGGTCAGTTGCTGCACTTTCGCCGGCGCGCTGCTTTTTTGCACTGCCGGCGCAGCGTTTGGCCCCCGCAAGGGCGTTCTGTCATTGCGGCTGCCGGTGCAGCGATCGTTTACCCGAACGTGCACCCCCATGGCCTTCAATCTGCCCAATCTGCTGACCTGGCAGCGCATTCTTGCCATACCGCTGCTGGTCTGTGTCTATCTGGTGCCTTTCGACGCATGGGGCGAACACAGTCGCAACCTCGTCGCTACCATCCTGTTCATCCTGGCCTCTCTCACCGACTGGCTGGACGGCTGGCTGGCTCGGCGCCTGGGGCAGCAGACCGAGCTGGGGGCGTTCCTCGACCCGGTAGCCGACAAGCTGCTGGTCTGCGTGGCGCTGGTCATGCTGCTGGATCTGGACCGCATCAATGCCGGCATTGCCATCATCATCATCGGTCGCGAGATCACCATCTCGGCCCTGCGTGAATGGATGGCCAGCATCGGTGCCCGCAAGAGTGTCGCCGTCAACTGGATGGGCAAGGTCAAGACAGCCGTCCAGATGCTGGCCATTCCCATGCTGCTCTACCACGATCCCATCGGGAGCTTCGACTGTCAGTACTGGGGCAGCTGGATGATCACGCTGGCCGCTATCCAGACCTTCATCTCGATGGCCTATTACCTCAAACAAGCCTGGCCGCAGCTTCGGGGCGACAAGGGTGCTCATTGACGATTCTGCCGCGGGTCGGTTTCCGGCCTCGGCGGCAGGGCCTGCTGCTCCCAAGGCCTCAAGGCATGCTCCGGAACCAGGAAGGGCCCGGAAAGTCTGAAGAACCCGCAAGCAAGAGAAACTAGAGCCCCACCGGCGCCCGCAAAAGAAAAAAGCCATTCATCGAATTCGATGAATGGCTTTTTGAACCTGGAGGCGGAGGTCGGAATCGAACCGGCGTACACGGCTTTGCAGGCCGCTGCATAACCACTCTGCCACCCCGCCAGAGAAGAAAGATTCTGGTGGAATTCCCCTGTCCTGTCAAGGGTCTGTTGATATTTCATGCCGTCATGGTGGAATCTTTCTTCAGTAGAGGCTTCCCTCAGAAGGGCAATTCCCCCTGCAGGGGCGGCTGTGCGTGTGCATTAGGAGCCGCTCCATTCGTCTCATCGGCGCGTTCCAGCGATGATACGCGAATGCCCAGCAGCCGAAAGCGCCGTTGCAGGTCCACCCGCTTCAGGCAGCGGCCAGCCAGCCGGCGGATTTCGCCTGCGTCCTGTGTCGGGGCCTCTGTCGTTAGCTCGCGCGTCACGGTACGGAAATCCGCATAGCGCAGCTTGATGCCCACCGTGCGGCCCCTATAGCCCTTGCGCCGCAGATCCTGAGCTGCCTGCTCGGCCAGCCGTGTGAAGATGGTGGCCAGCTCAGTGCGGTCATGCACGGCATGCAGGTCGCGCTCGAAGGTGGTCTCACGGCTGATCGTCACCGGCGCGGTCCGATTGGCCACCGGGCGGTCATCGTGTCCCCAGGCGGTATCGTGTAGCCACTGACCGGTTCGTGTGCCGAATTGTTCCACCAGCCAGGCCGTGTCACAGGCGGCCAACTGGGCAATGGTCAGCACGCCCAGTTTTTGCAGCCGTTTGTCGGTCTTGGGGCCGATGCCGTTGATGCGGCGGCAGGGCAGGGGCCAGATCCGTGTCTGCAGATCCTCGGGGTGAATGATCGTGATGCCGTGCGGCTTGTCCAGGTCGCTGGCCATCTTGGCGATCAGCTTGTTGGGAGCAACCCCGATCGAGCAGCTCAACCCTGTTTCGGCCTGGATGCGCGCCTGCAGCCGCGTGGCCAGCGCAAGTCCGCCGTCCTCCTGTACGCCCGCCACCTTCGTCAGGTCGATGAACACCTCGTCGATGCCCCGATCCTCCATAACGGGTGCTTCGGACAAGATGATCGCCTTGAAGGCCTGGGAAAAGCAGCGATAGCGCTCGAAATCGGGCGGCAGCAGGATGGCCTGCGGGCACAGGTGTGCAGCCCGGGCTAGCCCCATGCCCGAACCCAGTCCGAACTGCCGGGCAGCATAGGTGGCGGTGGTGGCCACGCCTCGCCCCCGGTAGTCGCTCAGTCGGGGGAACTGGGCGGGGTCGATGGCCTGCAGCGCGTCCGCCTGCCACCGGCTGCCCGGATGGCGCTCGTTGATGTGGGCCACCAGTTCCTCGGGCGTCATCCGTTGTCCACCAATGACCACCGGCAGGGCCTGAAGCTGCGGATACTGCAGCAGCGTCACCGAGGCGAAGAAAGCATCCATGTCCAGATGGGCAATGCGCCGGGAGGGGGCGCTGCTCATGGCCGTCTTCCGACAGGTGAGCAGCGCGAGGCAGCGCCGATATCCGGGTTTTCCCTGAGCAAACGCCCTGTGGCTGCCTCGTGTCTTGCTGGGGCCATTGCCTGCTGCTGTCGACCGGGGAAACACGGGCGCCTTGTGCTAGTATCAATACAGTTGCCGGCCGAATCTCTTCGGCTGTGTTTCCTCTTTCTGTTCCAACTTTCGAGGTTGACTGGCATGTTTCCGGAATTTCGTGGATTGATCACCAAGCTTAAGACCGAAGACTCGCATTTTGCACGTCTGTTCGACAAGCACAACGAACTCGACCACAAGATCAAGGCCATGGAAGCCGGTGTCGAGCGCACGGCATCCGTCGAGATCGAGAATCTCAAGAAAGAGAAGCTGCGTCTGAAGGACGAGATGTACGAGATCCTGCGCAAAGCAGACGGCAAGGCCTGATCCGGCCGAGTCGGATCGCCATGAAAAAAGCGCCCTGCAGGGCGCTTTTTTCATGGACGCCTCCCGGTGAGGGGCTTTCGGGTCATCAATGGCGGGAACATCCGTCAGCGGCAGGCCCCCCATGCGAGGGGCCTGTGCCGATCACCCACAGCGCTTACAGCAGGGCATCAGGGCGCTCGCCGCGCTCGTACACCACATGGGCCCGACCCACGATCAGTGGATCCAGCTTGCCGATCCGTTCGATGGACTTGTTGCTGTAGGGAAGCTTGTGAAGGATGTAGCGCATGGCGTTGAGGCGGGCGCGCTTCTTGCAGTCGCTCTTGATCACCGTCCAAGGGCTGTCGGCCGTGTCGGTCTCGAAGAACATCGCTTCCTTGGCGCGGGTGTAGTCATCCCACTTATCCAGCGACGCCTTGTCGATGGGGCTCAGCTTCCATTGCTTGAGCGGATGGGCTGCGCGTTCGCGGAAGCGGCGGCGCTGCTCCTTCTGGCTGACACTGAACCAGAATTTCACCAGGTGGATGCCGCTGCGCACCAGGTGGCGTTCGAACTCGGGCGCCTGCTTCATGAACTCCTGGTATTCCTCGTTGGTACAGAAACCCATCACGCGTTCCACACCCGCCCGGTTGTACCAGCTGCGATCAAAGAGCACGATCTCGCCATGCGTGGGCAGATGCTCGATGTAGCGCTGGAAGTACCACTGGCCGCGTTCGGTGTCGGTGGGTTTCTCGAGCGCCACCACACGGGCTCCCCGCGGGTTCAGATGCTCCATGAAGCGCTTGATGGTGCCACCCTTGCCGGCCGCATCGCGTCCCTCGAACAGGATGACGATGCGCTGGCCGGTTTCCTTGGCCCAGGCCTGCAGCTTCAGCAGTTCCACCTGCAGACGGAACTTTTCCTTCTCGTAGGTGGCGCGGCGCATCAGGTTCTTGTACGGATAGGCGCCGTCACGCCAGTCATCAGCCAGCTCCTCGTCGGGGTTGGCGAGCGAGTGCATCAGCTTCTTGGGCATCTTGCCCTTGAGGGCCTTGCGGATGAGGGCGATGTAGTTAGTGGCGCGACACCCCCCGCCCGTCTGGGTGATCAGGACCGCCGTGCGCGTGAGGTCGTACTTACCCGAGAGGACGGCCTCCATAATCTGGCCCGTGACCAGGATGGACGGGTAGCAGATGTCGTTGTTCACGTACTTGAGGCCCGTGTCCACAGCCTTGTGGTCGACCGAGGGCAAGAGCACGCAGTTGTAGCCCTCCGCCCTGAGCAGGGCCTCCACGATGTCGAAGTGGATGGGCGCCATCTGCGGGGCAAGGATGGTGTAGCCCTTGGCCTGCATCTCCTTGGTATAGTTGTGCTTCGTGAACGCAGCGCTCTTCGCCTCGCGATACACGGGCGTGCGACGGGAGAGGTCGGTCTGGCGGGCGCGCTCCAAGGAGCCATCGGCCATGCGCACACCCACGGGCGCGGCCTCAAGCGCGATGCCGGCGGCCGTCTGGCGCTCGAGCTCGGCCTTCTGCTCCTTGAGGGCGGCCATGAGCGAGCGCACGCGAATGCGGGCAGCGCCGAGGTTGGAGACCTCGTCTATCTTGAGCACGGTGTATATCTTGCCGGAGGCCTCGAGTATCTCCTGCACCTGGTCGGTCGTGAGAGCGTCGAGGCCACAGCCAAAGGACTGCAGCTGGATGAGGTCGAGGTCGTTCCTGCTCGCGACAAAGCGGGCGGCACGGTAGAGACGGCTGTGGTACATCCACTGGTCCACGACACGGATGGGCCGCTCGGGCATCATCTTGTGGGCCACGGAGTCCTCGGTGAGGACCGCAAGGCCAAAGCCGTGGAGCAGCTCGGGGATGGCATGGTTTATCTCGCCGTCGTTGTGGTAGGGACGCCCCGCCAGCACAATGCCGTGAGAACCCGTGTCCTCTATCCACTTGAGGGTCTCATCACCCTTGCGGTGCATGGCCTCCTTGAAGGCGAGGTCCTCCTCCCAGGCCGCGTTCACGGCCGCGTCTATCTCCCTGCGCGTGATGGGCGTCCCACGCACACGCCCCTTGCCGGACGCGGCGTCCTCGACACGCTGGACGGCGATGACCTCAAAGAGGCGGCGCTTGAGCTCCTTCTTGTTGTCGTAGGGGATGAAGGGGTCCAGGTACTCGACCTTGGGGGAGGAGAGCTCGTCGACGTTGAGCTCTAAGGACTGCGGATAGCTCATGACTATCGGGCAGTTGTAGTGGTTGGTCGCGGAGTCGTCCTCCTGTCGCTCCCAGCGGATGCAGGGCATCCAGATGAAGTCGGGGTCCTTGCCGAGCAGGTTCATGATGTGGCCGTGGCTGAGCTTGGCCGGGTAGCACACGGACTCGGACGGCATGGACTCGATGCCCGCCTCGTAGGTCTTCTTGGTGGTCTTGTCAGAGAGGATGACCGAGAAGCCGAGCTTGGTGAAGAAGGTGTGCCAGAAGGGATAGTTCTCGTACATGTTGAGTGCGCGGGGGATGCCCACGGTGCCGCGGGGCGCCTCGTCCACCGGCAGTGAGTGACGGTCAAAGAGCAGGCGGTTCTTGAAGTCAAAGAGGTTCGGCGCCTTGCTCTGCTCGCGTCTGGGCTTGCCGGAGCCCTTCTCGCAGCGGTTTCCCGTGATGAAGCGCCTGCCTCCGCCGAAGTCGTTGATGGTGAGCTGGCAGTTGTTCGAGCACAGGCCACAGTGCGAGTTCCTGCGCTTGACCTTGAGATTGTCTATCTCCTCGCGCGAGAGGAGCGAAGATGTGCCCGTGGCGCCCGCCCGGTCTCGGGCGAGCAGAGCCGCCCCGTAGGCGCCCATGGTGCCCGCAATGTCTGGTCGTATGACGTCGCGACCCGTGAGCAGCTCGAAGGCCCTGAGCGTGGCATCACTCATGAAGGTGCCGCCCTGGACGATGACGTATCTGCCGATCTCATCGTAGTCGCGCAGCTTGATGACCTTGAAGAGCGCGTTCTTGATGACGGAGTACGAGAGGCCCGCCGCCACGTCACCGATGGTCGCCCCCTCCTTCTGGGCCTGCTTCACGCGGGAGTTCATGAAGACGGTGCAGCGGCTGCCGAGGTCGATGGGGCGCGCTCCGCGCACGGCAGCCTGTGCGAACTCCTGCACCGTCATGCCCATGGAGTCGGCGAAGTTCGCGATGAAGGAGCCGCAGCCGGCCGAGCAAGCCTCGTTGAGCATGATATGCTCGATGACACCCCCCTTGACCTGCAGGCACTTCATGTCCTGGCCTCCTATGTCCAGGATGAACTCGACGTCGGGCACGAAGGCCTTGGCGCCGCGCAGGTGAGCAACCGTCTCTATCTCGCCGGAGTCGGCGCGCAGGGCCTCGATCAGGATGCCCTCGCCGTAGCCGGTCGTGGTCACGTGCCCTATGGCACAGCCCTCTGGCAGACGGTCGTAGATGTCGTCCATGATCTTCTTGGCGGTCCCCAGGATGTCGCCGTTGTTGTTGTCGTACCAGGTGTAGAGGAGCTCTCCCGCCTCCCCCACGACGGCGGCCTTCATCGTGGTGGAGCCGGCGTCGATACCGATGAACACACGGCCGCAGTAGCCCTCGAGCCTGCCCTTGGGGACGACCTGGGCGTCGTGGCGCTTCTTGAACTCCTGGTAGGCAGCCTCATCGGCAAAGAGGGGCTCAAGGCGGGCGACCTCTGAGCCCTGCGTGTCCTTGAGGTTGGTGAGGGCGTCGACGACCTCCTGGAAGTTCACCCGCCTGTCGGACTCCCCGGCGAGCGCCGCGCCCGTGGCCACGAAGAGGTGGGCATTTTGGGGGATGACGCGGTGTTCCTCGTCGAGCTTCAGCGTGACGTAGAAGCGGTGGCGCAGCTCGGAGAGATACTGCAGGGGTCCTCCCAGGAAGGCCACGTAGCCACGGATGGGATGGCCGCAGGCAAGGCCGCTGACCGTCTGGTTCGCGACGGCCTGGAAGATGGACGCCGCGATGTCTGCGGGGGCGGCACCCTCGTTTAGGAGAGGCTGAACATCGGACTTGGCAAAGACGCCACAGCGCGACGCAATGGGGTAGATGTGCGTTGCCTCACGGGCAAGGTCGTTCAGGCCAGAGGCATCCGTCTTCATGAGCGAGGCCATCTGGT
>CALIXC010000029.1 GCA_938046755.1 uncultured Lautropia sp. | reverse complement strand
CAAAACGAAAATAAACGCCACCGCACCGAGATGATCGGATCGGCGGGTAACCCGAACATGTCTCCCATGTTCAGCGTGTTCTGGGCACTTCCGCCCGCACGTGTTGAATGCCGGTTTTTCCGGGCATGACAGGATCTGGGCAGGCATGGTCGCCGATGAGACAGCGCCATGGTCAGGCGGATCCCGCAGAGGTGACATCATGGGAATCAAACGAGTTCTGGTTGGTCTGACGGCCGTGGTGCTGGTGACTTCCGCCGTGGCGGCATGTGGTTTCCGGGGGACAGACCCCTGGGGTGGCCCTGGTCCTTGGGGTGGGCCTGGTCCTTGCGGATCGCACTGGCGTGGAGAGGACTCTGCCCAGCGGCGTGCCTACATGGTGGAGCGGGTCAGTCAGGAGCTGTCCTTGAATGTGGGGCAGCGGGCCAAGCTGGAAGTTCTGGCTGACCAGCTGGATGAGCAGCGTCAGGCGCTCTGGGGTGAGAGACAGGGCATGGCTGCAGACCTGCAGCAGGTGATTGCCGGCGAGCGCTTCGACCGGGTCAAGGCCCAGAGCATGGTCGACCAGAAACTGCAGACCGTGCAGCAGCATAGCCCGAAAGTGGTGGATGCCATGGCGAGCTTCTATGACAGCCTGGATGCCGGGCAGCAGCGGTTCGTGCGCGAGAGACTAAAAGATCGTTTCGGCGACCGGAAATGAAAACCCGGTGACGGGGCGCGCGGCATCGATCAATCCGTGTCAACGCATGACGGTGCCGCGCTGTCTTCCCGAGGTTTTTCGTCCCCAAGGGAGATTTCCATCATGCGTCGTTTCATCTACTCTTCCCTGAAGGTGTTGCACCTGATGGGTCTTGTCCTGTTTCTGGGATCCATCTTCGGGCACATCGTGGCCGGGAGCCTTGGCGGCGGTCCCGTGAGTGGCGACCGGTTTCTGGTAGCCCGTGAGCATATCGCGGCTGCCACGCAGTTTCTCACGGTGCCGGGTCTTGTGCTGGTCCTGGCCAGTGGCGTCGGCCTGTGGCTGATGGGCTGGTCGGTGAAGAACAGCCGCTGGCTTGGCGTGCACATGGGGCTTGCCGTGCTGGTTACCCTGATTGCCTTTGTCGTGGTACTGCCCGCTGGTGCCGAGATGATGGCGCTCGCCTCGACGGACATGGTGGCCAGCATGGAGAAAATCATGGCGGCAAACCGCTTCGAGGACATTGGTGGGGCGGTCAACGTCCTGCTGATCCTGATCATCACCGGCCTGGGGGTCGCCAAACCCAGGTGGGCGCGAAAGCGCAGCTGACCCTGTGTCGGAACCGCTTTCGCGCCTTTTGTGGTCTTGCCGGGGCGGGGCCGATGATGCGGGGCCGTCCAGACGTTTTCTGTCATCCAGGAATAAATCCATGAATCGCGTGCTGCTGATCGACGATGACGAACAGCTGGGGCCTCCGCTGGCCATGTACTTCAAGCGTTTCGATCTGGTACTTGAGCAGGCGTTCACGCCCTCAAAGGGGCTGGCGCGGCTTCAGGAGGGCAATTTCGATGCGGCGATTCTCGACATCATGCTGCCGGAGATGGACGGTTTCGAGGTCTGCCGCCAGATCCGGAAGGACAGCCAGGTGCCGGTCATCATGTTGACGGCGCGAGGAGAGCTGACCGACCGCGTGGTGGGCCTGGAAATGGGCGCTGACGACTACCTGCCCAAGCCCTTCGAGCCCCGCGAGCTGGTGGCACGGGTGCAGACGGTGCTGCGGCGGTTCCGCGCAGCTTCTTCGGGGGGCGGCGCGGATTCTGCTGGCGTGCACCCTGAGGATGCCTCGGTGCTGCGTTTCGAGGGGCTGGTGATCGATCCCGTCCGGCGCAGTGTGCTGCGTCACGACGAGGAAGTGGCGCTGACTGGCACCGAATATGAACTGCTGCTGATTCTGGCCCGCGAGCCGGGCCGTGTCTTCAGCCGTGACGATATCCTGGGCCGGCTGCGAGGCCATGAGGTGGATCTCTACAGTCGGGCCGTGGATATCGTTGTCAGCCGTCTGCGTCGAAAGCTGGAGCCATTGGTGGCCATCAAGACGTTGCGCAATGTCGGCTATGCGCTGGCACTGCGGCGGCAGGAGGCATGATGCAGGCCGCCAGGAGCTGGCTTGCCCGGGGGCGCGCCTTCACGAGAAGCTTCCTTGCCGAGGTGCGCGGTCTTCCGGCACGCCTGGCGTTCTCGATCAAGCTGCGCATGGTGCTGGTGTTTCTGGTGTTGGCAGCGGCGCTGATGGTCGTGTTCATCGGCGCCGTTCGGCAGGTGGTGGCCACGCGCTGGCAGCTGGCAGCCCAGCTGCTGCTGGTCGATTATGTCGACCGTCTGGCCGAGGAGATCACGGTTGATGGCCATCCCAGTGTTGAACGCGCCCGTGCACTGGTGCAGCGCCTGCCGGTGACGGTGCGCATCGAGGGACCGGTCATCCGATGGGCATCGCACCCCCAGGAGCCTCGACATGACTGGGGGCATGAGGGTGACGGTGTGCGGGAGGGTTGGCCATCGTGGGATGGACCCATGTCCGGAACAGAACGTCATGATGAGCGCGGGACGGGGCATCATGGTGCCCGTGTCGGGGATGGGAGGGGATGGGCCGACGAGCCCCCCGGCTGGCAGCAGATCAGGCAGATCACCGAGCGCTCGACGCCCGATGGGCATCAGCTCGTGTTCGGCATCGACCGCCATGCCATGTTGGCACGGCATGATGGCTCGGACCCGCTGGCCCGGGGGTTGACCGCGCTGCTGCTGCTGACGTTGCTGGCCTGGTGGTACGTGCGCCGCACGCTCAGGCCGCTGGATGCCATCAGCGCCGGTGCCCGCCGCTTCGGCCAGGGCAACTTCGACGACCCCATCCCGGCTGCCTGGACCCGGCGGCACGGGGAGCTGGGCGAGCTGGCCACGACGCTCAACACCATGGGCGAGGACATCCGGCAGATGCTGGATGCCAAGCGCAGCCTGCTGCTGGCTATCAGCCACGAGATGCGCAGCCCGCTGACCCGCGCGCGTCTGCACACCGAGCTGCTGTCCGAGGACGACCCCGACGTGCAGCCGCAACGCGAGGCCCTGCTGCGTGACCTGCGGGAGATGTCTGCCCTGGTGGAGGATCTGCTGGAAAGCGAGCGCCTGTCCGACCGCCATGTCGCTCTGCAGCGGGAAAGTCTGGACCTGGCCGTCGTGGCCCGCAGTGTTATCGCCGAGCTGCAGAAGCGCCACCCTGGCGTACAGGTCGCGCTTCATGTACTGCCGGAGCTGCCGCCACAGTGGCTGGATGCCACCCGTCTTCGCCTGCTGCTGCGCAACCTGCTGGAAAATGCCGTGCGACATGGTGGAGGAGGGCATGATTCCGACAAGAAGGGTGCGTTTGGAAGCACCATGCCTGATGAAGGCGGAATCGCTACGACCAATACGGCAGCCGGCCCCGGCCATACGGTGGCACCGGACATGGATGCCATTGCCATGGTGCGGATCGACAGGATTCCCACGGGCGGCTGTGTCATCGAAGTTCGGGACTGGGGGCCGGGTGTGCCCGAGGAACAGCTCTCGAAGCTGGCCGAACCCTTCCATCGTCCCGATGCAGCGCGTTCACGCCACGCCGGTGGTGTGGGGCTGGGGCTCTATCTGTGCCGCCTGGTGGCCCAGGCCCACGGTGGCCGGCTTACCTTGGAAAATGCGCATCCCGGGTTGCGGGTGCGCGCCTGGCTGCCTCCCGATCCCGATGCACGAGAGTCACAATGAAGGGGCGTGTATTGGGCGCTGCCGCGCATGTCTCCGGCACGGGTTGGCAAGGCCCCCGACATAGGAGGCTGGTGCAACGCCCGCGCAACGGCCCGGAGGGCTTCGGGACGGCCTGTCATGCGGGTTTCAGGCGGCATTCGGCTACAATCGGGACATGACTTTGTCAACTGCCCCCGCGCCCGAAGGCGCCCCGGAACCGGTCACCATCACCTTCAGTGATTTCGACCTGCATCCCGACGTGCTCAAGGCCGTCACCGCTGCCGGCTACACCAAGCCTACCCCCATCCAGGCTCAGGCCATCCCGGTGGTTCTGGCTGGCCATGACGTGATGGCTGCTGCCCAGACCGGTACTGGAAAGACGGCCGGCTTTGCACTGCCTATCATCAATGCGCTCATGCCGCTGGCCAGTCACAGTGCCTCGCCGGCGCGCCACCCGGTCCGGGCGCTCATCATCGCCCCCACGCGAGAGCTGGCCGACCAGATCCACGACAATGTCAAGACCTACATCCAGTTCACGCCGCTGCGCTCCACCGCCGTCTTCGGTGGCGTCGACATGCAGCCGCAGACCAATGCGCTGCGCACCGGCGTCGAGATCCTCATTGCTACCCCCGGGCGGCTGTTGGACCACGTCCAGCAGAAGTCGGTGAACCTGTCGCAGGTGCAGCTGCTGGTGCTGGACGAGGCCGACCGGATGCTGGACATGGGCTTCCTGCCCGACATCCAGCGCATCATCAATCTACTCAATCCGCGCCGTCAGAACCTGATGTTCTCGGCCACCTTCTCGGACGAAATCCGCAAGCTGGCCAAGCGCTTCCTGAACGAGCCGAAGCTCATCGAGGTGGCCCGGCCCAACACACTGGCCGAGAACGTCGAGCAGACCGTCTACCACGTGCCGTCCGAAGACCTCAAGCGTGACGCCGTGGGCGTGCTCATCCGCGAGCGCAGCATCGAACAGGTCATCGTCTTCTCCAACACCAAAATTGGTGCCGGCCGTCTGGCCCGGCATCTGCAGAAGGAAGGCTTCCTGGCCGAGGCCATTCACGGAGACAAGTCCCAGCAGGAGCGCCTGAAGACGCTGGATGGCTTCAAGGCCAGCGAGATTAAGGTGCTGGTGGCTACCGATGTGGCGGCCCGGGGGCTGGACATTGCCGAGCTGCCGGCCGTCATCAACTACGACCTGCCGCATTCGCCCGAGGACTACGTGCACCGCATCGGGCGCACCGGCCGTGCCGGCGCATCCGGTATGGCGCTGTCGCTGATGGTCGACCACGACCGGAAGGCGCTGGCCGAGATCGAGAAGCTCACCAAACGCAAGCTGGACGTGCAGGAGCTGCAGCTGCCGGTTTCTGCTCGCGGCCGGGGCGAGCGTCGCAGTCGGGATGACTGTCGCGGCCACCGTGGCGGTGGCGAAGCGACGGCACGCAGCGGGGATTCGCGTGGCATCGGCGCACCGTCGCGTTCCAGTCGTGATCGCGGTAGCCGCCGCGAGGGCAACCTGCGCGGCCATGCGCCCAGTGCCGAACGCGCTGCCCGCTATCCTGCGCCGCAGCCCGTGGTCGATGATCCGCTCTTTCATGCGCCCTATGTGCCCAGCGAACCGGCCACGGCCGGTGCGGATGCGTCGGGGCGGGGGCGGGTATCGGCTGCAGGTGGTACCAGCGCTGACACGCCGGCCGTCATCCAGGGCGGTGCACCCGCAGCGGCTGCCGGTCGCAGGGGCAGTGCGCCTTCCAGCGCCATCCGCCATCCCTCGCATAAGCTGGCCGTGCTGCTGGGGGGCAAGCCGGGAGGGTGATATCGGCTTCTGATTGCGGGTGGCGTCCTTCGGTTTCTGAACCATCGTCACCGCCTTGCGTTGCAACGCAAGGCATCATTGGGCAGGCACGTACCAGGTTTGCTTTCGTCATTTGATCTCTTTATAGTTGTCATCACACGACAATTTCTAAAGAAGAGGGGATCATGACGATCATCGGCTTGGCTATCGTCATCGCGTTCATCGTCTTCAGCACGGCAAAGCTGAAGTGGCACCCGTTCCTGGTGTTGGTCCTGGCCGCGTTCCTCACGGCCTTCTTCTATGGCATGCCGCTGCCCAAGATCGCCGACACGGTCGGTACCGGCTTCGGCAGCATCCTGGGCAGCATTGGCCTGGTCATCGTGTTCGGCACCATCATCGGGCTGGTGATGGAGCGTACTGGCGCGGCGGTGGTCATGGCGGAGTCGGTCATCAAGGTGCTGGGAGAGCGCTTTCCCACGCTCACCATGTCCGTCATCGGGGCCATCGTCTCCATTCCGGTGTTCTGTGATTCCGGCTACGTCATTCTCAACTCGCTGAAGGAAACGCTGGCGAAACGCCTGAAGGTCTCCTCCATCGCCATGAGCGTGGCGCTGGCTACCGGCCTGTACGCCACGCACAACTTCGTGCCCCCCACGCCGGGGCCCATTGCGGCCGCGGGCAACCTGGGCCTGGCCGACAACCTGGGGCTGGTGATCGTCATGGGTCTGGTGGTGTCGGTACCCGCCTGCCTGGCCGGCTGGCTGTGGGCCAATCGCTTCGTTCATGAGCAGCCGCAGGGCGAGGGCGCTGCCAGGCAGGTCAGCACTGCGGGCTCGGTGAACGCCGCAGACAGGGAGGCTTCATCACCGGCCGATGCCGTGGCCGCCACGCGCTATGCCGATGCGGACGACACCGACGGATCTGCCGATCAGACCCGTCATGCCCAGATGCCGTCACCCCTGATGGCTTTCATGCCGATCGTGCTGCCCATCGCGCTGATCTGCATCGGCTCGGTGGCTGCCTTCCCGTCGCGGCCGCTAGGTTCCGGCTTGCTGTTCACGGCTGCCGCCTTCCTGGGCAAGCCGCTGTGTGCGCTGCTGATCGGCTTCCTGTTCTCGCTGCTGCTGATCCGGGGTGAAGACCGGGCCGAGCGCATCAGTGCGCTGATCACGCAGGGCCTGGTGCTGGCGGCGCCCATCCTGCTGATCACCGGGGCCGGGGGCGCCTTCGGGGCCGTCATCAAGGAAACCCCGGTGGGCAGCTATCTGGGGCATACGCTGTCCAGCGTGGGGCTGGGCGTGTTCATGCCCTTCGTGGTGGCGGCGGCGCTCAAGACCGCGCAGGGTTCCAGCACCGTGTCGCTGGTGACGACCTCCACCCTGGTGGCGCCCTTGATGGCTTCCATCGGTCTGGACAGCGAGATGGGTCGTTTGCTGTGCGTGATGGCCATCGGCGCAGGTGCGATGACGGTCTCTCACGCCAACGACTCCTACTTCTGGGTCGTCACCCAGTTCTCGCGCATGAGCGTGGCCCAGGCCCTGCGGGCCCAGACAGCGGCCACGGCCATGCAGGGGATCGTCGCGATCCTGTTCATCTGGCTGCTGAGTCTGGTGGTGCTGTAAGCACTCAGGCTGGGCCGAAGCGCTCCCGCCACTGCTCAGTGGCGGCGTGCAGCCAGCGCTGCGGATCCCGGCTGCCGGGCGGGCGCAGCCCCAGGGCCTGGGCGGCTGCATTCAGAATGACGGTGGGGTTGATGCGTCCCGAGTCGTCGATGCCGGGCGCGCCGTTCTGCTTCGAGAGCTTCTGACCGTTGTCACCCATCAGTAGCGGCAGGTGCAGGTAGCGCGGGTGCGGGATGCCCAGCGCCTGCTGAAGCTGCATCTGTCGGCCGGTGGAGCTCAGCAGGTCGGCGCCGCGCACGATGTCGGTGATGCCTGCCTCGGCGTCATCCACCACCACGGCCAGCTGGTAAGCCCAGACGCCATCGGCACGTCGTAATACAAAATCACCGCAGTCCTGTGCAGGGTGCTGTCGCTGCCAGCCCAGGCAGCGATCCTCGAAGTCCACGTCTCCTTCGGTCGTCTGGAATCGCCAGGCTCGCGCCTGCCGTCCGGGGGGCAGGCCATGGCGACAGGTGCCCAGGTAGGGCGTTTCCTCGGGCATCTGGGCCAGACGAGTATCGTCTGAATTCTGAATTATCTGCTGCCAACGGGCCTGCCAGGCCTGGGTGATCTCCCGGCGGGTGCAGCCGCAGCCATAGAGATGCCCCTGTTCCTTCAGCCAGTCGAAGGCTGCCTGGTAGCGGTCCACGCGCGCCGACTGGTACCAGGGCGGCGCGTCCCAGTGCAGCCCCAGGAACTGCAGTTGGTGGCGAATGCGGATATCCGAGCCGGGCTCCACCCTGGGTGGGTCGATGTCCTCGATGCGCAGCAGCCAGGTGCCGTCGTGCGCGCGTGCATCCAGGTAGCTGGCCAGGGCAGCCACCACCGAGCCGGCATGCAGCGGTCCGCTGGGCGAGGGGGCGAAGCGGCCCACGTAGGGGCGGGCGTTGCGTTTGGTGTCGAATACCTCATGACCGTCGTGTCGACGGATACCGGCGAAACAGAGGGCGGGAAGGGGGGCAAGCGGG
>CALIXC010000028.1 GCA_938046755.1 uncultured Lautropia sp. | reverse complement strand
GGGCATGGCGGGGCAGGGGAGGGGGGCTGACACGGCTTTCTGTGTGTGAGCGAGTGCCTACTATGGCGTTAACGCCCGTATGTCGGCATGAGGTGGAAACGGAAGAGGGAGTTCTGGCGGGCCGCTGTGCGCGATGGAGGGCGAGCCCGAGCGATGACGACCAGTCTGCCTGAACGGGGTTCGTGAGCCTGTCTGGTGCTTTCCTGAAGTCGACTACCGTGGACGGGTATGGTGGGCTGGCGGCACGAAAACAGTGGCGTGTGAAGAACAGAATCCGGATGGCGGCACTGGGCTCCATCATGTGGAATCCAGGGAGTCGACAGTCTGAGGGTTGGACGGGGCCGGCGGAAACATTTCTGACAGAATGGACCCCTGCGCATCGAGGGCTGCCGAGTCCTTGGCACGCTTCATGTGGCCCGGCTTCCATCGACGCTTTCCGTCCCCAGGACATCGGTTTGAACGATGCCTGTCCGGGGCAGGGGAGGGCGCCCAGGTGTCTCGGATACCTCGAATACACGAAGAGTGTGCGCTTACTTTTTGATTGCCATCGCTGCCGGGAAGGAGTGATGGTGCATCTGTGCATAGGGAGTTTCGTCGTGACGGACAAGCAATCTGCCGGGGCCGCCGGTTCCAGACAGGGTACGGAAGAACATCAGGCATCGGCCTTGCCGGGGGGCCATCCGAGGGTGCAAGGCTGTGAGCCGATCCAGGCAGGCCGTGGCATCAGCCGCCCCATCAAGGTGGTCAACCCGCCCGTGGTCCGGGCATCCAGCGTGATCTTCGAATCGGTGCAGGCGGCCATCGAGGCCGGCCGGCGCACGGACCGGGGCGAGCTGCACCATTCCACCTACGCCACGGCGGGCACCGAGACCACCTATGCGCTGATGGATGCCGTGGCCGAGCTGGAGGGGGCACCCCACGCCGTGCGGGCTGCCCTGATGCCTTCGGGCCTGGCTGCGATCTCTACGGTGATGTGGGCGTTCACTTCGCCGGGTGACGAGATCCTGATGAGCGATTCGGTCTACGGGCCGGCGCGCACCTTTGCCGATACGCTGCTGGCCAAGTTCGGGGTGCGCACCATCTACTTCGACCCGCTGGCCACGCCGCAAGATCTGGAAAAGTTGGCAAGCGCTCACACCCGGATGATCTATCTGGAAAGCCCGGGCAGCTATACCTTCGAGATCCAGGATGTGCCGGCCATCTGCGCCTGGGCGCGCCAGCGTGGCATCCTGACGGCCATCGACAATACGTACGCCTCGCCCCGGCTGGCGCGGCCGTTCGATTGGGGCGTGGACATCTCCATCCCGGCGCTGACCAAGTACTGGTGTGGCCACGCCGACGTGTTGATGGGGGCCGTTGTGGTGCGCGAGCCGCTGTGGCAGAAACTGTGGGAAACGGTGCGGCAGCTGGGCATCTGCGTGGGCGGTGATGATGCCTGGCTGGTACTGCGGGGCATCCGCACGGTTGATGCGCGGCTGCGCATGCACGAGCAGACGGCACTGGCGGTGGCCCGCTGGCTGGAGACGCAGCCGGATGTGGTTCGGGTGCTGCACCCCGGGCTGGAGAGTCATCCGCAGCATGCGCTCTTCAAGCGCGACTTCCTGGGCAGCAACGGGCTCTTTGCCTTCGAGCTGAAGAAGCCGATGTCCCCGGCAGCGATCATGGCGCTGTGCAATAGTCGGCGCCATTTCGCGCTGGGATTCTCGTGGGGCGGCTTTGAGAGCCTGATCATGCCCGCGCACTTGGATGGCTGCCGCAGCGTCCAGCCCTGGAAGGGGGGGGCGCTGATCCGCATCCACTGCGGGCTGGAGCCGGCCGAAGCACTGATCGCTGACCTGGATGAGGGCCTGAAGGCCATGCGGGCGGCCAACGCTTCCTGAGGGGGAGGCACCGTCCTTCCTGTGACGCTCCGGAGGCTGCAGGGAAGGCCGGGGATGGAGGCAGGCTCTGTTGCTCATCCCCGGCCTGTTGTTTTTTCGTCGGGACGCACCTGCTCCCATGCCAACTATTTACACGCGAGCGCCGGATAAATTGACGATAATCCTCGGAACGATCCCGGTGCGTCCGGCTGGCCTGCGGGCCGTCGAAGGCGACAGCGGCGGGACCGGTCCAGGAACAGGGCCGGTCAGCGCTTCTCCCGCAGGGGCGCCCGGGTCGGCCAATCACGAACGAGTCAGTGCTTACTTACGGGGTAAACTCGATGACAACGCCTTCTGGTCTGCTTCCCATTGACCAATTGATCAACCAGGATCTGGACGACCTGATCCGCAAGGCCCGTCCGCAGTTCGAGGCGCTGGCTGGCAACCATGTGTGGCTGACGGGGGGCGCTGGCTTCCTGGGCTACTACCTGGTGCTGTCGATGGGCCACTGGAACAAGACGGCCGCGCCCGGCAAGAAGATCCGCCTGACGGTGCTGGACAACTATGTGCGTGGCGTGCCGGCCTGGCTGGAAGGCGCGAAGTCGGAAGAGATCAAGCTGCGCAAGCATGACGTGACGCATCCGATCCCGACCGATCTGGAGCCGGCCAACTTCATCATCCACGCGGCTTCCATCGCCTCGCCGATGTACTACCGCAAGTATCCGCTGGAGACCATTGACGCCAACGTCAATGGCCTGCGCCTGATGCTGGACTACGCGGCCGAGCGCAACCAGAAGGAACCGGGCTCGATGAAGGGCTTCCTGTTCTTCTCCACCAGCGAGATCTACGGCGACCCGACGCCCGACGCCATCCCCACGCCCGAGACCTATCGCGGCCTGGTGTCGTGCACCGGCCCGCGTGCCTGCTATGACGAGTCCAAGCGGGTGGGCGAGACGCTGTGCGTGCTGTATGCCCAGAACAAGGGCGTGCCCGTTTCGCAGGCACGGCCGTTCAACAACTATGGCCCGGGCCTGAAGATCACCGACGGCCGCGTGCTGCCCGACTTCGCCCGCGACGTGCTGGCCGGCCGCGACATCGTGATGCTGTCCGACGGTTCGCCGACCCGCACCTTCTGCTACATCACCGACGCCCTGTCGGGCTACCTGCGCGTGCTGGTCAACGGCCGCCGGGGCGAGCCCTACAACATCGGCATCGAGACGCCCGAGATCACCATGCGCGAGCTGGCCGAGCGGGTGCAGAAGCTGGCGAAGGAACTGTGGGGCTACGAAGGCAAGGTCATTCACAAGCTGTCCAGCGAGGGTGAGGTCTATCTGAAGGACAACCCCAACCGGCGCTGCCCGATCATCACCAAGGCACGCACCGAGCTGGGCTATGCGCCGGAAGTGGATGTGGACACGGGTCTGCGCCGCATCCTCAACTGGTATTACTTCAATCGTGATGCAGAGGCTGCATGATGAAACTGTGTGTGGTGGGAACCGGCTACGTCGGTCTGGTGTCGGGAACGTGCCTGGCTTCGGTCGGGCACGAGGTGGCCTGCGTCGACGTGGATGCAGCCAAGGTCGAGCGCATCAATCGGGGTGAGCCGCCGATCCATGAGGACGGTCTGGAAGCACTGCTGAAGGCCAACGTCGGTACACGTCTGCGAGCGACCACTTCGCTGGCAGACGCGATGGATGGCGCCGATGTCGCCCTGATCTGCGTGGGTACGCCCTTCGATGGCAAGACCATCGACCTGAGCTACGTGCTGCAGGTCTCGCGCGAGATCGGCAAGGTGCTGAAGGATCAGGCCGCAGCCGCGAAAGCCGCCGGCAAGCAGCCGCATTACTGCGTGGTGACGGTCAAGAGCACGGTGGTCCCGGGCACGACCGACACGGTGGTGCGCAAGGCCATCGAGGAAGCCTCGGGCCTGGTGGCCGGCAAGGACTTCGGCCTGGGCATGAACCCCGAGTTCCTGGCCGAAGGCGTGGCCGTGAAGGACTTCCAGGAGCCGGACCGGATCGTGGTGGGCGGCATTGATGCGCGCAGCACGGCGCAGCTGGCCGAGATGTACGCGATGTTCCGGAACACGCCGATCATCCAGACCACGCCGCGCACGGCCGAGATGATCAAGTACACCTCCAATGCCTTCATGGCCACGATGATCTCGTTCTCGAACGAGATCGCGCGGATCTGCGACGGCATCGGTGAACTGGATGCGGCCGAGGTGTTCAAGGGCCTGCACCTGATGAAGCACCTGATCTACCGTGACGGCGAGGGCAAGCTGAAGACGGCGGGTGCTACCTCCTTCCTGTGGGCGGGCTGCGGCTTTGGCGGCAGCTGCTTCCCGAAGGACGTGAAGGCCATCACGGCGCATGCCCAGCACCGTGGCGTGGACACGCCGATGCTGGACGCGGTGCTCTCGACCAACAAGACGCAGCCCGAGCAGATGCTGCGCCTGTTGAAGGAGCAGGTGGGCAACGACCTGAAGGGCAAGCGCGTGACCGTGCTGGGCGTGGCCTTCAAGCCGGGTACCGACGACGTGCGCGAATCGCCGGCGCTGCCGATCATCGCTGCGCTGGTGAAGGAAGGCGCGAAAGTGACCGCTCACGATCCGATCGCGGTTCAGACCGGCAAGAAGGCGCTGGCCGACTTCGGTGTCCCGGAAAGTGCCTATCAGTTCCAGCCCAAGCTGGATGATGCCCTGGCGCAGGCCGAGGCCGTGCTGCTGGTGACGAGCTGGCCCGACTACAAGGCCGTGCCGGAGCTGCAGCAGAAGGCGGGTCGCGCTGCGGTTCCGCTGATCGATGGCCGTCGCTACATCGCACGCGACGCGTTGCCGGCATACAGCGGCATCGGCCTGTCGGTGAGCACTCACTGATGGCAATGTTCCGAAGCAGCGGGGACTGTTGCTTCGGAATGTCCTGAAGGCCAGGCGGTCTGTCTGAGTTTTCAGCCATGGCACTTCGTCTGCGGATGAAGTGCTGACCAGGCGGCCTTCGATCGGGCGGCAGGTGTCTCTGGATGCCTGCCGCTTTTTTATTTCTGGATGAGCCGATCAGTCTGTCAGGCCCAGCACGCTCTCAAAGACCTGTGCCACAGATGAGGTCTCCCTGAGTGCCCCATTGCGCGATGGCCGCGTCCAATGTGTCGGGAGCTTCCATGGAAAGCGAGAGGTGTGCGAGGCTCAATAGGGAGGGGCAACGAATGAGCGGTTCCCCGTGGGGGTGTCTTGAGCGGCCAAAACTGAAACAGCCCACT